>WJPL01000001.1:870481-1184278 GCA_009649675.1 Alphaproteobacteria bacterium HT1-32 | reverse complement strand
GCAGCTGGCAGGTCGATGAGGTGAAGGCGGAAAACTTGTGCAGCCCTTCGCCGGGCTTGTCGGCACTCAGCGGCTGGACATGGAACTGGATGTCCGGCGTGGCAACTTCCGGCCGGGATTTGACGAAGGCACAGACCTGACTGGCCCCCATGGTCAGCGGACCGCGCCGGTGCAGCAGGAATTCCAGCCCCATCATCGCCTTTTTGACCGGGTTGTTGACCTGATCGTTCAGGGTAATCGGCTGCTTCGTCTTGAACACCATGCGAACCTGCAGATGGTCTTGCAGGTTGCTGCCGACATCACGGGATTCTGCGGCTGGTGTGATACCCAGTTCCTGAAGTTTACTGCCCGGACCGATGCCGGAAAGGGTCAGTATCTGCGGCGAGCCGATGGCCCCGGCAGACAGCACCACCTCGCCGCGTGCCCGGGCCTCCCGCAGCTTGCCCTTCACATCATAGCGAACCCCGACGGCCCGATTGTTTTCAATCAGAATCCGGTGGGTATGGGCATGGGTCTCGACGGTCAGGTTTTCGCGGCCCTTTGCCGGGCGCAGATAACCGACGGCGGTGGAACAGCGCAGTCCGTCGCGGGCGGTCAGCTGGAAATAACCGGCCCCTTCCTGTTCCTCGCCATTGAAGTCGTCGCGGGCGGGATAGCCAAGTTCGACCGCAGCGTCGATAAAGCGGTCGCAGATTTCACGCCGGATACGCATGTCGGAAACCGCCAGCGGCCCGCCCGTGCCATGCATTTCGTCGGGGCCGCGTTCCTGGTCTTCGGCGCGTTTGAACAGCGGCAATACGTCGTCCCAGCCCCAGCCGACATTCCCCATCTGGCGCCAGCCATCGAAATCCTGTGGCTGACCACGGACATAGAGCAGGCCGTTGATGGCGCTGGACCCGCCAAGCGTCTTGCCGCGCGGCCAGTCTAGTGCCCGCCCGCCAAGGCCCGGGTCTGGTTCTGTCTTGTAGCGCCAGTCGGTCAGCGGATTGTGCATGGTCTTGAAGTAACCGACGGGAATGTGAATCCACGGATACCAGTCCTTGCCCCCGGCTTCGAGCAGCAGGACACGGTTTTTCGGGTCAGCCGACAGCCGGTTGGCCAGCACGCATCCGGCAGAGCCGGCGCCGATGACGATGTAATCGTAGGATTCGGTCATGTTGCAGCCTCGTTATCGCCAGACAGCCGGTCAAGCCACCCATTTTTGTGCAGAGCAGCAGGAAAAAACCATCCTATGCTGCATCTGCGTTATAATCATACAAAACAATGACTCCAGACGCATCACTATATCAAAGATTTGCATTTGAAAATTATATTTGCAATAATGAGATTGTGATGCTCATTAATGAGACAGTGAGAATCTTCGATAAACGAAGACGCGGAGGAAACATGGGGGATAGCAGGGGTGCTGTCTGGTGGCGCGGTCGTGAGTACCAGCCCGGTGGCTAGGGTTCATCAGAACCCGGCATCGTGGCGGTTGCCCGTGCGGGAAACTCTTCGGGAAAGTTTTCTTTGCCCGGATGCAGTGATGCTGCATCCGGCTTTTCGTGTTTTCGACATGCCGGCGGAGTGCCGGACCAGTTCTGCTACCAGGTGCGGCACAGATCGCGCCAGGCAGATCGCAGTGGATGCCTGTCATGCCACTGTACGACCACGCCCCTCAGGCACCGGCATTGCCGGATTGGCATTTCAGGGGCCAGAACCCACTGGGAGGATACATAGACAATGTCGATTATGACCAGACTGCTGGGCGGTGCCGCCGCCACAGCAATGACAGCCGCAATCGTTCTGACGCCTGCGGTTGCTGAAACCATCAAGATCCGGGTCCAGTCGGTGATTCCGACGAAAGCCGATGAAGTGACGATGCTGAAGGACTATGCCGACACGGTTGCTGCGCTGACCAATGGTGAAGTCCAGATTGAAGTGCTGCCGGCCGGCGCCGTTGTCGGTGTGCAGCAGACGCTTGAGGCCGTTGATCAGGGACTGATCGAAGGCGGATTTGCCTGGACGCATTACTGGTCCGGCCTGCATCCCGCCGCCACCCTGTTCGGATCACCGACGGCCGGTGCCGGTCTCGGGATCGACAATATCGCCTGGGTAAGCTGGTACATGTATGGCGGTGGCCGTGGCCTGTATGAAGAACTCTGGAAAGAAATGGGCGTCAACGTGAAGGGGTTCATGTTGCAGCCGGTCGGACCGGAAGCGCTGGGCTGGTTCAAGGAGCCGATCGAGACGATGGCTGATTTCCGTAAATATCGTTTCCGCACACCACCGGGCATCCCCGGCCAGACCTACAAGGATATCGGTATCGCCGCAGTTGCCATGGGCGGCGGTGATATTCTGCCGGCACTGGAAAAAGGCGTCATCGACGCGGCTGAATGGTGCTGCCCGAAGCCGGACAGCGTGTTCGGTTTCCAGAAAGTACTGAAACACTACTATCTGCAGGGTCTGCATCAGGTGGTCGTCAATGCCGACATGTATCTGAATGGTGATGTCTGGGCCAAGCTGACCCCGCACCAGCAGAAAGCCATGGAAGTGGCCGCCGATGCCTCGCTGATGAAGGCGATGTCCTATCGCATCTATGAAAACGGCAAGGCCCTGAAGGATCTCGTCGATAATCATGGTGTCATCCTGCATGACACGCCAAAGGACTACTTCACCGAATATATGGCTGCGGTGAACAATTCCATGGATCGCTACAAGAAGGAAAATGCCTTCTTCCTGAAGGTCTGGAACTCCATGAAGGAATTCGCGGATATCGCCGTTCCCTACTGGGCCGGTTCACAGACCACCAATGCGAATCTTGGCAATGCCTACGCCAATCAGCTGAAGAAATAATAATATCAGCAGGGTTCCGGGGCGGCTGTTTGAGGTCGCCCCGCAATCCCTCATTCCAGACCCGTTTCACATGACCGGATGACAAGCCGGGTTTCTGTGAAATATCCGGGACGGGTCCGGAATGAGGCGATGAAGTTCTCAGGAAGGCGGCAAGGGGGAGGAATATGGCGGATCTGAAACTTGATGAATTTGCCGATGAGCTGATTGCTGAACGGCGATCCGGTGACGGCAACATGCCGGATGACATGGCGCCCTGGATGGCGTCAACGATCACCGGGATCGACAGGTTCTCGAAATGGACGGGCTATGTCATCTGCTGGCTGGTCATCCCCCTGTTTCTGGCCATGGTCTACGAAATTTTCATGCGCTACGTCTTTGTGGCACCGACCCTCTGGGCTTATGACATCAGCCGCTTTCTTTATGGTGGCATGTTCATGCTGGGGGCCGGGTACGCCTTGTCAAAGGGCGTCCATATCCGCGCCGATTTCATTTACCGGAACTGGGAGCCGCGCAATCAGGGGCGGGTCGACCTGTTCCTTTATATCGTCTTTTATTTCCCCGGTCTGGTTGCTTTCCTGATCACGGCGATGGATTTCGCCTGGAAGGCATGGGAGCGCGGCGAGAAGGGCATGGATACAGCCTGGATGCCGCATGTCGGCCCGATCAAGACAGCCCTGCCGCTCGGTGTGGCCTTTCTCCTCATCCAAGGCGTTTCGGAAGTGCTGAAAAGCTACTACGCCGCCAAAAACAACCGGTGGCCCTGATATGCTGTTCGATTTTCTCTCTCCGGAGATTCTCGGCCTGGTCCTGATCGGGGTCATGCTGTTTGCCATTTTCGTCGGATTTCCGATCTCCTTTACGCTGATCTTCCTCGGCTTCGTGTTTGGCTATCTCGGTTTCGGCAAGGTCGTCTTCTATCTGATGACCTTCCAGTTCTATTCGGTGATGTCTGAACAGACACTGGCGGCTGTCCCGCTGTTCATCTTCATGGGGATCATGATGGAACAGGCGGGACTGATGGAACGCCTGTTCCAGGCGGTGCAGCTGATGCTGTCGCGGGTGCGCGGCTCACTCTATGTGGCGGTGCTGTTCGTCTCGACCATCTTTGCGGCGGCGACCGGTATCGTCGGTGCGTCGGTGACGATTCTCGGGATCATGGCGGCCAAGACCATGAACCGCTCCGGTTATGACGTAAAGCTGGCGGCGGGGACGATTACCGCCGGCGGTACGCTGGGCATCCTGATTCCGCCCTCGATCATGCTGGTGGTCATGGGGCCGGTGATGGAAGTGCCGGTCACCGATCTGTTCGCGGCGGCAATCATTCCCGGCATCATGCTGGCTTTCATGTATATGGCCTATGCGCTGATCCGCTGCTGGCTGAACCCGGCACTGGGTCCGGCACTGGCGATGGAAGACCGGGCCGAAAACATGGGTGTCATCTGGCGCGAATTCCTGCTTGGGCTGGTGCCGCCGGCCGCCCTGGTTGCCTTTGCGCTGGGCAGTATTCTGTTCGGTCTCGCGACACCGACCGAAGGGGCGGGCTGCGGGGCGCTGGGGGCAATGTTGCTGACGCTCGCCTATCGCAAGATGACGCGCAAAAAGCTGTTCGATGCGCTGGTCAAGACGCTCGAAATATCGGCCCTGATTCTGTTTCTGGTCGCGGCGTCAAATTTCTTCGGGGCTGTTTTCTCACGGCTTGGTACGCCGACCATGCTGACCGAGTTCCTGCTTGATCTGGAACTGAACCGCTATGTGATCCTGTTTATTATCATGGCGCTGATTTTCCTGCTGGGCTGGCCGCTCGAATGGGTGCCGATTGTTCTCATCATCGTGCCAATTCTGATTCCGCTGGTGGAAAAGCTTGGTTTCAACCTGACCTGGTTCGGCATTCTGGTTGCGGTAAATCTCCAGACCGCCTGGCTGTCGCCACCGGTGGCGCTGTCGGCTTATTTTCTGAAAGGGGTCGTGCCGGAATGGCCGCTGAAGGATATCTATCTCGGGATGATGCAGTTCATGGGCATTCAGTTGCTCGGCCTTATACTGATCATCATCTTCCCGGCGATCGCACTCTGGTTGCCGGAATATATCTACGGCAACTGAGGGTCATAAAAACATGCCGGACGGTCCGGATAAGATATCACGCTCGATCAGGGCACTGGAACTGGTTGAAATGGTTTCCGCAGCAGGTCACCCCGTCTCGGTCCCCGAGATTGTTCAGGGGACAGGTCTGCCGCGGGCAACCGTGCATCGCCTGGTCAGCATGCTGGAACGTGAAGGCTTTCTGCAACGCGATATGGTCGGTCGCGGCTTTATCGAAGGTCACCGTCTGATCCGCCTCGGCAATTCGGTGATCGGTGGCTCCGGGGCCCGGGCGCTGCGCCACCGGATCATGACCGACCTGTCGGCAGAGCTGGGGGAGACCTGCAACCTCGCCGTGCCGGAAGGCGGAGAGATGGTCTATTTTGACCGGGTCGAGGCGAAATGGCAGCTTGGCGTCCGTTTTGCCATTGGCAGCCGGGTGCCGCTGCATTGTACGGCCAGCGGAAAGCTCTACCTCAGTTCACTGCCGCCGGATCAGCGCCGCCGGATGATTCGCCGGCTCGACCTGCATCCCTTTACCGCACAGACGATCACTTCTGCCGACAGGCTGGAAGCCGCGCTGGACGTGATCGCGGAGACCGGGATCGGAACGGACGATCAGGAACTGCTCGACAGCATGATCGCGGCATCGGTGCCGGTCCTTGATGGCAGCGGCCGCCTGTGCGCCACCCTGTCTGTTCATGCGGCGGTGATGCGGATGGACATTGAACAGGCTGTGGCCTGCGCCCCTGCATTGCGCCGGGCAGCGGCGGAACTGTCGATGCTGAATATGGATATTGTTGCAACCGGTCTGCCGGACGGGGCGGCTGGTTAATCCCTCACCAGGAGACGAAGAATGGCCATCACCTACATAAAGAAGGCGGAAAAAACCTCGGCTACCGGCGAAGATGACACCCGGCGTATCGTCGGGGAGATGCTGGCTGAGATTGAGGCAAAAGGAGAATCGGCCGCCAGAATCTACAGTCACAAGCTGGACGGCTATGACGGTGAGGTCATTGCCACCCGTGAGATGATTGAAGCCGCATCGGCACAGGTGCCGCAGCAACTGAAGGATGATCTGCGTTTCGCCCATGACCGCATCCGGGGATTTGCCGAACGGCAGAAAGCCAGCATGTCGGAATTCGAGGCCGAATTGTCGCCGGGCCTGTGGGCCGGTCAGAAGCTGATTCCGATGGATTGTGCGGGCTGTTATGTCCCCGGCGGACGTTATGCCCATGTCGCCTCCGCGATCATGAGTATCACCACCGCCAAGGTTGCGGGCGTGCGCAATATTATTGCCTGTTCGGCCCCGAAACCCGGACAGGGGATCAATCCGGCGATCCTCTACACCATGGATATGTGCGGGGCCGACCATATCCTTGCGATGGGGGGCGTGCAGGGGATTGCCGCCATGACCTTTGGCCTGTTCACCGGTCACAAGGCGAATATTCTGGTTGGTCCGGGCAACCGGTTTGTGGCAGAGGCCAAGCGCATGCTGTTTGGCCGGGTCGGGATTGACCTGTTTGCCGGTCCGACGGAAATTGCCATCATCGCCGATGACAGCGCGGACGCGGAAGTGGTTGCGGTTGATCTGGTCGGACAGGCCGAGCACGGCCCGGATTCCCCGGCCTGGCTGGTCACCACCTCGCGCCGGCTGGCAGATGATGTGGCATCCCGCATGGACCGGCTGATTGCGGCCCTGCCGGATGTACAGGCAAAGGCGGCCGAAGCGGCCTGGCGTGATTATGGTGAAATTGTCCTCTGTGATTCTGATGAAGAGGCGGCGACCGTTTCCGATAATTACGCCCCCGAACATCTGGAGGTCCAGACCACCAATCTCGACTGGTATGTGGCGCGACTGCGCAATTACGGCTCGTTGTTTGTGGGCGAGGAAACGACGGTTGCTTTCGGGGATAAATGCTCCGGCACCAATCATATCCTGCCAACCAAGGGTGCGGGCCATTACACGGGCGGGCTGTCGGTGCACAAGTTCATCAAGGTGGTCACCACCCAGCGCATGACGCAGGAGGCCAACCGTGATGTGGCGGCCGTAACTGCCCGGATATCCCGGCTGGAAGGCATGGAAGCCCATGCCCGCACCGGCGATGTGCGGCTTGATAAATATTTCCCGGATGAGACCTTCACCACCAGCGCGGTCTGACCTGCGATGGCAACCCTGTTTGATCTGAAGGGAAGGCGGGTGCTGGTTACCGGGGCGGCATCCGGCATTGGCCGGCATTTTGCTGACGTACTGGCAGCGGCGGGTGCTTCGGTGGTGCTGCTGGCCCGGCGCCGGGACCGGCTGGAACAGGCGGCGGCGGAAATCACGGTTGCCGGGGGCAAGGCGGCAGTGTTGGAGGGGGATCTGCTGGATCGCAACAGCCTGCCCGGTCTTGCGGCAGGTGCGGCCGATGCCTTCGGCCCGATTGATATTCTCATCAACGCGGCGGGGATCAATCATCGCCAGCCGGTTGAGGACATCACCTGGGAAAGCTGGGATTCGACGATCAACCTCAATCTCGCCGCGCCGTTTTTTCTGGCCCGGCTGCTGGTGCCGGGCATGCAGAAACAGGGCTGGGGGCGGGTCATCAACTTCGCTTCGTTGCAGACTGAACGGGCGTTTGCCAATGGTCTGGCCTATGGCGCTTCAAAGGGTGGCGTTGGCCAGCTGACCCGTGCCATGGCAGAAGCCTGGAGCCGTGACGGCATCGGCTGCAATGCCATTGCACCAGGCTTTTTCCCGACGGAGCTGACCGGCCCGGTCTTTGATGATGCGGCGATGTCAGAGCGGCTGGCCAGTCAGACGGCGATTGGCCGCAATGGCCGGATGGCCGACCTCGACGGCACCATTCTCTATCTCACATCACCGGCCTCCGACTATGTGACTGGCCAGATCATCTATGTGGATGGTGGCTTTACGGCGAAATAACCCCTGATAACCAGAGGACAGGCTGACCATGAAAGCGCTGGTTTACACAGATACCCTTGAAGTCACCTATCGTGACGAGCCGGAACCGGACCCGGCAGCAGGGGATGCGGTTGTCCGTATTGATGCGGTGGGGGTTTGTGGATCTGACATGCATGCCTATCACGGTATGGATGCACGAAGGGTGCCGCCGCTGATCCTCGGTCATGAAGCCGCCGGGCTGGTGCAGTCCGGCCGGATGCAGGGCCAGATGGCCATTCTCAATCCGCTGATCACCTGTGGTGTCTGTAACCATTGTCTTGGCGGTCGCCCGAATCTCTGCGGCCAGCGCGAGCTGATCGGCATGCGCCTTCCCGGTGCCTTCGCACAATATATCTCAATCCCTGAACAGAACCTGATTGCGATGCCCGGGGGCATGGACCCGGTGAAGGCGGCGGTTACGGAGCCTGCGGCAACCTCACTGCATGCGGTTCTGCTGGCTGAGCGTATTCTCAGCCGTCCCGTCAGTGAATGCCGGGCGCTGATTCTCGGTGGTGGCTCGATCGGCCTGCTGGCCGCCCTGTTTCTGCATCACAAGGGCTGTCGCGACATCATGCTGGGCGACACCAACGCGCTGCGCCGCCAGACTGTCGACGCCGAAGGCTGTGCCGCTGTCTACAACCCGCTCGAGGGACCGCAGCCGGAAGATGACGCTTACGATCTGGTCATTGATGCGGTCGGCAGCAGACATACCCGCGCTGCCGCCTCACAGAAGGTGGCGTCCGGCGGGGTCATCAGCCATGTCGGTCTGCTGGATAATGACGGCGGCCTCGATACCCGCCGCCTGACCCTGCAGGAAGTCACCTTCATCGGCAACTACACCTACACCCCCGTCGACCTCCGCGCCGCCCTGACAGCGATCCACCGGGGCGACCTGGGTGATCTGAACTGGGTGGAAACACGTCCGCTGAGTGAAGGCGCGGGCGCCTTCGCTGATCTGCATGAAGGACGCTCTGCCGCAGCGAAGATTGTGTTGCTGCCGTGAGGATCAAATGTGGCGTAATCAGGTAACTTCCGGAACCCGGTCGCCGGTCCAGGTGAATATCCGGGTTGCTCCCTGTCTGATGTTCTGAATTACCGATGGTCTCAGGGCAACGAGGCAGCGGCCTTCCGGATGACGTGCGGAAGGGTAGAGAATACCGTTTGAATTTGCCTCCTGCCGCAGTGACCGGGCGAGGGCTTGCCCCGCAGGATAGGCGATGGCGGGGTCGGAGTTGAGGCAGGGGATTTCGGGCAGACCTGTGAGGTCATGCATCTGTGATGTGAAGCCGGAGAGCAGTTCCCGGTAGGCTGTGATGTTTTCATAAATGCCAACTGCATCCAGTTCCCGTGTCAGATGCCAGATGACCTCTGCCTGTGCGGTCTCGGATGCATAGCTTCCCCAGGCCGCATACCAGGCCCCCCTTTCCGCTCCGTTGAACCGGTTGCCGGTCGGACGGGTATAGCAGAAGGCAGCATTGATGTAGGTCCAGCCAAAGCCGTCGGCTTCTGTGCGCAGTTCATTTCTGCGGAGGCCGGGGGGCCGCGGCATTATGCCGGCCTGCCGGGCGGATGTCCGGCTTTCCAGCTCTTCCAGAATGGCGCGATCAGCGTCCGAGTCTGCCAGCGGACCGAGCGCGGGTTCTTTGATATAGGCAGTGGAAATCAACCGTATTGTGTCGGGTTCCGTGAAACTGACGGACGGAATTGCCGAAAGATCGGTCATATACCACCCCGTAAGGCGTCAATATGCTGACGGACGCTCGACAGACCGGGAATGCCGTGGGCGATCATGAAGCTGACAGGCGATGACCCCTCAAAGAATGGCCCCTTGTTCGGCAGTTTTGGCCAGCCGTTCTGCAGGGGGCCGTTGAACAACAGGCGAAGGCCCTTGAAGATGCCAATGATCAGACTGGCCCGGGTCATCTTGTCCTGATCGAGACTGCCCCGGAATGTTCCTGCTTTCATTCGGCTCCATGTCGCGGAAGGAACGTCAAACAATGCAGCAGCTTCGGCATTGCTCAGCCCCCAGTTCTCGGCAACCCGGACGACAGCCCTGATGATGACGGTAATCTGTTCACGCTCACCCATTGGGGAGGGAGCGATGAACTCTGCGACCTGTTCGCCAAATCCGCCTGACATGAATCACCATATGAAATTTCATACCTTATCATATGATAATATCTATGATTGTTCAAGTCAGACCGAAAGCGCCTGCGAGGCAGGGGCAGGTGGCCAGAGCTTTTGATCACACGCAAATGCATCACCCGGCCGAATTGGTCGGGGGAGGCAGATCTGACTGTCTGGAAAGTCTCAATGGAGCGGGCGAGGCGATTCGAACGCCCGACCCTAACCTTGGCAAGGTTATGCTCTACCCCTGAGCTACGCCCGCTTCCTTGAGGGCGCGGAATATGGCGCAAGATGGTTTCCTTTGCAAGCCGGTTTTGACAGTTATTTTGATGGGGTGAAAATGGTGGCCGGGCTTGCCCGCCAGAGGCCACGGACCTAAGGTTCCGGTCTCACCCGAGACGACAGGAAATCAACAGATGTCAGAAATTCCCTGGACCCCGCCCGGTCCGGCCCCGACGACGCCTGAGGCCCTGCTGGCACGGCTGACGGCTTTGGGTATCGAGACTGAAAACCACACTCACCCGCCGTTGTTCACGGTCGAGGATTCCAAGGCTCTGCGCGGCGACCTGCCGGGCGGGCATTGCAAGAATCTGTTCCTGAAAGACAAGAAGCAGCAGCTGTGGCTGGTAGTCACGCTGGAAGACCGCCCGATTCGCATGAAGGCGTTGGAAGGCGTCATCGGCGCGGCGCGGCTGAGTTTCGGCAAGCCCGATCTGTTGTGGGATGTGCTGGGTGTCATTCCGGGCTCGGTGACACCTTTTGCGCTGATCAATGATACGGATCTGCGTGTCCGCCCGGTCATTGATGCGGGGATGCTGGAGTATAGCCCGCTGAATTATCACCCGCTGACAAACGAGATGACATCGGCCATTCGCCCGGACGATCTGATGACCTTTATCCGTGCCTGCGGACATGTCCCGATTATTGAAGACCTGTCAGGCTGCGGCGGCTGAATCTATCCTCTTGCCGGGTCCGAACCTTGTTTCAGGCCCTGTGCACCTCTATCTCTCATCCAACACAATGAAGGCTGAAGACACATGACGGATATCCTGCTCAACGGCGACGGAACACCGGTCACCCCGACCGGAACACAGGCTGGTGCTGCCGCCGGCGACCTCATCAAGGACTCGGACAGTGCCGGTTTCATGGCTGATGTCATCGAGGCCTCGAAGACGGTGCCGGTGATCGTCGATTTCTGGGCGACCTGGTGCGGTCCCTGCAAAACGCTCGGGCCGACGCTGGAAAAGGCCGTAATGGCGGCGAAGGGTGCTGTCCGTCTGGTGAAGGTTGATGTCGACAAGTCACCGGAGATTTCTCAGCAGCTGCGTATCCAGTCCATCCCGACGGTCTATGCCTTCTATCAGGGCCAGCCGGTTGACGGATTTCAGGGCGCGGTGCCGGAAAGCGAGATCAAGGCCTTCATCGACAAGCTGGTAACCCTGTCCGGCGGGACGGCGCCGGGTGAGGATCTGGCTGCCGCACTGGAGCAGGCGGGTGAGTTGCTGGCTGCCGGTGATGTGGAGAATGCGGTCGCCGTCTATACGCAGGTGGTTGAGGTCGAGCCCGAAAATGCAGATGCAATCGGTGGTCTTGCACGGGCCTATCTTGCAATGGGCGAAGGTGAGGCCGCGAAGGAAATGATCGGTGGCCTGTCGGAAAGCCTGAAACTGGCGGCGCCGATACAGGCCGCCCTGTCCGCGATTGAACTGGCGGGTCAGGCTGAAGCCGCTGCCGGAAATCTTGCCGGTCTGAAAGCCGCAGTAGAAGCCAGCCCGCGCGATCATCAGGCCTTGTTTGATCTGGCGATGGGGCTTTATGCGGTCGGTGAAAATGAGGCGGCGGCAGACCATCTGCTGCGCAGTATCGAGATCGACCGTACCTGGAATGATGAGGCAGCGCGCAAGCAGCTGGTCAAGCTGTTCGAGGCATTTGGTCCGATGGACCCGGTGACCATTGCAGCCCGTCGCCGTCTGTCTTCTGTCCTGTTTTCCTGAATCAGGATTATTCATGACCCGCCCGGCCTTCCATCCCGATTTCGAGAAACTGCCGCAGACCCTGCCGGTCTTTCCGCTGACGGGGGTTCTGTTGCTGCCGGGCGGGCAGTTACCACTGAATATCTTCGAGCCGCGTTATCTCACCATGACGCAGGATGCGCTGGGTGAATCGCAACGCCTGATCGGAATGATACAGCCGCGGGATGAAAATGCTGGCGGAGAGAAACCGGCGCTCCGTTCTATCGGCTGTGCCGGACGGCTGTCAGCTTTCCAGGAAACCGATGACGGTCGCTATCTGATCAGCCTGACCGGTGTCATCCGTTTCCGGATCAGCGAGGAAATCGACACGCTGCGCGGCTATCGCCGGGTCGTGCCTGACTATACGGCTTTCCGGGATGACCTGCGGTGCTATGACGGGTCAGCGGAGTTTGACAAGGAACGGCTGGTTGCCGCCCTGAAACCCTATTTCGACCTGAAGGGGATCGAGGCGGATATGGACAGCCTGAAAACCTGCGCAGATGAGACGCTGGTGACAACGCTGGCGATGTCCTGTCCTTTTTCACCGACAGAGCAGCAGGCGCTGCTGGAATTTGATACGCTGGCAGAGCGGGCCGATGCGCTGAGCGCCATGATGGAAATGGAAACGCTTGAGACTGGCGGCCCGCGTAGTACAACCCGTCAGTAGCTTCACGTCTTTCACAGATGAGGGTAAACGCCATGTCCACGGGCGCAGCAAAAAGCGGGGTCGACCCGAAACTGCTCGAAATTCTGGTCTGCCCCGGCAGCCATGAGCCGCTGGAATATGATGCGGAGAAAGCGGAACTGATCGCCCGTAAAACCGGCCTTGCCTTTCCGATTCGCGACGGAATCCCCATCATGCTGATCGACGAGGCGCGGGAACTGACCGACGCTGAACGTAACGGGCGCTGATCCGGCCATGGGTGATTTTGACATTGACCGCAGCCCGTCTGAAATCCGGGTAAAACGCGAAGAACGCTGCATCGAAATCGATTTCGAAGACGGCAAAAGCTTCCGTCTTCCCGCCGAACTGTTGCGCGTCGAAAGCCCTTCAGCGGAAGTACAGGGCCACGGCCCCTCGCAGAAGAAGATCATCGACCAGCGCCGCCATGTCGGCATCATGAAGGTCGAGGCGGTAGGACATTACGCGATCCGGATCACTTTCGACGATCTGCATGACACGGGTATCTACAGCTGGGACTATCTCTATCATCTCGGTGAAAACCAGACCGAGATCTGGCAGACCTATCTCGACAAGCTCGAAGAAAAAGGCCTCAGCCGCGACCCCAAACGCCGCCACTAGACCAGCACGGGCAGGGATCCTGAAACAAGTCCAGGATGAGATGAGTGGGGAACGCAGAGCAGCTGCCTTGCGTCCACAGGACCAGCCAGCAAGTTGACCGCACGCCGCCAATATAACCCCTCCCTCATCCTGAATTTGTTTCAGGATCAGGGAACTGGTGGCTCACTCCGCAGATGCCCCTTACAGCAAGTCGACGACGATGGCGCCGGAGGGGTCGATGGTGGCTTTGGCGGCGGGGGGGATGACCAGCGTTGATTCACGGGCTTCCACCAGTGCCGGGCCATCGAAGCTGTCGCCGGTAGCCAGTTTTGCAGCGTCATAGACCGGGGTATCGACAAAGCCGTCACTGCTGAACCAGGCCTTGCGATGTCCTTTCAGGGCCTGACCGGGTGTTGTGCCGCTGCCTTTCAGGGTTAGCTCCGGGACCGGCCCGGCGACAACGACGCGCCAGGAAATAATCTCGACGGCCATGTTTTCCGCCCGGCCAAACAGGGCCTTGTAGGCAGTATCAAATCGCTGACGCAGGTCATCTGCGCTGGCGCTGACGGCGACATCGCGGGGCGTCGGTGTCTCCACCTCATAGCCCTGCCCGACATAGCGCATCAGGGCGCTGACAGTAGTCACAGCATCGGCATCGGCGACACCGGACAGGCGCAACATGTCACGGCCACGGGCTTCCATGTCATCCAGAGCGGTGGCCACGGCAGGCCAGTCGGCTTCATCAAGGCGGCGCATATCGGCCTGAACGAATTCGAAAGACGGCGGTGAGGCGATCATGCCGAGAGCGGAGGCAACACCGGCTGCCGCCGGGGCAACAACACGTTTGGCTCCCATCTTGCGGGCCAGTGAGCAGGCATGGACAGGCCCGGCCCCGCCGATTGCGACGATGCTGTAGCGGTCGATGCGACGGCCTTTTTCCAGCGCATGAATGGCGGCTGCCTGCGCCATGTTTTCGGTGACCGTTTCATGCACGCCCCAGGCAGCCTGTTCTGCGTCAAGGCCAAGGGGTGTGCCGATCCGGTTCTGCAGGGCAGCGCGGGCGGCCTCGACATCCAGGGCCATGTCACCGCCCAGAAAGTTGCCGGGGTCCAGATAGCCAAGCACCAGATCCGCGTCGGTGACTGTCGCGTCTTCGCCGCCCTGACCGTAACAGGCCGGGCCGGGCTGGGCGCTGGCGGAATCCGGGCCGACCTGAATCAGTCCCATGCCGTCGATGCGGGCGATACTGCCGCCACCGGCACCGACTTCGATCATGTCGACGACCGGCACCTGAAGGGGCAGGCCGCTGCCTTTCGAGAAACGGTGCATGCGGGCGACTTCAAAGTCACGGGCACGGGTCGGGCGTCCGCCTTCGATCAGGCAGGCTTTGGCCGTGGTGCCGCCCATATCGAAACACATGACATCGCCCAGACCGGCGGCTTGTCCAAACAAAGCAGCGGCCTGTGCGCCGCCGGCGGGGCCGGACTGTACCAGCCGGATCGGATAGGTGACGGCCGCTTTCGCATGGACCGCGCCACCATCTGACAGCATCAGGAACAGGTCACGGGTAAAGCCTGCCTGTTTCAGGCCGCTTTCCAGCCGCGCCACATAATCCCGGAAAACAGGGTGGACATAGGCATTGGCGACGGTGGTCGAACTTCGCTCATATTCACCGATCTCCGGGGTCACTTCACTGGACAGGCTGACCGCAAGTTCCGGTGCCTCCTCAGCCAGAATTTCGCCGATCCGAACTTCATGATCGGAATTCCGGAAAGCATGCAGCAGAACAACGGCGACCGCACGGGTGCTGCTGCCGGCCAGCTGGCGGGCCAGACGGCGAACCGCATCTTCATCCAGCGGGGTGACGACGGCGCCATCCGGACCAACACGTTCCGGTGCTTCAAGGCGACGGGCACGCGGGACCAGCGGGGTCGGCGGGTCAATGGTCAGGTCGAACAGGTCATAGCGCCATTCCCGGCCGAATTCGAGAATGTCACGGAAGCCCTCGGTCGTAATCAGCGCCGTCTCGACGCCCTTTCGTTCGATCAGCGCGTTGGCGACCAGCGTGGTACCATGAATGACGGATTTCAGCGATTCCGGGCCAAACCCTGCCTTTGCGAGGATTTTGCCGACACCTTCCAGTACGGCACGTTCCGGTGCGTCCGGTGTGGTCAGAACCTTTTCCAGGACAATCCGGTCTGCCGACGGATCATGCAGCACCAGATCGGTAAAGGTGCCGCCGATATCAACGCCCAGACGCAGGTCAGCGGTCGCACTCATAGATCAGCTCCATAGACAGATTTTGCCTTTGCCGGGCTCAGCAGGCCGCTGGCGACATCGGCTTTGACATGTGCGGGATTGCGCTTTTTCGGATCCCCGATACCGCCCCCGCCCGGTGGCTGGAAGGTAACGGTCTGGCCGGGCTGCACCATGGTCTCGCTTTTTGCCGGGATCGGCTTGCCATCGACCAGATCAAGTCCGGGTGCGCCGTTGGTACCGCCTTGCAGACCGCGCGGCGGATAGGTGATGCGCTCATGCCGGATCGTCATCAGCAGGGGTTCTTCACCGACATTCAGAAAGGATAACCGCTGCGACGGACCACCGCGGAAGGTGCCGTCACCACCGGAATCGGTAACGAAGGCCTTTTCGGTGACCAGCAGGGGCACCTGATTTTCAAACTGTTCGATGGACTGGTTCGAGACGTTGGAGGGGAAGGACAGGCAACCCGGTCCGTCACTGCCAGCCCGTGCACCATGACCGCCATTCATGAAAAACATTTTGACGAAACGCCGGTCATTGCGGCTGTCGCGTCCGCGGAAATAGACGTTCCAGAGAGGCGATCCGGATTCAGCCGCAATGCGGTCGGGGGCACATTTTGACAGCGCCCCGAAAACCGCGGGCGGGACATAATGGCCGGAGAGATGACGACCCCAGACCGGGGCCGGGCGGGCGGCATTCAGCAGGCTGGCTTCCGGTGCGGTGACCGTGATCGGCTGAAATGATCCGTCATTATTGGGGGCATGCGGATCAAGCGCACATTTCAGGGCATAGCAGGCATAGGCGCGGGTATAGTTCAGCACACAGTTCACCGGCCGGTCGATCTGGCCGGAGGTGCCTTCAAAATCGACGGTGATGCCGTCGCCCCTGACGATCAGGCTGCATCGGATGGTCAGCGGATGGTCGAATCCGTCGACGGTCATTTCATCTTCATAACGGCCGTCCGGCAGGTCAGAAATAACCTTGCGCATGCTCTGTTCCGATCGGGACAGAATTTCGTCGATGACGGAATCGATTTCTTCCAGTCCTTCATCATCCATCAGCTGGAACAGCCGGGCCTCTGCCTCGCGATAGGCGACAAGCTGGGCGCGGATATCACCGAGGGTTTCTTCCGGTTCGCGCAGGTTCTCGTTCAGGAAGTCAAGGATTGTCTGATTTTCCTCACCGGCGACAACCAGTTTGGAAACCGGAATGCAGAGCCCTTCCTGATAGCAGTCACGGGCCGTCGGTGACGGTGCGCCGCCGATATCAACCGTATGGGCGGTGCTGCCGGCAAAAGCCACGACGCGACCGTTACGGAACAGGGGTGCGGCCAGCGAGATATCATTCAGATGGCCGGTGCCAAGCCAGGGGTCGTTCGAGATCAGCACATCACCGGGCTTCAGTGTTTCCAGCGGGAACTTGTCCAGCATGGCCCGCAGGGTGGCCGGCAGCGTGCCGATAAAGGAAGGGATGCTCTTGCGGGTCTGGATGAACTGGCGGCCGGTGCGGTCGAGCAGGCTGAAGGCCAGATCGTGATTTTCGCGCACCACCGAGGAAAAGGAGGTGCGGATAAAGGTCTCGGCGACCTCGTCCACCATACCGGCGAGACGACGCCAGACCAGTCCGAGCCGGACAGGATCAAGTTCAGTCATGACTATCAGCTTCCCTTGTTGAAGACGGGTGTGCGCCAGACCGGATGCCCGGTATCCAGGCCGCGCACGGTCCGGTCATAGACGTCTTGCAGGCGGCGGGTGACAGGGCCCGGTTTACCATCGCCCAGTGCCAGGTCATCGACAGACAGCATCGGGGTCATTTCCTGCCCGGTGCCGCAATAGAAACCTTCGCTGGCGAGATGCAGTTCGGTTCTGCCGATGCGTCGTTCTTCCACCGGAATGCCCATGTCGCGGGCCAGTTCCAGCAGGGTGGCGCGGGTGACACTTTCGAGAATGCCATCGGCAACGCTGGGGGTCAGCAGTTTCCCGTCGCGCAGGATGAACAGACAGCCGCCCGGACCTTCGGCAAGGCTGCCGTCCGGGTTCAGCAGGATCGCGTTGTCATAACCGGCGGCTTTCGCCTCCAGCCCGGCAAGGCGGCTGTTCAGATAGTTGGCAGAGGCCTTGATGCGGGGCGGGCTGGCATCGTCTGCCAGACGGCGCCAGCTGGAAACCTTGAAGCGGCGGCCTTCATGGAAGGCGGCAATCCGGGGGCGCGGGCGGACAATGACATCCCAGCCGACCGGGCCGGTTGAATTCATGTCGCCCCAGTCATCGATATAGACCTGAATACGGATATAGACATCTTCATGGAAATCATTGCGGCGGATCGTTTCCGACACGGCGACGGCCAGTTCTTCAGCCGTGGGAGCGCCGTCGAAGCGCATCATCCGGCAGGAGAAGGCGAGGCGGTCCAGATGTTCCTTCAGCCGGAACACATAGGTCTGGTCGTCATTGTCATTCCGATAGCCACGGATGCCCTCAAAAACCAGCAGGGCGAATTCCAGCCCGGGCGCGGTGACACGGATGGTCGCCTGGTCCGGGGCGACATAGTCGCCGTTGTGACAGATCACCCTGATGCGGGATTTCGCATCAGGGGCAGCAGTAAGATCAGCCGGCATGTTGGGCCTCGCCTGTTGTCGATGAGATGGTTAGACTGGGGCAGGTTGTATTGAAATGCAGACAGGACCAGTGGACATGAATCTTTCCCTTCGTCAGCGCCTTGAAGACGGACAGCCCTGTCTTGGTGTCAGCCTGCGGCTGGCCCGGACGATGGACTGGGCGGCAATCATGCGCGACGCCGGTTATCACTGGCTGTTCCTGGATCTGGAACATGGCACGATGTCCTTCGACACCCTGTCCCAGATGGCGCTGGCGGGTATCGAGGCGGGTATCTTTCCGCTGGTCCGCACACCGGATCATGACCCGGCCCCGATGAACCGGATATTGTCGAACGGCGGTATGGGAATCATTGCGCCGCATGTCGAGACGGCGGATCAGGCCCGTGCCATTGCCCGCGCCTGCCGTTTTGCGCCGCTGGGCGAACGGTCGGTTCCCGGCGCTTTTCCGGCACTTGGCTATCAGCCGCTGGGCTTCGACAAAGGGGCGGAAATTCTCAATCGGGAGACGCTGGTGGTGGTGATGATTGAATCGCCCGCAGCGCTGGAGAACGTGGATGAAATTGCGGCGGTCGACGGTGTGGATGTCCTGCTGGTCGGAGCCAGCGACCTGACCTTTGCCATGGGACTTCCATCGCAATACGGCCATCCCCGTATCCGGGAGGCGATGCAGCAGGTGGCCGACGCCGCCCGGAACGCCGGTAAATTCTCCGGGTTTGGCGGCGTGGCCGATGCGGCGCTCGCGCGGGATTATATGGCCTTCGGACATCAGCTTGTGCTCGCTGGCAATGATCTCGCAATGGTACTGCGTGGTGCCCGGGGGCGGGCGGAAGATCTCATCGGTTAAACGGGATCACCGCCAGCGCAGGGTGTGAGCTTCAAACTTTTTGAGCGCGGCACTGATAATGGCGCCCGATGCGGCGAGAACCATGAGACCGGCAAAAACCGAAGCTGTATCAAAGATGCCGGAAGCCTGTGCAATCAGGAAACCGATACCCCGGTTTGACGACATGAACTCACCCACCACGGCACCGATCAGCGCATAGGGTACGGAAACCTTCAGTCCGGTCAGCACCCAGGCGGAAGCTGACGGCATGATGACGGATCGCAGCAGCTGCCATTCGTTCGCACCCATGATCCGGACCGTATTGATATAGATCTGTGCGACATCCCGGACACCGCCAAAGGTGTTCAGGAAGACCAGGAAGAAGACGATCACCGCACTCATGGCGATCTTGGATTCAATACCGATGCCGAACCACATGATGAACAATGGGGCCAGCGCGATTTTCGGCAGGCAGTAAAGTGCTGTTACATAGGGATCGAAGATCGTGGCGATGGCATCCCAGCGGCCGAACAGAAAGCCGAGGGTAAAGCCGATGACCGAGCCGATCAGGAAACCGGCGAAGGTGGCATAGAGGGTGATCCACAGATGTGTCGCCAGCGTGCCGTCCGTAATCCATTCATAGAGCCGGAGAATAACGGCGGATGGCGAGGAGATGAAGAACGGATCAATCAGGGCGCCGGAAGCATATTCCCAGAAACTGATGATGAAGACACCAAAGGCGATCTGCAGCGCAAACAAAACCCAGCGTCGCCGGGCGGCTGCGGCTTCATGCGCAACCACGGCGTCAGTGCGAAAATTCGGGCGGTCTTCCGAATGTTCGACAATCTCTGTCTTGCTCATAGATCCTCTCCCTTGTGGATCTCTGGCGCGAGTTCGGCCCAGAGTACTTCGTAATAATCCTGGAACTTCTTTTCAAAGCGGTCTTTGAAGACGTTGCGTTCTGCGCCGAGGTCAATTTCGCTGATATGTTTGACCGTGCCGGGCTGGCCGGTGAAGACGATGACACGCTGGGCCAGTGAAATGGCCTCGGCGAGATCATGGGTGACAAACACCACAGTCTTTTTGGTGTCGGCCCAGATTTTCAGCAATTCAGACTGCATGACCAGTTTCAGCTGCGCATCAAGCGCGCCAAAAGGCTCGTCCATCAGGATCGTGCCCGGTTCATAAATCAGCAGCTGCGCCAGCGCCGCGCGCTTGCGCATGCCGCCGGAGAGTTCTTTTGGAAAATGGTTCCGGAATTTGGACAGGTTGACCATCGACAGCATCCGGTCAAGACGGTCTTCAACCTCGCCCCGTCCGATACCCTGAATCTGTAGCGGCAGACGAACATTCTGTTCCACGGTGCGCCAGGGCAGCAGTGAATCCATCTGCGTCATATAGCCGACGGCCCGGTTCACACCGGTGATTTCGGCTCCGTCATGGGTGATGGTTCCGGTTGTCGGCTGGAAAATGCCGGCGATCATGTTCAGCAATGTCGATTTACCGCAGCCACTGGGGCCGACAAAGGCGACGAATTCGCCTTCTTCGATGGTCATCGAGGTTGGCTGGAGCGCATGTACTTCCTGGCCGCGTGCGATGAAACGCTTGGTGACCTGATCAACGACAATCGCCATCTGGACTTCCCGTTCGACTGATAAAAACAAGAACAGGGGGCCACGCCGAAGCGCAGCCCCCTGGAAAGAGTGGTCAGAGCTGCTTCATGGCTTCTTCGGCAATCGACGGGTCGTAAGCGTCGAGGAAGGAGAAGCTGGCCGGCATCGGATCCTTGTTCAGCGTCTTGAAGCTGAGATTGACGAATTCGATGTTCTTCTTGAAGTGATGCTCCCGCGGGGTCGGGTCCGGCATGTAGATCTTCGAGTTGCTGTCGAAAGCCTTCTCGAAGACGGCCGGGTCGAGACCCTTGAACCATTCCTGTGACCAGGTCTTGAAGGCTGCCGGGTCAGCATTGATGGCCTGTTGTGCCATAGCCAGACCCTTGACGTAATTGACCAGCGTTTCGCGTTTGGTCTTGATCGCTTCTTCGGACACGGCAACGGAAATATAGAGGTAGTCATTCAGTTCCGGCGGCGGGTTCTTCGCCATGTTGAACAGATAGGCACCGCCGAACTTGGCGATAGCAATGTCAGAGGTCGGTGATGACAGGCAGAAGCCGTCAATCACGCCACGTTCCATAGCTGCGAGAATGCCGGTACCGCCACCCTGAAGCGGGGTCAGTTCGGCTTCCTTGTCTGGCTCCAGACCAACCTGGGTCATCATGTAGCGCAGCAGGTTGTCCGGTCCGGCGCCCGGGCCGGTGGTGCCCATTTTCAGGCCCTTCAGCGCTTTGGCCTTGGCTTCAAAGGGGGATGACTCGTCAACGCCGAGCTTGTCGAGAATGTCTTTCTTCACAACGATGTTGGAAGCGTATTTGTTGACCAGACCTGCGATCAGTTTCACCGGCTGGTTCTGGACCTGCACCTTGATGGTCTGGTCAGGTGCTCCCAGCAGAATGTCGGCATTGCCGCTGAGCAGGGCGGAGGTGTTCACGCCACGGCCAGTGGAGGTGATGTTGACGTCGAGGCCGGACTTGTCAAAGAAGCCGCCACCCTTGGCGTAATCTTCTGCTGCCCAGAGCCAGGATTTGGCGGTCGAACGAAGGCTCTGCACGGTCGTCGCGGCAGAGGCTTCGGATGATGCAAACATGGTGAAGGCTGATGCGGCGCCCTGAATTGCTGCTGCGCCACCGACGGCTCCGAGGGCCTTCATGGCCGAGCGTCTTGAAACTTCGTATCCCATTGAATTTCTCCCTGTTGGTGCGCTGGCGGGTCAGGCCTGACCCGGCTGCTGCGCAAAGCTCCCGAACGGCGATAATTGAGGGACAGATGACGTGTTTTTCCGGCCAGCTTTTATCGCCACATCACATATTGTTATAACTTTAGTTCAATTGCAACAAAGGACATCTGTCCGGGGCTGGCCTTTCATCCCGGGAGACCGGTCAGGAAAACGGGTGGCTATCCGCGAAAATCAGGGGCGCAGGGCAGCGATATTCTCGGCGTAGCTGCCCTTGCCGTTGAACACGGCAGAACCGGCAACCAGCACATCGGCGCCGGCGGAAATGACATCCCGGACAGTCGCATTATTGACGCCGCCATCCACTTCCAGCTCAATCGGCCGGTCACCGATCATTTCCCGGATGCGGGCGATTTTCTGGAGTGAGGAAGGGATAAAACCCTGTCCGCCAAACCCGGGATTGACCGACATGACAAGAATCAGGTCGAGGCGGTCGAGCACATAGTCGAGCACGCTTTCCGGCGTTGACGGGTTCAGTGACACCCCGGCCTTCTTGCCGAGATCCCGGATCGCCTGCAGCGAGCGGTCGAGATGCGGTCCGGCTTCGGCATGAACGGTAATGATGTCGGCCCCGGCCTTTGCAAAAGCCTCGAGATAGGGGTCCGCCGGTTCGATCATCAGGTGCACATCAAGCGGCTTGGCAGTATGGGGCCGGATGGCCTGCACCACCATCGGGCCGATGGTCAGGTTGGGAACGAAATGGCCATCCATGACATCGACATGCACATAGTCGCATCCGGCTTCGTCAATCGCCCGGATTTCCTCACCCAGACGGGCAAAGTCGGCAGAGAGGATCGAGGGCGAAATCTTGACGGTCATGGCGGCGCTCCGGCGCTGAGAGAATGATGAGAGTTGGATAGCCCGTGCGGTCAGAGGCTGTAAAGACTCCTCTGCCGCCCGCTTCAGCCTTTGCGCTGTGCCTCGACCACAGCGACGGCCGTTGCATTATGAATGCCCCGTGCGGTCACTGACGGGGTCAGCACATGTGCCGGTGCGGAAGTGCCGATCAGCATGGGCCCGACCGAAACCGCGCCAGACATGGTTTTCAGCGCATTGAAGGTGATGTTGGCGGCATCCAGATTCGGGAAAATCAGCAGATTGGCGGTTCCGGTCAGCCGGCTGTTCGGGAATACCCGGTCGCGGCTTTGCGGATTCAGGGCGGAATCCGCATGCATTTCCCCTTCGACCTCAAGCTCCGGATAGCGTTCATGCAGCATCTTTGCGGCTTCCCGCATCTTCACCGCCTGCGGATAGTTCGTGGTGCCGAAATTGGAATGGGCCAGCAGGGCGATTTTCGGTTCGATCCCGAAATTCCGGACCTCGTTGGCGGCGAGCACCGTCATCTCGACGATTTCCTCGGCTGACGGGTCGGGGGTGACATGGGTGTCGCAGAGGAAAATACTGCCCTGGGGCAGGATCAGCAGGCTGAGTGCAGAGACATCATGCACACCCTTGCCGAGGCCAAGCACATCCATCACATGACGCAGATGGAACCGGTACTGACCATAAACCCCGCAGAGCATGGCATCGGCCATGCCCTTGCGGACCATCATCGAGCCGATGACGGTGGTGTTGGTCCGCATGATGGTCCGTGCCGCATCCGGTGAGACGCCGCCCCGTTCCATGATTTCATGATAGCTGCGCCAGAAATCCGTGTAGCGTTCATCCTGTTCCGGATTGACCACTTCAAAATCACGGCCCTCGCAGATCCGCAGGCCCATTTTTTCGATCCGTGAGGCAATCACCTCGGGCCGGCCGATCAGAATCGGCATGGCGATGGCATCATCGACAATGGTCTGCACGGCACGCAATACGCGTTCATCTTCACCTTCGGCATAGGCGACGCGGCGCGGGTCCTTGCGGGCGCTCTCGAAGATCGGTTTCATCACCAGCCCGGAGCGGATGACAAAGCGGCTGAGACTGTCGCGATAGGCCTGCATGTCCTCGATCGGACGGGTGGCAACACCGGAATCCATCGCAGCCTGCGCCACCGCTGAGGAGACTTCGACGATCAGCCGGGGGTCGAACGGTTTCGGAATCAGATATTCACGGCCAAACCGCAATTCCTCGCCACCATAGGCGGCGGCAACAATATCCGAGGATTCGATCATCGCCATATCGGCGATGGCCCGCACACAGGCGGCTTTCATTTCCTCGTTGATGTCGGTCGCGCCGACATCCAGCGCGCCGCGGAAAATGAACGGGAAGCAGAGCACGTTATTGACCTGGTTGGGATAGTCCGACCGGCCGGTGGCAATGATGCAGTCCGGACGGACTTCCCGTGCATCTTCCGGCCAGATTTCAGGTGTCGGGTTGGCCATGGCAAGGATGACCGGCTGGCTCGCCATCTTCGCGACCATTTCCTTTTTCAGGACATTCGGGCCGGACAGGCCAAGGAACACATCCGCGTCTTCGATCACGTCGCTCAGGTTGCGCAGATCGCTGTCCTGGGCATAGGCTTCCTTCTCGCGGGTCATCTCGTCATTGCGGCCCCGCCAGACCAGCCCGGCAATATCGCAGAGCCAGACATTCTCACGTTTCAGGCCAAGACTGACCAGCTGGTTCAGGCAGGCGATACCCGCTGCCCCGCCGCCGGTCGAGACCAGTTTCACATCCTCGATTTTCTTGCCGGTGATGCGTAAGGCATTGAGGATCGCCGCCGCCGTGACAATGGCCGTGCCATGCTGGTCATCGTGGAAGACCGGGATGTTCATCCGCTTGCGGCAGGCCTGTTCGATGATGAAACATTCCGGTGACTTGATGTCTTCCAGATTGATGGCACCGAAGGTCGGTTCCAGTGCGGCAATGATCTCGATCAGCTTGTGCGGGTCGGTCTCGTTGATTTCGATATCGAAGACATCGATCCCGGCAAATTTCTTGAACAGGACGGCCTTGCCTTCCATCACCGGCTTGGCAGCCAGCGGACCTATGGCGCCCAGACCCAGCACCGCGGTGCCGTTGGTCACGACGCCGACCAGATTGGCCCGGGCCGTGACGGTTGCCGCTTCCTTCGGGTCTTCGACAATGACCCGGCAGGCGGCTGCGACGCCGGGGGAATAGGCCAGCGACAGGTCGCGCTGGGTGGTCAGCGGCTTGGTCGCCATGATCGCCAGTTTGCCGGGTTTCGGCTCACGATGATAAATCAACGCCGCTTCATGCAGCTTCTCGTCGTCCATTCAAATCTCCCGTTCGCAGCAGGGCTGTATGGTAAGACGCCGGGGGCGGAAGGCCAAACCCGGAATGCGGATTTTCTGGTCCGCTTCGTTGTCCCGCTGTGGCTCTGGGCAGGGCCGGTCTGCGAAGGCCAGTCTTGTCAGGAGACAGACAAGAAAACCCGAGGGAAACCGCAATGACCCGAGATGCTGCCAGCCCGACCACCCATATCGATAACAGCCGGACCCGCGTGACCGAATGGCATTTTGCGCCCGGCGCCCATACCGGCTGGCATCGCCATGACCATGACTATGTCATTGTGCCGATGACCAACGGCTTTCTCGACATCGACACAGGCGGCGGCGTCATCACTCGCGCCGAGATGAAAACAGGCATCCCCTACTTCCGCGAAACCGGCGTCGAACATGACGTCATCAACGCCAACGACTATCCGTTCAGCTTTATTGAGGTTGAGTTTTTGTGAGGGGGAGTGAATGCTCAGGGACTGCGGTGACAGGACCAGGATCTTGGATGGCTCGGCTTGGTGCTGTCAGATGATTTCAAACCTGTCTCAGTTAGCAGACAGACGCCGGAACTTATGCTGAACGAAGCTAACGCCATTCGGCAAGAGCCGTGGTGCGATTCAACTTAAAATCTGATCGGATATGGAGATGGCACTCCTGTTGAGAGAGTTGTGAGCTAAGGCATGAACGGAGATGAATTTCTGTAAACTTCGCCTGCGTCGGAAGTTCAGCATCGCCCGTTCTCGCCTTCGAAATGGCTGGTGCGAATTTCACCCCGATTGTTCAGCCAACGGCTGGTTGCCTGTCGGGCGATATTGCCAATCTCTTTCATTGCAGCACCATAAGAACGCAAACGATCGGTAGCGGGCACATCAACCTTGCCATAGCGTTTCAGCGTTTTCTTGAGGAATTTCAACGCTGCCTTACAGGCTCGGCGCTTTGTGGCGAAGCTTTCCAGAACTTTTCCTTCATGATCCACTGCCCGCTAAAGATAATGCGTCTCGCCGTAAATCTTCATGAAAACCTCGTCCTGATGACACTGCCAGTTCGAGTGCGAATGATGATGGACCGGACGTTTCCGCAGCGAAAGCGGGAAACGCACATACATCATCACGGCGAGGCGGATGATTTCAGGAGACGTCTTGAAGTACCGAAATGGGCTGCGTTTTGTTATTCTCAAACGCTACGAGACATCCTTACCCATCTCAAGAAAGTTTCCTCTGACAGTGCCAGCATAGGGTTGAGTCATATCCCAAGGTCACACGCGAACCTCCAAGGCGCGGAGAATGCGGCTTCCCTCGGCAAACAGGATCAACTGATCTGTTCTGACCAGTGGCCGGTTGTGGCCAATGGTATTTCTTACAGGCGCAAGTCGTTGCATCGAAACTTGGAAGTCCGGCTTCGAGACAAAGAACCGTTGAAACGCATCATTCCAGTTTCTGCCTTCGATAATGATGTGCATTAACTCCATAAAGTCAGCGTAGTAGAGGAGGGGGAAGGAATCCCCGCGCTGCTCGTGTTCTGCTGCCTTTCGGTCCTGCCACTTCTTCCGAAGGTCACCATGAACCCTCCGCCGCAACCATGCATCTCCCTCGATCCGCCGAAGCTCAGTCTCGATCACGATGCGAAGCCGGTTCTCGATCTGTCCAAGCAAGCTGGCGTGCTGCGGATCGTATCTGCCGATCTCGCCGCCGTCTGTCCTGACCGGTGCAACAGTCTCGATGCGCAGTTCGAAACCCGCAGAAATCAAAACTTGCGGATAGGCATCTTGCGGGAAGGCGACAACTTCAGCGTTCAACCCGGCATCAAACTGCGCGGTTTCTCGATCTGCCGAGGATTGGTCTTCGTCAAAAGCAATCGGTTCCCCCAGTTCTTCTGCAAATACCTCTTGGCCCGCAGGGTCGAACGGCTCGGCACTGCTGGAAATGTCGTGCAGGCGGGCGATACGGGCAAAGCCAACTGTCGAAACGCCAAGGTGATCCTCAAAAGCCCACGGATTGTTAAGCTGCGCCATCCTGTCAGCAAGCGATGCTTGCCAAATCTCCATGTGCTGGAAATGCTCATGAAGAGGGTGAATCGCCTGAGCTGCCGCAATGGAAAAGCTCTGTAGCTGATCCGCCAACGGGACAATCGCGTGATGCTCATTCGAAACCAGGTGCTTCAAATTTGCGTCGATCCGTTGCAGCGCGTCGAAGGTTTCTGGCCTCGCCAAAAACTTGTGTGCGGCTGCAACCACGCCGGACATTTCTGCCCATTGCTGCGATCTGGTGAATGTCTTGAACGCGGCATGGGTTGTAGTAACGGAATCCATCAATCTTTGGATGTCTTTCTGCTCAAGCATCTGCACTGCCTGAAGGGCGGGGGAGTTTTCAAGCTCGCGAAGCATCCTTGTCGCCGGACCGTTTTCCATCTGGCGCATGAGTCTTTGTGCCGGACCTTCACTCAGTTCCAGCGCGCGGCGCATTGCATCGCTATCGAATGGATCTCTGGTCATGTAATTTCAGCGCAAAATATACCTTCGTTAAAAAGTCCAATCTTCAGCCTCCATAAAACCTTCCAGTGACATACACGGGATACCGAAATGGCGGCAAATGTTCGGAATTTTTGCGCCGTTCGGCGGCTCGCCTTCAAGAGTTACAACCGTCGCGCCAATGGCGTGGGCGCGTGCGATAATGAACGGATCAGCGTTCAGTCCTCCCTTCAGAAGCTTCTTTCGCTCGATGAGGTGTAGGAAATGCGGCACCGCAAAAATTTGCCCCACGAAACCTGCCTCCGCCGCATTTGGTGCAGGAAACAGGTCACGTTGGACCGCAGCCCAATCGCGCAAGGCGGCAACCCGGTCTCCCTCAATTTCTCGGTACACCTCGCGGGTCGATGTGATCTCACCGTTTTCGATCAGCTCGTCAAACTGCTCCCAAAGGGTCGGGAACCGGTTGCGATAATAGCTGTGGAAAAGTTGGGAAAATGCGTTCGTATCGAAAACGTAGCTCAAGGCGCTCTCCTTGAGACATATTCTTCAAGGCGGGTCAGGTTCTTGGGTTTGGTGTCGAGAATGTCAGCAAGTTGATTGTAGTCGATCCGGTTCTGGTAGAACCGCCGGAAAGCTAGGTTGATATACTCAGTCCCAAGATACGCAATTTTGGTGTTGTAGTGGTCTCCTCCCGTGCCGTGATGGCCTTGTTCGGCCCATCGCCGTGCGGCCTGATCATACTCGCCCGGAGTGATCAGGTCGCGGTCGAGAAACTTTCTAAAGATGAACTCGCGACTGACGCTAAACAGTTGTGCCAACTCAGTCGCTGTCGCCTCCGTCGGTGCCTGACCGGCAAAAGTAGCATCGAAGGCATCTTCTGGCACAAGAAGACAAGCCGCCATACGATTGCAGATGACCTCGATCCGCTGATTATCTCCGACCAGCTCATCCACGAAGCCGTCGCCGGTCCGGTCGATGCCACTTGTATGGAAGAGCAGGTGCGCAAGTTCATGGAACAGCGTGAAAATTTGCCGGGTCTTCGCGGTAGTGTTGTTGACGTAGATGATCGGAAATTCGTCATCATAGAGGCAGAACCCGGAATAACCCGGCTCCCGGAAAGAGTCCTTGAAAACATAGACACCGACACCCAGAAGCACCTTGCGCCACTCCTCCAGCGCCGTCTCCACATTGCCCCACGCGAACTGCTGCTCCATCGTAACGCCCAGATAAGCCCGGACCTCAGCTGCGATTTCCTCAATGCGGTCTGTCGGGCGGAACGCCAGATCATGGATAATCAGCCGCTTGGCGGGATTGCGGCCCCCGCTCAGCTCTTCAACGCTCATCTGGAACGTCCGGGCCTTGCGCAAAAGCAATCGGATGCGAGGCGATATCTCGGCAATCTGGTCTGGACCCAAGGTGCGGAAGGTTTCTTCGATTGGCGGCAGATCGGGCGGAGCCGGAAAGAAGAATACCGCAACCGGCACCTTGAACTTTTCGGCCATCCTTTCGAGCTGCGGATAGCTCGGAAAAGACTCGCCGGCTTCCCATTCTACGATCTTGCGAAAGTCCGATATTGCAGCATCCATAGAGTACCCGGCTCGCTCCCGTGCCCAGGTCACAACTGCCGGAGTAATTGGCATAGCTTCGGCCATCAGACCGAAACCCCGACTTCCCGGTTCATGGCACGCTGCAATGTGCTGCGGTTCACGCCCAAAATCTCGGCCATGCCAGAAACGGTTTCCCACTTGGTCTCGATGGCGGTCTTCGCCTGGATGATCTGCGTCGGGGAAAGCGCCGGTGGACGCCCCAGCCGCTTGCCGCGCTTTTTGGCCGCGCGCAGCCCTGCCTTTGTCCGCTCTTGGGTAAGATCGCGCTCGAACTCGGCCAGCGCGCCCATGATATGAAAAACCAGTCGCCCTCCAGCGATCGTCGTGTCGATCCCATCTGTCAGACTGCGGAACTCGATGCCGCGTTCCCCAAAGAGATTCAGAAGATGGATTAGGTCGGCAATGGATCGGCCTACACGGTCCAGCTTCCAGACCACCAGAAGGTCGCCGGAACCTAACAGCTCCAACGCCTCGAAAAATCCAGCACGGGTCTCGGCTGCCTTCACACCGCTCTGCGCCTGGTCGGTAACGATCCGGTCGCAACCGGCCTCGGTCAGCGCCTCGATCTGTAGATCAAGGTTCTGTTCCTCTGTGGACACCCGTGCGTAACCGATTTTCATGGATTCTTTTTGCACGAGGTTTTTGCGGCGGTCCAGCACCAATCAGATCAATGACTTGGCGGGAGGCGAAAAACTGCCGCAAAAAGGATCCTTTTCGTAGCAGTTTGGTTGAGACCGATCATTCGCAGCGCTTTGCAAGAACTCACAGAGTGCGGATTATCTACCGTAGGACAGTGCTGTCAGACCAATTCGAACCAGTCTCCGTTAGCCACCAGACGCCGTAACCTATGCTGCACGAAGCTGAAGCCATTCGGCAAGAGCCGTGGTGCGATTCACTTGAAATCTGATCGGTTGTGGAGATGGCGCTCCTGATTGAAATGGTTGTGAACTGAGGCATGAACGGAGACAAATTTCTGTAAACTTCGCCTGCGTCGTAAGCGAAGCATCGCCCGTTCTCGCCTTCGAAATGGCTGGTGTGAATTTTCACCCTGATTGTTCAACCAACGGCCAGTTTCTTGTCTGCCAGCATTGCCGATCTCATTCATTTCAGCGGTATAGGAACGCAGACGGTCGGTGACGAGGATAGGAAGAGCGTTGTGGGTGGCTGGAGAAAGCCCGCACCGTCACCGCTCTCGCCGTTTCTGCGAAACGGCTGACGCTACATTTTATGCGGAGGATGTTCTGACCCCTTCGCGGAGCGAAGGGGTGATGGCGGAGGGACGGGGATTCGAACCCCGGACACCTTTCGGTGAACACGATTTCCAATCGTGCGCCTTAAGCCACTCGGCCATCCCTCCGCAGGGAGGCAGCGTTTTAGCGGAGCGGGAGGGCGGCTGCAAGAGGGGTTTGCTGCGGAAAGTGCTGACCCTTGCTGCCGCCACGGCAAACAGATGCTCCGGTCAGGCGGTCACGCGGGCGAGAAACTCCCGGGTCCGGCCATGGGCGGTGTCCGCTGCGGCCTTGTTATAGACCGTCGGCCGGGCGTCGTTGGCGAAGGCGTGGCCGGTGTCATAGATGTGGCATTCCGCCTGCGGATAGGCGGCCTGAACGGCAGCGATGACTTCTGGCGGGGAATGATCGTCGGTGGCCCCGAAATGAAACTGCATCGCTGTCTTCAGCGGCGTCTCCAGCAGTGAGTCCAGCCGGGTGCCGTAGAAGGCGACGGCACCGGCAATGTTCAGGTTCTGGGCGGCGCGCAGGGCCAGGCCACCACCCCAGCAGAAACCGATAACCGCAACCTTGCCGCCGGACCGCACGGCGTCTGCTGCTGCCGTGATATCCAGCAGCGCATCTGCCGGTGCCACTTTCAGCATCAGGTCGCGCCCGTCCGGGGCCTTGTCGAAAGGCACGACAGTTCCCGGCTGAACCCGGTCGAACAGGGCGGGAATGGCAACATCATATCCGTCAGCAGCATAGGCGGCGGCGACGGATTTCAGCTGGTCGGTGACACCGAAAATTTCCTGCAGGATGACCAGCCCGCCGCGCCGGGTCGCGGTGGTGCGGGTGATGTGACAGTCGAAGCTGTGGCCGTCACTGGCGGTGATCTGCTGCATGCCGTTGCTGTTTGTCATGATGTTCTCTCCCTGAACCGATGAGACCGGATGGTCATGTTATCGCTGTTTCCATGTCCGGACATATATAAAGGTGTCGGGGCCATGAAGCGAACCTGAATGCAGTGGGCTGACCCGCTTGGACGATCAGGGGCGCCAGAAGGCGGGTGACAGCAGCACCAGCACGGTGAGAATTTCCAGCCGTCCAATCAGCATCCCGGCAGAGAGGATCCATTTGGCGCTGTCCGGCAGACTGGCGAAATTACCGGACGGGCCAATGATGTCCCCCAGTCCCGGGCCGACATTGGCAATCGCCGTAGCCGCCCCGGTGAAGCTGGTGACCAGATCAAGGCCGGTCAGGGAGAGCATCAGGCTCAGCAATACCGTGATAAAGGCGAACTGGAACACGAAAACACCGACTGAACGGATGACATCATCCGGCAGTTCCCGCGAACCGTAGGTCAGGATTCTGACGTCGCTGGGTGACATCATGATATGCAGCTGACGGCGGACGATGCGGTACATCATCTCGAACCGGAAAATCTTGATGGCGCCGGAGGTCGAACCGGTACAGCCGCCGACAAAGGTCAGGATCAGGAAGGTGATGACCGGCAGGGTGCCCCAGAGGGTATAATCGGTGGAGGCAAATCCGGTGGTGGTCACGACGGAAACCACATTGAAGGCGACCAGTGTCACGGCATCGGGGATGGCCAGCCCATCGACCCGCCAGACCCAGCAGGACAGGCCGGCCGTCACGAGGACAAGGAAGATCAGGAAAACCCGGACCTGACTGTTCTCTGCCAGATCGCGCCACCCTCCCTTCAGGGCCCTGACATAAAGCGCGAAAGGCAGGCTGCCGAGCAGCATGAACAGAACTGAAATCCACTGGATGGTGAGTGAGTTGAAATGCCCCATCGAGGCGTCGGATGTTGAGAACCCGCCGGTGGAGATGGTGGTCATGGCGTGGTTGATGGCCTCGAACGGGGTCATCCCGGCGAGATCATACATCACGGCACAAAGGATGGTGAGCAGCAGATAGATCAGGCTGATGGCACCGGCAATCTGCCCGGCGCGGGGCAGGATTTTCTCCGTCGTGTCGGAGGATTCCATCCGGAACAGCTGCATCCCGCCGACCCGCAGGAAAGGCAGCAGGGCAACCGCGGTGACGATGATGCCGATACCACCGACCCATTGCAGCATGGACCGCCAGAGCAGAAGGCCCGGCGGCATATGGTCAAGGCCGGACAGCACGGTCGAGCCGGTGGTGGTGAGGCCGGACATCGCCTCGAAAAAGGCGTCGGTATATCCCAGCCGCAGATTGGCAAAGACAAACGGGATGGCGGCTATGGCGGAAACCAGAATCCAGCTGGTGGTGGTCAGAAAGAAACCCTGCCGGATATCGAGATCGATTTGCCCGCCGCCCGCACTGGTGACCATCAGGCCGCCGATGGCCAGGGCGACCCCGGCGGAGATCAGGAAGACCTTCCAGTCCGGGTTGCCGGCCAGCCCGTCAATCAGCGCCGGTGCCAGCATCAGCAGGCTGACAAACAGTACAAAAACGCCTTCAATGAAGATGACGGGTCGAAGGTCGCGCATATAAAACCCCGACAGATAGCAGATATCGTCAAATGATCACTGCAGGAGAAAGAACCCTGCTGGACGTGACTGCAAGTCGAAAAGACATGTTATCGTCGGTTCCGGGCAGCGATGTTGCGACAGTTTGCGACAGACAGTTACAATTTTGCGGCTGAAACGGTCCGCAAAACCGCATAGGGTCCGGCAATGATGAAGAAACTGCTTATCCTGCCGCCGGTTCTGGCTGGCATTATCCTGCTGGTCCTCGCAATCCGGGGCTCGGCTCCTCCCGAACAGGCTGCGGTATCCGAACGGGCAACGCCGGTACGGGTTGTAACCCTTCAGCCGATGGCTTTCAGGCCCCGTATTCTGGGATATGGAACGGTTGAGCCCGCACGTGTCTGGCATGCTACGGCAGAGCTGGCCGGGCAGATCGAATATACCAATCCGAAGCTGCGGCGCGGCGCGGTGATGCGCCGGGACGAGGTGCTGGTGCGCATAGCCCGTGCGGATTACGAGATTGCCCGTGACCGGGCGATGGCTGATCTGGCGAAGATCGATGCCGACCTTGCGGAGCTGGGGCAGGGGGAAGAAAACGCCCGGCAGTCTCTCAAAATTGAAGAAGACGCACTTGCCGCCTCCCGCCGCGAACTGGAACGTCAGCGCCAGCTGGTCGAGCGTGGTGTTTCGGCCCAGCGGACGCTGGATGAACAGGACCGTGCCTATCTGACCCAGCGTGCACGCACGCAGGATGCACGCTCGACCATCAGTCTCTATCCCTCGCAGCGCCAGGCGCTGACGGCCGACCGGGCGCGGCTGGCGGCGGAACTGCGGCAGGCGGAAGTCGACCTCGACCGCACCATCATCCGTGCGCCCTTTGACGGACGGGTGGCAGAGGTCAATGTCGAGGAAAGCCAGTATGTCACGGTCGGTGAAGTCACGGCCAGGCTGGACGATATCCGGGCGTCCGAGATTGATGCCCAGATCCCGCAGTCGCGGATGCAGGCCCTGATGCAGATCGCGTCTCCGGAGCAGGCACCGGCTATCGGCACGATGCCTGATCTGGCGGCCATGGTCGGGCGGCTCGGGCTGAAAGCCACGGTGCGGCTGATGGTGGGTGACCGGGTGATCGAATGGCCGGGTGATGTGGTCCGGATCAGCGATACCGTTAATCCCCAGACACGGACGGTGGGGACGATCATTCAGGTCAATGATACCTATACGCTGGCCAGACCGGGCAGCCGCCCGCCGCTGATCAAGGGCATGTTTGTCGAGGTGGAACTGTCGACTGACCCGGTCGCAGATGCCTTCGTCGTTCCGCGTCCGGCACTGGTCGAAGGCCGGCTGTTTATCGCTACGGCGGAAAACCGGCTGGATATAAGAGAAGCCGCAGGCGCAGAGGTTTTTGGTGATGTCGCCATCGTGACGGGCCATGTCAGCGCCGGTGAGCGGGTTGTGACCAGCCGGCCCTCGCCGGCAATCCCCGGTATGCTGCTCAGGCCCTATGAAGACCCGGACAGCAATCTGACGGCGGATAAGGTTGCGCCGCGATGATCCGTTTTTTTGCCGCCCATCCGACGGCAGCCAACCTCATCATGCTGGTGCTGCTGGGGGCTGGGGCAATTTCCATCCCCTCCCTGCAGCGGGAAACCTTTCCCCGCATTGAACCGCGTCGGGTTGAGGTACAGGTGCCTTATCCCGGTGCCCGTGCGGAAACTGTCGAAGATGCGATCTGCCTGCGCATTGAGGACGCCGTTGATGGCCTGACCGACCTGAAGGAACTGACCTGCGAGGCGGTGCAGAGCCTTGGCAAGGCGGTGCTGGAAATGCGGGAGGGTGGCGATCTCGACAGTTTCTATGCGGATGTGAAAACTGAAATCGATGCCATTGATGATTTCCCGGAGAAAACCGAACCCCCGGTCATCCGCCAGCTTGGGATGATCGACTTTGTTGCTTCGGTCGCGGTCACCGGTCCGTCCGCCCGGCGCGAACTGAAGGTTCTGGCGGAAGATATCAAGACCCGGATGTTGCGCTGGGGCGGTATTCCGCAGGTTGAGGTCGCCGGGTTCTCGCAATCACAGATCCGGATCGAACTGGATGACATCGCGTTGCGCCGTCTTGGTCTGTCGATCAACGATATTGTCGATGTGGTCAGCCGCCAGAGTGTCGATCTGCCAGCGGGAGAAATCACGACCGGGGATGGCGTTCTGTCGCTGCGATTTGCTGACGAACGCCGGACGGCGGATGCCTTCCGGGAGCTGGTTATTGTCGGCGGTGATCTTGGCGGGCAGATCACACTGGGTGATCTCGCCACGATCACCAACCGTTTCGAGAATGATGAAGACCGCTATGTCTTCAATGGCCGGAATGCGGCACAGCTGAACATTAACAAAAGTCACAGCGATGATACGCTGGAGGTCATCGCGGCGGTTCGGGCCTTTATTGATGATGAACTGAAGCGCCTGCCGCCCGGCGTTGACATCGTCGTCATCAATGATGTGGCATCCGTTGTTGATGACCGGCTGACCATGCTGGTGAAGAATGGCGGACAGGGCATCCTGCTGGTGTTCTTCGCCATGTGGCTGTTCTTCGGGCTGCGCTATTCGTTCTGGATCGCGGCTGGACTGCCGGTATCCCTGTTCGGTGCCATCGCGGTGATGCAGGTCGCCGGCTATTCCCTGAACCTGCTGACCATGGTTGGTCTGCTGATGGTGATCGGGATTGTCATGGATGATGCCATTGTCATTTCCGAGAACATCATGGCCCGCAGACGACGCGGTGACATCGGACTGGAAGCGGTGGTCAACGGCACGCAGGAAGTGTTGCCGGGCATTGTGCTGTCCTTCACCACAACGGTGGCGGTGTTCGGGTCGCTGGTTTTTCTGGAAGGCGATATCGGGCATATACTGGCGGTGATACCGGCCGTCATGATCGCGGTTCTGGCGGTGTCCCTGATAGAAGCCTTTATCATCCTGCCGAACCATCTGTCGCATTCGGTGGATGCGCTGGATGGCCGGGTACAGGCACGTGTCGACGGCTGGATGCGCCGGTTCCGGGATGAACGGCTGACCCCGCTGGTCGAACGGGCGGTCCGGTTTCGTTATCTGACCGTGGGAGTGGCGGTTGGTCTGTTGCTGCTTTCAATGGCAGCCTTTGCCGGCGGGTTTCTCAAATTCTCGGTCTTTCCGGAAACGGATGGCGACACGCTGGAAGTTCGTATTCTGCTTCCGAAAGGCGCGACCCTCGGTGATACCGAGGCCGTTGTCGGGAAAACCCTTGCGGCGCTTCGACGGATCAATGACCGGCTGACACCGGAACAGCCGGAGGGCGCGACGCTGGTCCTCAATGTTATCGAGCGTTATGGCTATAATCTCGATGTTTCGGAAACCGGGCCGCATCTGGCGACTGTCAGTGTGGACCTGCTGACCGCCGACCGGCGGACGATAACATCTGATGAACTGCTGACCCTCTGGGCGGAAGAAGTCGGCGAGGTTCCCCAGGCGCTGAACCTGCGTTTTACCCCGGCCCAGCTTGGCCCGGCGGGCAAGGCGATCGAGTTGCGGCTGAAAGGGGATGATCTGGATCAGTTGCAGTCTGCCGCCACCGAGATGGTGGAATGGTTCACCCGCTATGAAACTGTCCGCAATGCCCAGCATGATCTTCGGGTGTCTGAACCGGAGATCGCCCTGACCCTGAAGCCGGGGGCGAAAAGTCTCGGCTTTGACGCGACCATGATCGCCGACCAGCTTCGCTCGGCCTTCTTCGGGCGCACGGCCGCAGAATTTCAGATCGGGCCGGAGTCCTATGAAGTCGATGTCCGGCTTGCCGGTCGAGATACAAACAGCCTTGGTGACCTTGACTACTTTACGGTGGTTTCCCCGGACGGAGACAATGTTCCGATCTCTGCCGTGGCTGACCTGCGGGAAGAACGTGGCTATACCCGCATCACACGGATTGATGGTCGCCGGACAGTGACCGTCGACGGGGATGTGGATACCACCACCGGCAATGCCAATGAAATCGTCTCCGATGCGCTGGCCCGCCTGATTCCGCAGATGAAGGCGGACTATCCGGATATTCAGGTGGTTGTCGAAGGCCAGAAAAGCGAAGGCCAGAAGACTCAGGGGTCGATGGTTATCGGTTTTCTGGTCGGGCTGGCACTGGTGTTCTTTCTGCTCAGCTTCCAGTTCCGCAGTTATATAGAGCCGGTCGTGGTGATGGCGATTATTCCGCTGACACTGGTCGGCGCTGTTGCCGGCCATCTGTTGCTGGGGCTGGATTTCACCATGCCGTCGATGCTGGGGCTGGTCTCGCTGAGCGGCATTGTGGTGAATGACTCCATTCTGCTGGTGATGTTCCTGAAGCAGGCCCGCAATGAAGGGGCCAGTGCACTCGAAGCGGCAACCGAGGCATCCCGCCGCCGGTTCAGGGCGATTTTCCTGACCTCGCTGACAACCGTTGCCGGGCTACTGCCTATTCTGTCGGAAACCAGCCTGCAGGCGCAGGTGCTGATTCCGCTGGTTGCCAGCCTGTCCTTTGGTCTGATTGCGACAACTCTGGCGATCCTGTTCGTCGTGCCGTCCTTCTATGTCATTCTGGATGACATGCATCTGACGGAGTGGCGTCGGAACGCAAAGGCCGGGCCTTCCGGTGGCCAGCCCGAAGCCGGTCAGCCCTGATCGGTAACCGCGAGAATGGCAGCGGGATCGTCAGTGAAGACGGCGGTGACGCCCCAGCCGAACAGCTTGCGGGCTTCCTGCGGGTCGTTAACCGTATAGGCTGCAACTTTGAGATCTGCTGCGATGGCGGTTTCCACATCGGTCTTTCTCAGGTTACGCCGTGAGAAATGGACCGACATGGCGCTGATATCTGCGGCAAGCTCCTGCCACCATGATTTGTCCTTCCAGACCAGTACGCCCAGGGGAATCCCCGATGACCGCTTACGGCAGACCCGCAGGACTTCGGGAGAGAATGACGAGATGACCGGACCGGTGGCATCGAAACTCCAGACGGCTTCGATATCTTTCAGCACCAGATCAACGGCACGCGCCACATCCGGCAGGTCCGGCTTGATCTCGACATTGGCGCGCAGCCCGAGCTCGCCGCAAAGCCGGAGAGCCTGAACCAGCGTTGGCGCAGGCTCGCCGGTAAAGTCGGCGGCAAACCAGCTTCCCGCATCCAGTAGGGAGAATTGCTCATAGGTCATGTCTGCGACAGGGCCGGCACCGTTACTGGTGCGGTTGACGGTGGTGTCATGCATCAGCACGACAGTTCCGTCGCGGGTCGGCTGGACGTCGAATTCGACCATGCGGGCACCAAGCCCGGCCCCCTTGCGAATTCCGGCAAGCGTGTTTTCAGGTGCGAAGCGGGCAGCGCCGCGGTGGCCAATAACGGGAGGCAGCATCATCTTCGGTCGATCCATCGGTCAGATTGTTCCTGTATAACGGGGTGATGACTATGTGTTTTCACCGGCATCTTCTATCCGAAATGCTGTAGTTTCGCGTAAATCCCGGGATTTTCCGACAGAAAGGATTGTTGTCCGGTATTTTTCAGCTTGAAGCCCAAAGACCTGCGCCACACCTACAGGCTTGGTTTTGTTGTATTTACATTCCGACAACTATGAATTCATCAGTCGAAATTTGTGTTGGGTTTGGCTGGAAAAGCCTGTAAAACCCGGCTGATACGGAAGGGTAGCTTGATCTTGTCTGCGCGCTGTGGGCTCGGGAAGGCTTTTATCACGAAGAAAGAGGCACGGAATGAAGCCCTTGAAGGCTCTTAAAGCTGTATTCAGTTTTGCGGCAGTGGCGTTGACGTCAACGGCTGCGTTTGCTCAGCAGCCACATCCTTGGCAGTTCGGATTGCAGGCACCGGCGACACCGGTCGCAGAAGACCTGCAGTTTCTGCATAATATTGTGCTGAACTCGACCATCACCATCATCACGCTGTTTGTGCTGGCACTGATGATTTATGTGGTTTTGAAGTTCAATCGCAAAGCCAACCCGAACCCGGGCAAGACGACTCATCATGTCGGTCTGGAAATCGCCTGGACTCTGATCCCGGTGGCTATTCTGGTTGTTCTGGCGGTTCCCAGTGCGAAGCTGCTGTACAAGCAGGATCGCGCGGTTGATGCGGAAATGACCATCAAGGCAGTTGGTAACCAGTGGTACTGGACCTTCGAATACGCCGATCTGAAGAACGCCGATGGCGAGGTGCTCAGCTTTGACGCGATCATGAAGAAGGAAGACGAGTTGCAGCCGGGCGAGCCTCGTCTGCTGGCCGTGGACAACAATGTGGTTGTGCCGGTGGGGACGAAAATCCGGGTTCTGGTGACGGCGGCGGATGTGCTGCATTCCTTTACGATCCCGTCCTTTGGTTTCAAGACCGATGCAGTTCCCGGTCGCCTGAACGAAACATGGTTCATGGTGAACGAGGGCAAGGAAGGCATCTATTACGGTCAGTGCTCCGAGCTTTGCGGCAAGGACCACGCCTTCATGCCGGTTGCGGTTGAAGTGGTGTCGAAAGAGACCTACGCCGCATGGGCCAAGAAATCTCTGGAAGCCGGTGAACCGCAGAAGGTTGCCGATATCCGGAACGAGATGAAACAGACCAAACAGGTAGCGGCGCTTGCATCCGCTGCTGCCAACTAAGCGAACGAGGAGAGGCAAAATGGCGTACGGAGCCGCTGACGCACACGACGATCACGCTGATCACAAGCCGGGTTTCTTTGTTCGCTGGTTCTGTTCAACGAACCATAAGGACATCGGAACCCTTTATCTTCTTTTCGCTATCGTTGCCGGCCTGATCGGTGGCGCGTTTTCTGTCTGGATGCGTATGGAGCTGGCCGAGCCGGGTCTGCAGCATCTGACAGGTGACGAAGGCAAAAGCCTGTTCAATGTACTGGTGACCGCCCATGGCCTGATCATGGTGTTCTTCGCGGTCATGCCGGCGCTGATCGGCGGTTTTGGCAACTGGTTCATTCCGCTGATGGTGGGTGCGCCGGATATGGCCTTCCCGCGGATGAACAATCTCAGCTTCTGGCTGCTGGTTCCGGCATTCCTGCTGCTGGTCCTCTCCGCTGTTCTCGGCGGTGGTGCCGGTACGGGCTGGACGATCTATCCGCCGCTTTCCTCGTCGCTCGGACATCCCGGGCCGGCGGTTGATATGGCGATTTTCGCTCTCCATCTGGCAGGTGCCTCCTCGATTCTCGGGGCGATCAACTTTATCACGACGATCTTCAACATGCGTGCCCCCGGCATGACGCTGCACAAGATGCCGCTGTTCATCTGGGCGATGCTGGTAACGGCATTCCTGCTGCTGCTGGCAGTTCCGGTGCTTGCCGGTGCCATCACCATGCTGCTGACCGACCGTAACTTCGGTACCTCCTTCTTTATTCCGGAAGGCGGCGGCGATCCGATCCTGTTCCAGCATCTGTTCTGGTTCTTCGGTCACCCGGAAGTCTACATCATGATCCTGCCGGCATTCGGTATTGTCAGCCAGGTGGTCTCCACCTTCTCGCGCAAGCCGGTGTTTGGTTACATGGGCATGGCCTACGCGATGGTTGCCATTGGCGGCGTCGGTTTCGTGGTCTGGGCGCATCACATGTACACGGTCGGCATGGATGTCGATACGCGGGCCTACTTCATGTTCGCCACCATGGTGATCGCGGTGCCCACGGGCGTTAAGATCTTCTCCTGGATTGCGACGATGTGGGGCGGCTCGATGACATTCGAGACCCCGATGCTCTATGCGCTCGGCTTCATCTTCCTGTTTACGGTTGGTGGTGTGACCGGGGTTGTGCTGTCGAATGCGGGCGTCGATGCCTCGCTGCATGACACCTATTATGTGGTGGCGCATTTCCATTATGTGCTGTCGCTGGGTGCGGTCTTCGGCATCTTCTGCGGCTTCTACTACTGGTTCGGAAAGATGTTCGGTGTGATGTACAACGAAACACTGGGCAAGATTCAGTTCTGGCTGTTCTTCCTTGGTGTGAACATCACCTTCTTCCCGATGCATTTCTCGGGTCTTGCCGGCATGCCGCGTCGTTATGTCGACTATCCGGATGCGCTGGCGGGCTGGAATCTGGTGTCTTCCATCGGCTCCTATCTCTCCTTTGCGGGTTTCATTCTCTTCATCATCGTTTGTCTCGAAGCGCTGGCGAAGAAGCGTAAGGCCGCAGACAATTACTGGGGTGAAGGTGCCACGACTCTGGAATGGACGCAGACCTCACCGCCTGCTTTCCATACCTTCAATGACCTGCCGGTCATCAAATAAGGTCTGGTCAGTCTGATGCGTGACAACGCAACTACCCTGAATGCGACCGGAGCCGCTATCCCTGATAGCGGCTCCATCGCCGTTGAATCTGCAGCGGGTGATTACATCGCCCTGCTGAAGCCAAGGGTGATGGCTCTGGTGGTGTTTACCGGTATTGTCGGCCTGCTGCTGGCACCGGGTACGATCCATCCGGTTATCGGTCTGGTGGCGGTGCTCTGCATCTCCGTTGGTGCCGGTGCGTCGGGGGCAATCAATATGTGGTTTGATCGTGATATCGATCAGATCATGACCCGGACGCAGAATCGTCCGGTGGCTGCCGGACGGGTGTTGCCGGGTGATGCGCTGGCCTTTGGTGTCATCCTGTCGATGGCATCCGTGATGGTCATGGGGCTGGCGGTCAATCTGACCGCAGCCGCCCTGTTGGCGCTGACCATCGGTTTCTATGTTTTTGTCTATACAATGTGGCTGAAACGCCGCACGCCGCAGAACATTGTCATTGGCGGTGCCGCCGGTGCTTTTCCGCCGATGATTGGCTGGGCCGCTGTGACCGGTGATGTGTCGCTGTCCAGTATCGTGCTGTTTGCAATCATCTTCTTCTGGACGCCGCCGCATTTCTGGGCACTGGCGCTGTTTCGCAACAGTGATTACACCGCAGCCGGTGTACCGATGCTGCCGGTGGTCGCGGGCAGCCGTGAGACCAAGCGTCAGATGCTGGTCTATACGCTGATCATGCTGCCGCTTTCAGTTGCACCGGCTTTCCTTGGCATGGCGAGTATCGTTTATGGCGGTGTCGCGGCTGTCATGAGCCTGTGGTTCATTCGTCATTGCATCATGGTGATGCGGGCGGACGAAGATGATTTCGGTCCGGCGCGGCGGATGTTCGCCTATTCCATCTTTTATCTTTTCGGCCTGTTTGCAGCGTTGCTGATTGACGCGGCAGTCCGGACAACAGGACTCTGGTAATCATGGGCAAGAACGATCAAAGCGAAATGCACCGCAGCCGTCGCGGCAAGAATATCGCACTGGGGCTGGCCCTGGTGGGGTTCTGCGTGCTGTTCTATGTGATCACCATCGCCAAGATGGGAATGTCCGGCTGATGAGCATACAGAAGGCTAAAAACCGGAAGATGCTGATCAGTCTGGCGACATTCGTTGTCGCCATGGTCGGTGTCGCCTATGCCTCGGTACCGCTTTACAAGCTGTTCTGTCAGGTGACCGGATTTGGCGGGACGACGCAGGTTGCAGAAAAGGCACCGGGCGCTGTTGACGGGCGCATGATTACGGTGCGCTTCAACGCGGATGTTAATCTCGGCCTGCCATGGAAGTTCCGTCCGGAGCAGACGGAAATCCGGGTGCCGGTTGGTGAAGAAACACTGATTGCCTATGAGGCGGAGAATTTCGCCAAACGGCGGACGACCGGCACGGCGATTTTCAATGTCACGCCGCCGAAGGCCGGTATTTATTTCTCCAAGATTGCCTGTTTCTGCTTTGACGAGCAGTCGCTGGCGGCTGGCGAGAAAGTTTCCATGCCGGTGTCCTTTTTCGTCGATCCGGCGATTCTGGAAGACCGGAACACCCGGGACGTGACGACAATCACGCTTTCCTATACTTTCTTCCCGTCGATGAGCGAAGAATCACCTGAGCCTGAAGACGAGAAGAGCGAAAAAACAACATCCAGTCTGGACGCTGGCGAAAAGCCGGTTAAAACAGGCGGGTAATCGACAACCGAACGAATAAGATCCAGGGGACATAAGAAATCATGAGCGACGTTCACGCAGTCAATCATCCCTATCATCTGGTTGAGCCAAGTGTCTGGCCGATGGTTGGTTCCATGGCCGCCGGCCTGCTGACCGGTGGTGGTGTGATGTGGCTTCATGGCCACCCGGCAATTGGTATGATCCTCGGCTTTGTCGCGGTTATGGCGACAATGTTCTTCTGGTGGCGCCAGATCGTCCGTGAAGCACTGGATGGCCACAGCCATACACCGGTGGTCCGGCTTGGCCTGCGCTATGGCATGATGCTGTTCATCTGCTCGGAAGTGATGTTCTTCGTCGCTTTCTTCTGGGCGTTTTTCCATTCCAGCCTGCTGATCTTCTCTCCGGCGTCAACCGTATGGCCGCCGGAAGGCATCATGACCTTTGATGCCTGGGACCTGCCCTTCATGAATACCCTGATCCTGTTGCTCTCCGGTGCAACGGTGACCTGGGCGCATCATGCGCTGATCGAAGGCGATCGCGACGGCATGCTCAAGGGCCTTGGCATTACGGTGCTGCTCGGCATCAGCTTTACCGCCCTGCAGGCTTATGAATACAGCCATGCCGCTTTCGGCTTTACCGATGGCATCTATTCCTCCGTGTTCTACATGGCGACAGGTTTCCATGGTGCGCATGTCATCATCGGTACCATCTTCCTGGCGATCTGCTGGATCCGCGCCTACAAGGGACATTTCAAGCCTGACAGTCACTTCGGTTTCGAAGCCGCCGCATGGTACTGGCACTTTGTTGACGTGGTCTGGCTGTTCCTGTTCATCTGGGTTTACTGGTGGGGCGCCTGATCGCCCTTCCGCCCGCTATCAGCGCCGCCCCTTGTGGGCGGCGCTTTCGTTTCAGGGGCTTTATTTGCCCCACCCGAATGACCAGATTGGCGGTATGAGCAGATCAAAACCTTTTCCGGTCTGGCTGAGTCTGTTTACGCTGGCCATCGTTGCCGGATTGTTCAGCCTTGGCGCATGGCAGGTTCAGCGGCTCGGCTGGAAACAGGCGCTGATGGCAGAACGTGACGCTGCCCGACAGGGAACTCCGCTGGATGCCGCCGGATTGATGGCTGTGCCGGACCCCGCTCTCATCGATTTCCGCCCGGTCCGGCTGCAGGGTGTGCTGCTGCATGGCAAGGAGCGTCCGGTCTATGCCTCTTCCACGGATGGCAAGGCGGGCTACCATATATTCACCCCGCTTCTGGTGCCGGATGGCCCGACCCTGCTGATCAACCGGGGCTGGGTTGATCCGGAACATCTCGAACAGGCCAGCCGTCCCCAGTCGCTGATTGCCGGGCCGGTGACGGTGAGCGGAAATATCCGCCTGCCGCAACGACGGGGCACCTTCACCCCGGATGACAATCCGGACGGAAACCTGTGGTATACGGCTGACCCGCAAACACTGGCCTCGGGCCTCGGGTTGCCAGCGGTCGAGACCGGGTTCTATGTGGTGGCAGACATGGCCTCCACGCCTGAGGGCGGATTTCCGCTTGGCGGGCAGATCAAGGCAACCCTGTCGAATAATCACCTGATTTACGCGATCACCTGGTTCTCGACGGGCTTTGCGGTTCTCGTTGCGTTTATCTTCTTCATCCTGGCGTCACGTCGCCGTCACAGGGGGGCAGCATCATGACCGGGTTTGCCAGATTATCGGAACAATTCCGCAGATTGTCGGTGCTGGGTGATGTCAGTGGCGTGCTGCACTGGGATGCCGCGACAATGATGCCCTCCGGTGGCGCAGCGCAGCGGGGCACTGAATTGTCGGTTATGGCCCGGCTATCTCATGATCTGCTGACCGGCCCCGGGATGGGTGACCTGCTGGATGCGGCAGAACAGGAAACAGACCAGCTGGATGAACTGCAACGTCGTGACCTTTACTGGATGCGGTGGCGTTATACCCATGCCTCGGCCCTGCCGGGCGACCATGTGGAGGCGGCGTCGAAGGCCAATTCTGCCTGCGAGACACTTTGGCGCCAGGCGCGGGCAGAGAGTGATTTCACACTGGTGCGCGATGCACTGACCGTGGTCACGGAGTTTGTTCGTGAGGAAGCGGTGATCAAGGCAGAGGTGCTGGGGCTTGGTCAGTATGATGCCCTGCTGGACAGTTATGATCCGGGACGGCGGTCTGCGGATATTGATGTTCTGTTCGATGATCTCGCATCCTTTCTGCCGCCTTTGCTGGCTGACATTCAGGAACGCCAGGCCGCACTGCCTGCGGCAATCCGGCCGACGGTTGCGACACCAGTCGCCGCACAGCGGAAGCTGGCGGACCGGCTGCTGGAAATCATTGGCTTTGATTTTACCCGTGGACGGCTCGACGAAAGCCTGCATCCCTTCACCGGTGGTGCAGGCGATGATATCCGGATTACCACCCGGTTCAGCGAGTCTGAACCGGCGGACGGGTTGATGGCGGTGGTCCATGAATGTGGACATGCGCTGTATGAACAGGGACTTCCCGAAGATCTGCGGCATCGTCCGGTCGGGGAAAGCCTTGGGATGACCATTCATGAAAGCCAGTCACTGCTGCTGGAAATGCAGGCAGGTCGCTCTGGCGAATTCATGGAACTGCTGTCGCCGCTGTTCAGGGAAGCCTTTGGCGAAGATCCGGCCTGGTCGCCGGAAAATCTGGGTCGGCTCTATCTGGCTGTTGAGCCCGGTTTCATCAGGGTCGAAGCCGATGAAGTGACCTATCCGCTGCATGTCATCCTGCGTTATCGCCTCGAAAAGGCGATGCTGTCCGGTGATCTTGCGATTACGGACCTGCCGGCTGCCTGGAATGACCTGATGCAGGATTTGCTCGGCGTCCGCCCGGATCGTGATGCAGTGGGCTGTCTGCAGGATATTCACTGGTATGACGGGGCGTTTGGTTATTTCCCGACCTATACGCTTGGCGCAATGACGGCAGCGCAGATGTATCAGGCAGCCTGTCGTGCAACCCCCGCCATCCCGGAGGCAATTGCCGGCGGAGACTTTAAACCGCTGTTTGGCTGGCTGCGGCCAAATGTACATGAGATGGCCCGCCGGTATCAGCCGGATGACCTGATCGAACGGTCGACGGGCACCCCCCTTGGAACGGCAGCCTTCAAGGCCCATCTGCGTCGTCGATATCTCCCGGATGGCTGACCTTGCCCGCCTTGCCGGCAATGGCTAAGGTCGCCCGCAGATCACCTGATCGGAACAGTCCGATCCAAACCGGAGCATGAGGAACCGTTGAAATACATCTCGACACGTGGCGCTGCGCCAGTTCTTGACTTTGATGATGTGCTGCTGGCCGGGCTTGCCCGCGATGGCGGCCTCTATCTGCCGGAAAGCTGGCCGACATTTTCTGCTGATGAGATACGCGCCCTTCAGGGTAAACCCTATACCGAGATTGCCCGGAAGGTGATTACGCCCTTTGTGGCCGGCAGTATTGATGATGCAGATCTGAAACGCATTATCGAGACCACCTACGCCGCCTTTCGTCATGATGCGGTCGCTCCCCTGAAACAGCTTGGCCCGAATGACTGGCTGCTGGAACTGTTTCATGGCCCGACGATTGCCTTCAAGGATTATGCCCTGCAGATGGTCGGGCATCTGTTTGACCATGTGCTCAGTCAGCGCAAGGAACGGGTAACAATTGTCGGGGCGACTTCCGGTGATACCGGCTCCGCTGCGATTGAGGCCTGCCGGGATCGTGACGCCATTGATATCTTTATCCTGTTCCCGAATGGCCGGGTTTCGGATGTACAGCGGCGGCAGATGACCACGGTGGCCTCCGGCAATGTGCATTGCATTGCCATTGAAGGTGACTTCGATGCCTGTCAGGACATGGTCAAGGCGATGTTCAATGACGGAGACCTGCGCGACCGGCTTCGGCTGTCGGCGGTGAATTCGATCAACTGGGCCCGGATCATGGCCCAGATTGTGTATTACTTCCATGCGGCGGTTGGTCTGGGTGCGCCGGACCGGCGTCTTTCCTTTGCGGTGCCGACCGGGAATTTTGGCAACATCTTTGCCGGCTATGCAGCCCGGGCAATGGGTCTGCCGATTGAAAAGCTGGTCGTTGGTTCCAATTCCAATGATATCCTGACCCGTTTCTTTGAAACGGATGAACTGAAGATGACCGGTGTCGTACCGACAATCTCGCCCAGCATGGATATTCAGGTTTCGAGCAACTTTGAACGTCTGCTGTTTGATGTCTATGGCCGCGATGCCGGTGAACTGGCAGAAGCCATGACCCGTTTCCGCAAGACCGGCAGTCTTGCCGTCTCCGGTAACCGGCTGACTGAAATGTCGGCATTGTTCTCTGCCTACCGGTTTGACGACAATCAGACCCGCGACATCATTCGTGATTTGTACCAGCGCACGGGTGAACTGCTTTGTCCGCACAGTGCCATCGGCGTTGCTGCCGGACGGGCCGGGCTTGAAGAAGACGGGGCGACGATGGTTTCGCTGGCGACGGCACATCCCGCGAAGTTCCCGGCGGCGGTTGAAGAAGCCTCCGGTATTCACCCGCCACTGCCGCCACATCTGTCAGATCTGTTTGACCGGGAAGAAAAGTTCACGGTGCTGCCAAATGACATTGCGGCGGTCAGCGCCTTTGTCACTGCGCGCACCCGGGCTGTACCGGCATGAAAGTAAATATCACCAGTCTTGATAACGGGCTGACCGTTGTTTCGGAAACGATGCCCCATCTGCAGACGGCAACTGTCGGCGTATGGGTTGGCGTCGGTGCGCGTGATGAACGGGCAGATCAGAACGGGGTCTCGCATATGCTGGAACATATGGCATTTAAAGGCACGTCACGCCGGGATGCCTATGCCATTGCAGCGGAGATCGAGGCTGTCGGCGGGCATCTGAATGCCTATACAAGCCGCGAGAATACGGCCTATTACGCCAAGGTTCTGAAGGATGACATGCCGCTGGCGACCGATATCATCGCCGACATTCTGCAGCATTCAGCCTTCGACCCGGTAGAACTGGAGCGGGAACGCACGGTCATTCTGCAGGAAATCGGACAGGCAGAAGATACGCCTGACGACATCATCTTTGATCATTTTCAGGAAACGGCCTTCCCGAATCAGTCGATGGGACGTCCGATTCTAGGCAGTGCCGAGCTTGTCCGGAGCTTCTCGCGGGACCAGGTCGCGGGCTACATGTCACAACATTACGCCGCGCCCGGTATGGTGCTGGCGGCGACGGGTAATCTGGATCACGCGGCACTGATTGATCTGGCCGAGACCCATTTTACCGGACTGTCATCAGATCCGGCGACCTTGCGCGAGGCCGCAGCCTATCAGGGTGGTGATTTCCGCAAAACGGACGATCTGGAACAGGTGCATTTCCTGCTGGGTTTCGACGGCGCGTCCTACGCCGCAGAGGATTATTATCCGGTTTCCGTGCTGGCCACCCTGCTGGGTGGTGGGATGTCGTCGCGGCTGTTCCAGGAAATTCGCGAGAAACGCGGACTGGTCTACAGCATCTACAGCTTTGCCTCCTCCTTCAGTGATAGTGGCATGTTCGGTGTTTATGCGGGCACCAGCCCGTCGGATATCGCCGAACTTGCGCCGGTGGTCTGTGACGAGCTGATGAAGGTGACACAATCGGTCGAGGACGAGGAAGTGGATCGTGCGAAAGCACAGCTCAAGGCTTCGATCATGATGTCGATGGAAAGCTCGGGCTCGCGCTGTGAGCAGATCGCACGGCAATGGCAGATATTCGGTCGTATTCTCGGTCCTGAAGAGATTCTTGCGCATATCGACGAGGTCGATGCCTCGATGGTCATCGCTGCGGCCCGGCGGGTTTTTGCCTCGCGTCCGACAGTGGCGGCGATGGGTGATCTGCGCGGGCTGGAATCCTATGACCAGATCACAGCCCGGCTCAGCTGATGTCAGGTCCGGTTGTCGCCCTGTTTCATACGGCGGATGTACATGTCGCAACCTTTGACCGGTTGTTCGGTGAACAGACTGTCGATGTGACGGTTCAGCATACGGTGCGCGCCGACCTGCTGGCTGATGCGGAAGCCGCAGGCGGGCCGACGGCTGAAATTCTGGCGGAGGCGGCGCGGGCAATGGCTGACCATGCCCTGCAATCCGGAGCTTCTGCTGGCCTTTGTACCTGTTCGACAATTGCCGAGGCTGCTGAACTGGCAACCCTGAGAGCCGGAGTACCGTTTCTGCGGGTGGATCGCGCCCTGGCAGAAGCGGCCTTCACCGCCGGATCACGTATCCTGATCGCTGCCTGTGTTCCGACCACCATCACGCCGACACTGGCGCTGTTTGAGACGGTAGCCGGTGAACGCGGCCTTGATCGGGACCTGCGCATCCTGCTGCTGGAACAGGCATGGCCTTTTTTCAAGGACGGGAACGAGGAAGCCTACGTAACGGCGATTGCCAGCGGGGTGTTTGAAGCCTTTGCTGAACGGCCCTGTGATGCGGTTGTTCTGGCGCAGGCATCGATGGCGATGGCTGAGCCGTTGCTGTCGGATCTGCCGGTCCCCGTTTTCTCCAGTCCCCGTCCCGCCGTTGCTGCGGTTCTGGAGCGGATAAAGAAATCTACCTGACGCCGAGTATCCCGACGCTGTGGACAATAATATCTGAGTCCGCATTGCTGACGGCCAGACCGCTGAAGGCATCCCGGAAAGCCACGTCGGTCACTTTCAGAACCTCCTTGCCATCCAGCATCACCTGCATCTGGCCGCTGGTCTGTCTGGTCCATTCCAGCCGGTGGGTCTTCTGGTCTTCAATGGTGATGGCGCTCTGGCCGCGTTCAATAACGGCCGTGCCGCGGCGGGCGGAAAGCCGTTGCAGCTCCAGCGGCTGGCCGGGGCTGTAGACAAGCCGGTAGCCGTTATCCGGGTTCTCTCCCTGATAGGGACCAATGGCGAACTGACCCTGTGCTTTCCATGAACTGAATTCCAACGTCAGGGCGAAGGCGTTGCTGATGGCGGCACTGGTTGTGATGACTGCCGGGCCGGAGGTGGTTGTGGTGGAGGTGCCATTCTGTGTCTGCTGGCCGCTTGCGGCACCAAGCAGGGCCCCAAGAATGGCAACCGCAGCATCCTTGCCGTCGACCGTCTGGTTTGATTGTTGCTGCCGGGTGCCACTCTGGCCTTCACTGCGCAGGCCCCAGTTCTGTTCGATGCGATATGTGCCACTGCGCACAACCCAGACAGGGGAGCGGGTGAAGTCGCCATCCGTAAAGCTGTCGTTCAGCACCGGCGACTGCCATGGCCGGTTGAAGCCATTTGCCAGATCGCGCAGGTCACGGAGAAAGCGCGGATCGGCCGCTTTGGCTTTTTCCGCTTCGTCGACCAGTTTGTTCAGCCGGTCCACAAAGCTCTGTACCTCGCCATTGTCGTTTCCGGAGCCGGGCGGCGACCATTTGGTATAGCCGGTCTGCGCCGAGGCGGGCAGGGCGATCAGGCAGCTCAGGGTCAGGATGCAGATAATTCGTAACATGATTATACTATAGCTTGTTTTGCGTTTAAGTGCGCCTGTAATTCAGGATAACCCTGTCTGATAGCTGCGCCGTAATCAATTTTTGACGATAACCGGATTCGGGAACAGTTAATGTCGCAACCCAGAGTGCCCCTCAGCCGTCTTTTCTACGCGATGGTGGTCATCACAGCGCCACCGGCGGTAGCGATTGTTGTGTTGCTGGCCGCCCGGCATATCGAACCCCTGATGGGTATCCTGATCGTCGCTTTTGTGGCAATTGCGGGAACGTTGCTGGTGCGTCCCTATCTCGCAGATGTGCGGGCCGCGGCCCGCTATGTCCGGCAACTGGCAGATGGTGAAACCCCGGAGACGCCGAAATTTACCTATTCAACCAGTGCTGAAGACCTGATCTCGGCGGCGGTTTATCTGCGCCGCACCATGCAGGCAAAAGCCATTGAAGCCGAGTTACGGCTGGGTGAGGAAGAAGCCCTGCTCGACAGCCTTCCCGACCCGCTGATGGTGCTCGACCGGCAGGGACGGATACAGCGCGCCAACAAGGCTGCACGCAACCTGTTTCTGGGCAGCCGGGGCGAGGTCAACCGGGAGCTTGCGGGCTTTGGCATTGCGGCTGTGCTGCGCGACCCGATGGCGCTGGAGGCAGTCGATGAGGTGCTTTATGGCGGTCAGGGCCGGACTGTGGATATCCAGCTGATGCAGTCACAGTCTGTCGAACGCAGCTTCAATGTGCGCATTGAACCGCTGCGGACGGACAAGACACCGGAAAGCAGCGCCATTCTGATCTCTCTCCACGATCAGACCGCTCTGAAGAAAGCGGACCAGATGCGGGCGGACTTCGTCGCCAATGCCAGCCATGAATTGCGGACGCCACTGGCCAGTGTCATGGGGTTCATTGAGACACTGCAGGGTCCGGCAAAAAATGACCCGGAAGCCGCCGCCCGGTTTCTGGAAATCATGTCGGGGCAGGCTCAGCGTATGTCGCGGCTGGTGCAGGATCTGCTGTCACTGTCACGTATTGAACTGAATGAACATCTGCCGCCGACCGAAGTGGTCGACCTTGCCCGGATCTGCGAGACGGTGGCTGACACGCTTCGTCCGCAGGCCGCAACCAATGAGATGCAGGTGATCATCGATTCCGGTCAGCAGGACAAAGTTGAGGTGCTGGGCGATGCGGATGAACTGACGCAGGTCTTTCAGAATCTGGCCGACAATGCGCTGAAATATGGCCGCAACGGTACGGAAGTGACGATCCGGCTGGAAGCCGACGCGGCTATACCCGCGGGGCACCGGGGCTATTTTCCTGCCGGGGCGACGCGGGTCTCCGTCATTGACCGGGGCGAGGGCATTGCTGAACAGCATCTGTCGCGCCTCACCGAACGCTTCTACCGGGTGGATACGGCCCGTTCGCGCCAGCTTGGCGGAACGGGGCTGGGGCTTGCGATCGTGAAACATATCATCAACCGGCACCGGGGTGTGCTGACCATCGACAGTGTTGCCGGTGAAGGCTCGGTTTTCAGTGTATTGCTCGCCCGTCCTGATCATCTGGCTGACGAATGAACACGTAATAATATTATAAAATTCTGGATTTCAGGGGGAAGTCCGGCATAGATGCCCCCATGACTGATACGCAAAAGATGGCTGAAACCCGACAATATGCCACGGGTGTTTTCATGCTCATCGCTGCGGGCCTGATTCTTGGTGCGGGTGGTCTTACCTACCGTGTGCTTGATACATCAGACCCCTGGGCGGTGGCTTTCGGACGTTCCCTGTTCTTCTGCATTGTCCTCGGGATTATTTGCCTGATCCGTTATGGCCGTCGTTTGCCGGCCCAGTTCATTGCCGCCGGCCTGCCGGGGCTGGTTGCCGGAATAGGTTTGTCGATGGCCTTTACCGGCTATACGGCGGCGATGCTGTCGACTACGGTTGCGGATGTGATGTTCATTCTGTCCGCTGGTCCGTTCTATGCGGCAGGCCTTGGCTGGCTGATCCTGCGCGAAAGTGTCAGCCGCCGCTCGATCCTGTTCATGCTGGTCGCGTTTTCCGGAATCATGGTGATGGTTGGCGGCGGTGTTGGCGGTGGCCGGCTGGAAGGTAATATCTGGGCGCTGATGGCATCACTTGGGTTTGCCATCGCGGTGGTGTCTATCCGGTTCCGCCCCGCAGTCGAGATGTTGCCGGCGGCGCTGCTGGGAGGTTTTATTGCCCTGATACCGGGCTGGGTGCTGATGTCGGATGCGCCGCTGACGGCCTGGGACTGGCAGTTGTTCGTGATCATCGGCGGTGTTCAGCTGGCGCTTGGTTTTGTGCTGATCACTTTTGGGTCACGCCATGTGCGGGCGGCTGAAACCCCCCTGCTGCTGATGACCGAAATCATCACGGCACCGCTCTGGGCGTGGGCTGCGGTTGGTGAAACACCCTCAGTCTCAACCCTTGTCGGTGGCGGAATCGTCTGTTTTGCCGTCATGGCGCAGGCAGTGATGCGCCTGCGGGAGAGCTGACCACAAGGCAAATGGTTTGACCGGGTTGCGGCCCCGGCTTATCTGGGAATGGGGGGTACAGACAAGCTAAGGGGAAATAACGTGGACAATCTGATCACGATTGAAAACGGCGAGCGTGTCACACCGACATTCTCGGTCGCGGAAATGACGCGCAGACTTGAGGGATTACGGAAGATCATGGCGGCACGCGAGCTTGATGCCGTGCTGTTTACCTCAATCCATAACATCAATTATTTCAGTGATTTTCTCTACTGCACGTTTGGCCGGACCTATGGTCTGGTGGTCACGGCGAACAGGGCGGTGACGATCTCTGCCAATATTGATGGCGGACAGCCGGGTCGACGTACTTTCGGTGATAATCTGGTCTATACCGACTGGCAGCGTGACAATTACTTCCGGGCCGTGCTGAAACTGATTCCGGATGGATCCCGGATCGGGATTGAAGCCGATCATCTGACCCTGCAGAACCGGGATAAGCTGGGGACGGCGCTTCCGACGGCAGTGTTCGAGGATGTCGCCGCTGATTGCATGCGGTTCCGCATGATCAAGTCGGATGAGGAAATCGCCCTCATTCGTCAGGGTGCACGAATTGCAGATATCGGTGGTGCAGCCTGTGCCGGGGCCATTGCGCCGGGCGTTCCGGAATATGAGGTGGCGCTTCAGTCGACACAGGCGATGGTGCGCGAGATTGCCCGCACATTCCCGCATGCGGAACTGATGGACAGCTGGACCTGGTTTCAGTCCGGGCTGAACACAGACGGGGCACATAACCCGGTTACCTCGCGCAGAATCGAGGCGGGAGATATTCTCAGCCTGAACTGTTTTCCAATGATCGCCGGTTACTATACGGCGCTGGAGCGGACCTTGTTTTCCGATCATGTCAGCGATGACCATCTGAAGCTGTGGAACGTCAATGTCGAGGTGCATCGCCGGGGACTTGAGCTGATCCGGCCGGGTGTGCGCTGTTGTGATATTGCCCGCGAACTCAACGAAATTTATGCGGCTCATGACCTGCTGCAATACCGGACCTTCGGTTACGGACATTCCTTTGGTGTCCTGAGCCATTATTATGGCCGGGAGGCCGGGCTGGAACTGCGCGAGGATATCGAGACGGTGCTGGAGCCGAATATGGTCATCTCCATGGAGCCGATGATCATGTTACCGGAGGGCCTGCCGGGAGCCGGCGGTTATCGTGAGCATGATATTCTGGTTCTGACTGAAGACGGCGCGGATAACATCACAGGTTTCCCGTTCGGGCCCGAGCATAACATTATCGCAAAGAACTGAACCGGCCTGTCAGGCAGAATCCAGCCAGCGGACGACATCATCCCGCCAGGGTCGCATATTCTTGTAGTCCAGCATTTCGTCGGGAAAAGCGGCCAGTGCGGTCGCCATTTCCCGGCGTGATGGTCGGTCATCGCTGATTGAGTTCAGCGGGTCGACAAAGGTTCTGATGGTGAACAGAACATCACCGCTGGTCAGCCGTTGCAGGCACTGTCGCTCGACACGGATCCAGAGACCATCCGGAATGTCCGGTGCGGCGGTGATGCCTGTGCGGAAATGGCCGCCGGGCTGGTACAGTTCCGGGTCCTGATGGAGGGACCAGTTGGCGCGCCAGACCGGGCGTTCCGGTTTCAGCATGTCGAAGAACCGGTCAACCGGGCGGGCCAGCTCCGCTTCATAATCCGGGACCGGTCCATGGATCGCGCGCAACGGCTTTCCGGCCTTTTCGGCAAGTGACCACCGACTTGGAAAACAAACCACGGCTGCGGCCAGTGCGTAACCCTCTGTTCCGACGCGCAGCAGGCAAAGGTCTTCCTGTACAAGCCGGGCCGCGGTGAGCAGCGGGTCATCCTGATCCAGCCGGATCTGGCGACCCGTCGCAGCACAGACCGCCAGCCGGCCTGAAAATCTATAGCTGTCCGGATGATGCCGGGTGAGCTGGTCAATCAGCCGGTCGAGGACTTCCTGTCCGGCAGCCCGGGTTTCTGCGGGGCAGAACGTGACATCAGAATGCTTGTTCTCCAGTAACTGTTCCCGCTGCATCATCTGGTCCCGGAAATCCGGTCCGGGTTGCAGCCAGTCCGCGATATCCAGCGGGCGCAGGCCCATGGCCGTTGCGCCGCGTCCTGACCGCCAGGGGTGATGGCGGGGGCTGAGCCCTTCACCGGTCATCGGGCGGGTATCAGCAGGGGGGCTGCGGGGTCATGGCGTCGCCAGTTCTCCAGCGCGGCAGGGCGGGATCTCACGGCATAGCAATAGGCGCAGCCATGCGGGCAGCTGTCATAGGCGCCAATATCCCGGGATTCGGCACAGAGACATCCCGGCCGGTTGCCTTTGGTCCGCCCTTTAAGTTCCTGCCCGGCGATCTCTGACAGCCGGTCCGCATCAATGCAGCGGGCGGGCGCGACTTCAGGAGAAGTCAGTTCCGATTGGGAACAGATGGTCAGGCGTTGCCCGTTTCCGGACGCAATATCTGCCAGGCGATGCAATATCTGGTGTTTCTCATCGACCGGGGGGTCACGCCAGCCAATCTTTTCAGTCGCCAGCTGCTGTTTCAGATTCCGCTCGGTCTTTTGGTAGAAGGTTGCGAAAGAGGTCGTCACTTCATCACAGACGCCACGCAACCGGTCAGAAATCGCTCTGAAATTGCTTTCATGCCAGTCCGTCGGGGTGATGTCGGTCAGCAGAATGGGGTCGTAGCGCCAGACAACACAGCGGGGATGGAGCAGGGCCAGTTGCCTGACCTGTTCGATGGCCTGTTCGACGGGAATGACCCGCTGATCGATCTGGCGGGGATAGCCGATGATTGTAAAGCTGACGGAAAACGGACGCTTTGCCGCAGACAGCCTGGTCAGTTGCGGCATCAGCGGGCCCGCATTGCGGGTCCAGAAGACAAAAGCACGGGCATCTTCTGCGGTCAGGGAGACGCGATAGGGTTTGCCGCTATAGGGGTTGGTTACTTCGCAAAATCCGGCCTTCAGGCGGGCCGAAAACCAGTCTGCATAAAAGGCCGGAATGTCAGTACGATAACTTGCCGAGATGATCATGACCGGCTGGCAGTCTATCAGAAAGATTGCGCGAAGACGATCTTCGGCGGGGTGATGATCAGCCCCAGCTCGATTTTTCACCGGCCCGTTTGGTGCTGACTTTGTACTCCGGCTTTTTCGGCAGGTTCGTCATGGTCGTCTCCTTCATCGGTTTGCCGAAGTAATAGCCCTGACCATAATCGATAAAGGAGTTCCGTAACAGTTCGACGGTTTTCACATCCTCGACATATTCGGCGATTGTCTTGATGCCGAGGTCGCGGCACATGGTGCCGATGGCGCGGATGAAGGGCTCACCGTGACGGGTGCCCTTGGCCGCGTCCCGGACATAAATGCCGTCGATCTTCACATAATCCACATCCAGTGCCCGGAGATACTGGAAAGTGGCGGCGCCGGCACCAAAGTCGTCGATACAAACCTTGCAGTTCAGCCCGCGGAACTGCTGGAGCGCTGCATTGCAGAGTTCGAGATCGGTGATTTCGGCAGATTCGGTCACTTCGATCAGCAACTGGTTGCAGATGGCACGGTTCTTGGTCAGCAGGCGTATCAGTTTTTCGATGAAGCTGCGTTTCGACATGGATATGCCGGACACGTTGACAGCAATATGTGCATCCTTGTTGCCCTTGATGCCCTGCGTCAGGATCCGCACGGCGTTTTCGCAGACGCTGACATCCAGTTCAGGGACGATACCGAATTCTTCTGCAAAGGTTACGGCTTCGAACGGGGCCTTGTATTTGCCATCCGTGAGCACCCGGCCAAGCGCCTCGTAATGATGCACTTTCCAGTCTTCCAGATGCACGATGGGCTGATAGAAAAAATGGAACCGGTTGTTGGCGATCATCTGCCGGAAGTCAGTTACCTGGGCCAGCGCCTGAACCATCATGTCTTCATAGCCGCTGGTCAGGTTTTCCATTGTGACCGGCTTGTTCGGGTCAGCAATGAACTTGCTGATGGCGTAGGTCAGCGCCTTTTCCATATCTTCATCGGACAGATCACCGCCATCGAGGCCGATGTCGCCGGTGCTGACTTTTATTCCCTCTCCCGTCGGGTCAAGGGTAACGGATGTTTCGGTAATTCTGGCTTTCAGGCTTTCCGTGGTCACGCTGGAGTCGTGAATGACACCGTACGTGCCATCGGCCAGTTTACCGACGGAATTGCCACCCACTGACCAGGCGCGCATCTGACTGCGCAGACCGTCGACCATGGTGCTGGCCTGATCGGCATCCATGCGTTTGTTCAGTGCGGCTTCATCCAGGGAAACCAGTGTCATACGGTAGTCTTCACCATATTCACCGCTTTCTTTCGCCCGTCTTTTGGCGATCTCGGTAAAGGCATCCCGGTCGATCTTGTCGAGATTTGAGATCTCATTGCCACGGGCCCGGCTGACCGTCAGGTGAGCACCACCGGATCCGGGCATTGTGAGGCCGGACAAACGGATGACGACAGTTGTGCCGTCAGCCTTCGGAATACGCAGAAGAACGCCGTCGCTGCGTCCGGCAGCCGTAATCCGTCGCAGGGTTTCATCGATGATCAGAACGTCGGTCGGATCAACCAGAGAGCGAACCTTTTTGCCGATCATGGCAGGTTCCGGATGGCCGAAAATCGCAGCTGACCGGCCAACACAATAGGTGATGATACCTTCAGAATCGATCTCGATCAGAACGTCAGACGCAGCAAAGGAGAAAGCGAGAAACCGGTCTCGCTGGGCCCGCATCGTTGCGTCGACATCTTTCGGGGACTGCATCTCTTCGACCACGTTCATTAAATCCAGAGAGTAAACTATACCGCTTGCCGTGCTTAAAAAACTGCGAGAACTGCCTAGATGCAATCCCCCAGGCTGAAGTTTTCTCCCTTTTCTGCATTGCTGCAAGAGATCCGACCATGCCGATAGACAGGTGACAGGCTGTACAATTCAGAACAGCCAGCACTTTTTAATTGAGTGGTGTACCGGAATAAATGATGTTTGCATGTTCGTGACGAAACATTTCCGAGAACAGTTCATACAATAAAAGTCTGTGAAATCAGGTTGGAAGGGAGATGCATCGGGCTGTCGGATGTGGCAATCTGGTGGCAGGTCATATTTGTGACAGAACCTGGGCAGGGTGTTCTGTCAGCAGAATATGCTGGCAATCGATTCATCCCGAAGGAGGTTTTATGTCAGAAGAAACGGTTTATTTTGTTATTGGTGCTGAATACAGAGACACGGATTTCCAGAACCTTGTCCCCGGAACGAGCGCAGTTCACGGCCCTTACAATAAGGCAAAGGCCGACAAGGTTTGGCAGGAACTGTCGATGGCGCGGGTTGATGAATGCATGGTGCGCTATCGTGTTGTTGACCGGGACCGGCTGGTAAACGGCCGTTTTTAACACAGATATACGCTAAAAGTTGCTCGCTGTCGGTCCTGCCGTCAGAGTGTGGCGAAGAGGACGTCATGGCAGAACGCATCAGTATTACGAACGTGAACTTTCTGGTCATTGACCGGAACGTGCATATGCGTGAGCTGCTGGTCAGTGTTTTGCGGACCCTGGGGGGCAAGGATATCCGTGCCGTCGGTACCTATGACGCGGCAAAAGAAGCTCTAAGTATCAAGCCACCGGAAATCATGTTTACCAGCTGGAAACTTGATCCGACGAACGGTGTCGAACTGACGCGCGAAATCAGGTGGTCCGGCAAGGAAGCGTTGCAGTTCACGCCGATCATCATGGTCAGCGGTCATGGTGAGGAAGAGAAGGTGCTGAAGGCGCGGGAAGCCGGCATCAACGAATTTGTTGTCAAACCTTACGCTGCAGCGACAATCCTGTCGCGCATGCATGCGGTGATTATGAAGCCACGGCAGTTCGTCAAGACGGAACAGTTCTTCGGGCCGGACCGTCGGCGGACAACAGCATTCGAATATTCCGGTGACGAACGGCGCTTCAGTGCAGATGACGAGAATGTTGTCAAAAAGCCCAAGAAAAAGGGTGAAATGTCGCAGCAGGAGATTAATGACCTGATGAACCCGGATGATGTTGAAGCGTCCCCGGAAGAGGACGGCGCGCATTTCGAAGCGGATGCCACCACGTCAGAAAAAGACAAACCGGCGGTTCAGGACGCCTGACGATGTGGGTCCGGACCCTGAGGACCTGGAGCGGGGTGATCTTCGCGACTTACGTTGTCGCGCATCTCATGAACCACAGTATCGGTATTTTCTCGCTTGAAGCGATGGAGCGGGCACGGCCTTATTTTCAGGCACCGTTTACCAGTCCGGTTCTGTTCCCGCTGCTCTATCTGTCGATGTTCGTGCATATGGCGCTGGCTCTGACGGCAGTCTATCGCAAACGAACCCTGAAGATGCCGGTCTGGCAGGCTGTGCAGCTGATTCTGGGGCTGCTGATCTGGCCGCTGATTGCCCTGCATATTGCCGGAACCCGGCTGGTTGACCTGATCAGCGATATCGAGCCGAACTATCCTGCCGTGATCAACTCGATCTTTGCCTCAGGCAATCTGGTTGTCGTCAAATATGTCTTCCTGATTTTCGTTGTCTGGTTTCATCTGGTGGTGGGGCTGCATTTCTGGCTCCGGATCAAACCCTGGTATCCACGGGTGATGCCCTGGCTGTTTGGTGTGGCGGTTCTGCTACCGGTTCTGGCGACGTCCGGTTTTCTGCGTGCCGGGATGGAACTCAATGCGATGATGGCGGCCAATCCCGGCCTGAGAGCGCGCATTCTCGAACCCATTCAGACATCCCATCTGCCGATTGTCAGAATTGTCTATGACGCTGAATCTGTCATGGTGATTGCCGGACTGTCGCTGGTGATCATGATTTTTCTTGCCCGGTTTGTGCGGGGAATCTGGCGGAACAAGAGCGGCAGTTACCGGATTACCTATTATAATTCCGGTCAGAAATTCCGGTCACCGGTCGGACAAACCGTCCTTGAAACCCTGCAGGAGTTCGGCGTCGAGCATCCTGCTGTCTGCGGCGGTCGGGGGCGCTGTACGACCTGCCGGGTCCGGGTGAATGCGGGCATGGAGAAGCTGGCCGAACCGAACGAAACCGAGGCGCGTGCGCTGGCCCGTATCGGGGCCGATCCCAGTGTCCGCCTGGCCTGCCAGATTACCCCGGTCAGTGACATTGAACTGACACCGGTATTGCCGCCAAATACCAGTGCGGCGGATGCCCGGCGACCGGGCGGGGTTTCCGGCCACGAACGTCTGGTTGCCTGCCTGTTCATCGATTTGCGGGGTTCGACATCGCTGGGCGAACAGAAACTGCCCTATGATGTGGTTTTCATCCTCAACCAGTTCTTCGCAGAAATGTCAGAGGCGCTGCGGATGACCAATGGCCATTACGCCCAGTTCGCCGGTGACGGGCTGATGGCGCTCTATGGGCTGAAGTCCGATATCCGTGATGCGGCCAGGCGGGCTATCGAGGGTGGTATTGAAATGCATCGCCGGATCGGGAAGCTGAATGAAATTCTTGGCGGGGAACTGAAGGAGCCGCTGCGTATCGGTGTCGGCCTGCATGCCGGTGAGGCGATTGTCGGGGCCATGGGCCCCCCGGCAGCACCGATCATCTCGGCCATCGGTGATAATATCAATATTGCCGCCCGGCTGGAGGCGAAGACCAAGGAGTTCGGGGTTCCGCTGATCCTGTCAAAAGCCCTTGCTGATTACGCCGGACTGGAACTTTCAGATTACCCGCTGGAAACAGTGCCGGTCCGTGGTCGTGATGAGAATCTCGACGTCTACCTGATCCCTGAGCCGGAAAGCCTCAGGGCAGCGCTCGACAGCACGGCTGCACCTCCGGTCAGGGGGCAGGTTGCGGGAACGGCCGAAAGCTGATCATAACCGGTCGCTCAGGCGTGCCCGGCATCCGTGGTCAGCATGAAAGGGTCGACGCCGATCTTGTGAATGGCCCTGTCCCATTTTTTCTCGATATCACGGGAAAACAGCAGATCGGTATCAGCCGGTGCATGCAGCCAGCCGTTATGGATGATTTCCGCATCCAGCTGTCCGGGTCCCCAGCCGGCATAACCCAGCGCCATGATGGACTGCCGGGGGCCGCTGCCATCAGCGACATCGCGGAGCACATCAAGGGTAGCGGTCAGCGCGACACCTTCGTCAATGACCATGCTGCTGTCCTGCAGATATTCATCAGAATGCAGAACAAAACCACGACCTGATTCGACCGGACCGCCAAAATGCACCCGGATATCACCAGCCTGTTTCTCCGGCTTGATATCAAGCTGTTCCAGCAGTTCAGGGAAGGTCAGGGAATCGATCAGCTTGTTCACAACAAGGCCCATCGCGCCTTCTGAAGAATGGGCGCAGAGATAAATCACCGCCCGCTCAAAACGGGGGTCAGACATGCTCGGCATGGCGATCAGTAATTGTCCGGGAAGATAACCCGGTTCGGCTACAGCGTCTTTCATTCAGCAAAGATAATGCGGGCAGGGCCGCTGCGCCAGTGCCTGCGTCGAGGTCACAGCAGCCTCAATATCACGTGAGAGGTGATCGACCGGATTGACTTCACTAGCCCTTGGTCGATTTATAACGTCGATATGAAACATCTGATCACTTTGTTGTCCGGCCTGCTGGTCTGTCTGGGTCTCCCGATCATCGCTTCTGCCGCCCCGGCAGGGGACTGGCAGCGTACGAGCGAGGTCGATTACCGTCTGATTTCCGCCACCAATGCAACAGGCGGGCTGGAAACGATTCGCATGGGAATCGAATTTGATCTCCGGCCAGGCTGGCATATCTACTGGCGGTCCCCCGGTGATGCGGGCTTTCCGCCGGAATTGCGGTTGCGTGAGGAGACGAACGCAGCGGATGTCACCTTTCGCTGGCCGCGGCCGGAACGCTTTCTGCTGCTCGATATCGAAACCATCGGATATTCCGACCGGGTGATTCTGCCGCTCGATGTAAAGCCCGCACTGCCCGGCCAGTCCCTGAACTTTGCAGCAGACCTGAATTTCCTGATCTGCAAGGAAATCTGCATTCCGGTCACCAACCAGCTTTCGCTGTCGCTTCCCGGTGGCGATCCGACTCCTTCCGAATTTGCACATGATATTGACCGGTTTGATGGTCTGGTGCCGCCGTCAGGTGGCTGGCCGGGCCTCGAACTTGCGGGTCTGGCACTGAAGGCACCGGCAACGGAGGGTGAGCCGGCGGTACTTGAGGTGCGGCTTGCCAATGAGACGCCTCTGATCGATCCGGATATTCTGGTCGAGGCGACACCGGATTTCTGGTTTGGCCGTCCGGTGATCCGCCAGACGGGAACCGAGACCGTGTTTTCTGTACCGGCGACGGGACCGGGGGGTGAAATTGACGGGCTGACCGGGCAGATGCTGACCCTGACCGTGATGCAGGAAGGCGCCGCGGCAGAAATAACCACGCCTGCGCCGGACACTATCGGCCCGGCGGCGACGCTGGCAGAGGACGGACAGGGTATCGGCACTTTTCTGCTGCTGGCCTTCCTTGGCGGGCTGATTCTCAATCTGATGCCCTGCGTGTTGCCGGTTCTTTCCATGAAACTGGTCAGCATCGCCGGCTATGGCGGCGCGGAACGCCGGGTGATCCGGCTGGGTTTTCTGGTCTCGGCGGCAGGTATCATTACCACGATCATGGTGCTCGCCGGGGGGGCAATATTGCTGAAACTTGGCGGGGCAGCAGTGGGCTGGGGCATCCAGTTCCAGCAACCGTTATTTCTGGCCTTCATGACATTGGTCGTGCTGCTGTTTGCCCTGAACCTGTTTGGCCGGTTTGAGGTTGCGCTGCCGTCCTGGCTTGGCCGCGCAGCGACCGGAACCACGGCACCGGGACTGGGTGGTCATTTTATGACCGGCGTTTTTGCAACCTTGCTGGCGACACCCTGTTCAGCACCCTTCCTCGGTTCAGCGGTCGGCTTTGCGCTGGCTGGCTCACCGGTGGATATCGCGCTGATTTTCCTGCTGATCGGGCTGGGGCTTGCCGCGCCTTATCTGGCGGTGGCCCTGCTGCCCGGCCTCGCTGCCGTTCTGCCGCGTCCCGGTCCCTGGATGATCCGCCTGAAACAGGTGCTGGGGATCGCCCTGCTGCTGACGGCAGTCTGGCTGCTTTCGGTGCTGATGGTGCAGATTGGCAGCCTCGGGACGGGGCTTGTTGTGGCTTTGCTGGCGGTCATGTCTGCGGTGATTGTTTTCAGACCGGCTGTCACCGCAATCGCGTCGGCCGGTGGTCTGGCTGCGGTCCTGCTTGCGGCGGGGCTGTCTGAGGGCGGACCGGCCGGAAAGGTGCAGACGGACCTGGCGGCCAGCTATCAGTGGGTGCCGTTTGACCGCACATCTCTGGCCGGGCATATCGCGGCGGGTCGTACCGTGCTGGTTGATGTCACAGCGGACTGGTGTGTGACCTGTCAGGTGAACAAGAAACTGGTGCTCGACCGGGGTCAGGTCGCAACCCTGCTGGCGTCGGGTCAGGTGGTGGCCATGCAGGCAGACTGGACCCGCCCGAATGACGATATCGCTGCCTATCTCGCCAGTTTCGGACGCTATGGCATTCCCTTCAATGTGATCTACGGACCCGGCTCGCCGGACGGTTATGTGTTGCCGGAGCTGCTGACGTCGGATCGTGTGCTGACCGGCTTTGAAGCGGCGTCCGGTGGCCAGATACGGGTGGCGGACCGGTAACAGGACTTTCAGGGGGGATGACAGAAGCGGGCGCAGGTACTATCTAATGCGTGAGTTTAATCATACCCTTCAGGGAGACTGACATGACAATCAAGGTTGGCGACAAACTTCCCACCGTAACTCTGGCCCATATGACGGCTGACGGCCCGGCCCAGGTCACCACGGATGAACTGACCAAAGGCAAGAAGGTCGTGATTTTCGCCGTTCCCGGCGCCTTCACCCCGACCTGCTCCGCGGCCCACCTGCCGGGCTTCGTGAACAATGCCGCTGCCATCAAGGCAAAGGGTTTTGACACCATCGCCTGCCTGTCCGTGAACGACCCGTTCGTCATGGGTGCATGGGGTTCCGATCAGAATGTCGGTGATAATGTTGTCATGCTGGCTGATGGTTCCGGTGACTTCACCAAGGCAGTCGGTATGGAATTCGACCTTTCCGGCCGTGGTCTCGGCCTGCGCTCACAGCGCTACTCGATGGTTGTTGAAGACGGTAAGGTTACCGCACTCAATCTCGACGAGCCGGGTCAGTTTGAAGTTTCCAGCGCCGAGAAAATTCTCGAAGGCTGACAAGCAACCAGACGATAAAACTGAAAAGGCCGCTCCTTCGGGGGCGGCCTTTTTGTGTTCAGATACAGGCAGGTTCAGGGCGGAGCGGCAGAGCAGATAGCCGGTCGCCTTCAGACATCTTCATCCAGCGCGTAGCCGGCGGAACGCACGGTGCGGATGAGGTCGAGTTCCTCCGGGCCGTTCAGCGCCTTGCGCAGGCGCCGGATATGAACGTCGACGGTGCGTGGCTCAATGGCAGCATCATAGCCCCAGACCTTGTCGAGCAACTGCTCGCGCGAGAACACGCGGCCCGGCTGTTCCATGAAACAGCGCAACAGCCGGAATTCTGTCGGCCCCAGCTTCAGCGCGCGCGGGCCGCGACTGACCTTGTGGGCCGCAAGATCCATGTTGATATCGCGATATTGCAGGGCTTCGGAATCAAACGACGGATTGGACCGGCGCAGGACAGCCCGCAGCCGGGCAATCACCTCGCGGGGAGAAAACGGCTTGGTGATGTAATCATCGGCACCGGTATCAAGCCCCCGGATACGATCACCTTCCTCGCCTCTGGCGGTCAGCATGATGATCGGCAGATGCTTGGTGTCCTGGCGGCGGCGCAGTTGCCGGCAGACTTCGATGCCGGAGAGTTCCGGCAGCATCCAGTCCAGCAGTACAAGGTCCGGCTGGCATTCCTCGACCAGCGTCATCGCTTCTTCGCCGTCGAGGGCTGAGAAGGTGTCGAAGCCTTCTTTCTGAAGGTTGTAGGAGAGCAACTCAACGAGAGGGGGCTCATCCTCCACGATCATGATTCTGGGATTCATGGTCTGGTTGTTCCTATGTCTTGTCCACCACCGTAAAGCTGGTGGTATCGGTTTTCTTGCGGTCTTCGGGCATGGCCTTGCCGGTTGCCATGAAATGAACGATTTCGCAGATGTTGGTGGCGTGGTCGCCCATGCGTTCAATGTTCTTGGCAATGAACAGGACATGGGTGCAGGCGGTGATGGTCCGCGGGTCTTCCATCATGTAGGTCAGCAGTTCGCGGAACAGGCTGTTATAGAGATCATCAACTTCCGCATCCCGCTGCCATGCGGCGGTCGCGGCGGCCGGGTCGCGGGTGATATAGGCATCCAGCGTCTGCTTCATGATCTGCTGTACCAGCCAGCCCATGCGCGGCACTGAGCGCAACGGCTCAACCGGCGGAACCTGCGCCAGGGCAATGGCCCGTTTGGCGATATTCTTGGCGTAATCCCCGATCCGCTCGATATCGGATGAAATCTTCAGGGCACCGACGACGGCGCGAAGATCCGACGCCATGGGCTGGCGCAGGGCCAGTACCTTGACAGCCAGTTCTTCCAGTTCGCGTTCCAGCTGGTCGATCTTCTTGTCATCCTCAACGACAATCCCGGCGCGTTCCGTGTCGCGCTTGATGACGGCATGAATGGAGGAGTTGATCTGTGCTTCGGCCAGTCCGCCCATCTGGATGATGATGTCATTCAGCTTGGCAAGTTCCTGATCGAAGGCGCTGACGATATGTGTGTTTTCACCGGTCATGTCGATTATCCGATCCGTCCCGTTATGTAATCCTGCGTCCGTGGGTCCGAGGGCGAGGTAAAGATTTGCGGTGTCTCCCCCCATTCGACCAGCTCTCCGAGATGGAAGAAGGCGGTGCGCTGGGAAACGCGGGCAGCCTGCTGCATGGAATGGGTGACGATGACGATCGTGAAGTTTGACCGGAGTTCATCGATCAGTTCTTCAATCTTCGCTGTGGCAATCGGATCCAGCGCCGAACAGGGTTCATCCATCAGAATGACTTCCGGGCTGACGGCGATGGCGCGGGCAATGCAAAGCCGCTGCTGCTGACCACCGGAAAGGCCGGTTCCCGGCTCCTCCAGACGGTCCTTCACCTCTTTCAGAAGACCGGCCTTCTCAAGGCTGACATGGACGATTTCTTCCAGCTCGGTCCGGTCACGGGACAGGCCATGAATCCGCGGGCCGTAGGCGACATTGTCGAAGATCGATTTCGGGAAAGGGTTTGGTTTCTGGAAAACCATGCCGATCCGGGCGCGCAGCTGGACCACGTCGATCTTGCGGTCATAGATGTCCTGATCGTCGAGGGTAATGTTCCCCGTCACCCGGCAGCCGTCGATGGTGTCATTCATCCGGTTGAGGCATCGAAGAAAGGTCGATTTTCCGCAGCCGGAGGGGCCGATGAAAGAGGTTACCTGATTGGCCGGGATACCCAGATCAATACCGAACAGGGCCTGCTTTTCACCATAGAACACGTCCAGATTTTTTGCCGTCAGCTTGGAAGCCGGCTCTTTTGTGACCGGGGCGACCGGCGTATCGGCGGCGGTTTGGGTCTGTGTCTCGCTCATCTGTACAACCTTGCTCATTGTTTTTTACCAGCGCCGTTCGAAGCGTTTACGCAACAGGACCGCTACGCCATTCATAAGGACCAGAAATCCGAGAAGCACCATGATGGCTGCGGATGTCTTTTCGACAAAGGCGCGTTCCGGGGAATCTGCCCAGAGATAAATCTGCACCGGCAGCACCGTCGCGGCATCCAGCGGAGTACTCGGAATATCGACGATAAAGGCGACCATGCCGATCATTAGCAGAGGGGCCGTTTCGCCGAGAGCCTGGGCCATGCCAATGATGGTGCCGGTCAGGATGCCGGGCATCGCCAGTGGCAGCGTGTGATGGAACATCGCCTGAACCGGCGACGCGCCGAGACCAAGTGCGGCTTCGCGGATCGAGGGGGGAACCGCTTTCAGTGCGGCCCGGGAGGCGATGATCAGGGTCGGCAGGGTCATCAGCGCCAGCGTCAGGCCACCGACAACCGGGGCTGAACGGGGCAGATGCGCCACCTGAATGAAGACCGCAAGACCGAGCAGGCCAAAGACAATCGACGGCACTGCCGCGAGATTGTTGATATTGACCTCGACCAGATCCGTGAATTTGTTCTTCGGGGCAAATTCCTCAAGATAGACTGCCGCCAGAACGCCGACCGGGAAGGCAACGGCCAGTGTCACGATCAGCGTCAGGAACGAGCCGACGGCAGCGCCCCAGACCCCGGCCAGTTCAGGCTCCCGCGAGTCACCGGTCGAGAAAAACCGGGTGTTGAATTTCTTCTCCAGCTTTCCGGCATCGGACAGTTTCTGAATCCAGCCTCCGAGCTGTTCGCTGAAGCGATCTCCGTCGATCTCGAAATAGCCCTTTTGCAGCATGTCGATTTCATCATCGACCGGCAGCCAGACAGTCAGGGTCTGGCCGATCAGTGAGGGATCATCCAGAACCATGTCCTGCAATTCGTAATGTGCGCCCGGCGACAGGAGGGCATTAAGATTGCGGCGGTCCGTGCGGCTTTTCACGTCAGGGAATTCTGCGCGCAGGGCGTCCCGGGCAAGGGCACGGTAATCACCGGCACGCAGTGAGTCCTGTGACAGGTCACCGCGCGGGTCGAGTTTCGATCTGTCGAAAGTGATCTCAAGCGCGATATTTGTCTGCTGAAACGCCGACCAGCCGTTGCCGATGATGCTGGTCAGCAGGGTAGCCAGTGCCAGCAGGGCAATGCCGATGGCGGCCAGGCCAAAGAACTGTAACCGGCGGTTCGCGTTGTAGCGCTTGCGGACATTGCGATTGGATTCGTCGGCGGTCGGGCGATAGACCGGAATGACGGTTGAGGGGATATCAGTCATATTTTTCCCGGTATTTGCGAACAACGCGGAAGGCAATAACGTTCAGGGTCAGCGTTACGAAGAACAGCATCAGCCCGAGAGCGAAGGCGGCAAGCGTTTTGGCGCTGTCGAATTCCTGATCGCCGACCAGCAGGGTGACGATCTGGACGGTCACTGTTGTCACCGCCTCCAGCGGATTGATGGTCAGGTTTGCAGCCAGACCGGCAGCCATCACCACAATCATGGTTTCGCCGACGGCCCGGCTGACAGCCAGCAGAACAGCGCCGACGATACCCGGCAGGGCCGCAGGTACGATGACCTGCATCACCGTTTCGGCCTTGGTTGCCCCCAGCGCGGCTGAACCGTCACGCAGGCTTTGCGGCACGGCGTTGATGACGTCATCAGACAGTGAGGAGACGAAGGGGATGATCATGACGCCCATGACCACACCGGCGGCCAGTGCGCTTTCAGACGCAACATCAAGCCCGAGTGCCTCGCCCCAGCCCCGCACCTGTGGTGCTACGACAAGAGCGGCAAAAAAGCCATAGACCACGGTCGGAACCCCCGCCAGAATTTCCATCAGCGGCTTGACCACAGAGCGAACTTTCGGTGCCGCGAACTCGGTCAGATAGACGGCGCTGAACAGACCGACCGGTACGGCAACGACCATGGCAACGGCGGTAATCAGCATGGTTCCGGCGAACAGGGGAACCGCACCAAAGGCACCGCTGGAGCCGACCTGATCCGCCCGCAGGGCTGTCTGCGGGCTCCAGTTCAGGCCGAAGAAGAATTCCAGTGCGGAGACTTCCGGTTTGGCGAAGAAGCGGATTGTTTCAAAGATCAGTGAAAGCACGATACCGACAGTCGTGAAGACGGCGATACAGGCACAGACCAGCATCGTGATGTTGATGACCTTCTCGACCCGGTTACGCGCCCGGAAGTCCGGGGCAATGCGGTGACGGGCGAAGAAAAAACCGGCAGTACCGGCAGCAATCGACAGGACGCACATGGCATAAAACAGCATATCAGCTGTGTCATGCATGGCATCTGCGGCGGCGGGTAATGACGGGTGGGATGGTGCGCCGGCAGATTGTCCGGCGGCAATCCGGGCAACTTCGCCTAAAATCAGGCCAATACGCGCCGTGTCGGAGGTTACTTCCGGCGGCAGTACGGACAGCGCTGCACTCTCGGCGATACCGTTCTGGGTAATGACCCAGATACAGAAGACCGCAAGCGCGGGCAGAATAAACCATAGCGAGCTGTAAAGCCCGTAATGACCGGGCAATGAGTGCAGCGATGCAATATCCGGTCCTGCCAGCACAACCGAACGACGACGTCCCATCGCGAACCCTGCGTAGGTCAGGATAAGAATTACCAGAAGAAGAATGAAAGTTTGCATGGCTCCGAACTCTGATGACGCCGGTTGTCTATCATCAGGTAGTGACAGTTTTGTGACAAATGTGAAACCGCGACGTTTCAATTTTCTCATGCTAAAAGGTCTTGTCCGCCGTAGCAGGCGTGGCATGCATGTATTTAATCCGTCACCAGAATGGGCCAGCGTTTCGATATGAATATTCTGATCAGGTTTCCTGCCCGCTTTTTTGCCGTCTCCCTGACCCTGCTTGCCACGGTCTGGGCGCTTCCGTCCGACGCTGCAACAAAGCGGTTGCGTGTTGCCGGTGGCCCGGAAGGATCGCCGGAGATGGCGGCAGCGACAGGCCTTTGCAATTTCATGAATCAGGAACTGGATCTGTCAGGTTATGCCTGTGAGACGGTGGCGGCACCCGGACCCGAAGACGGTCTTCGCGCCCTGCGCGCCGGGGCCGTCGATCTGGCCTTTGTGGACAGTAATCTCGTTGATAATGCAACGGACCGGCTCAATCTTCGCACCGTTCTGACCATGTTTCCGAAATTGCTGACGGTTGCGACATCCAAACGCTCGGCCATCCGGATTGAGGATCTGCATCGCAGCAAGGTTGCGGTTGGTCCGACCGGAAGCCAGTCGGCACGCCTGTTCGATATCATGCAGGAAAACCGTCTGTTCCGGTCGCGGTTTGAACTGGAACGGGTGACATTATCCTCGCAGCAGGCACGGATTGAGGCGCTGTGCAGTGGCAGCGTTGATGCGGCGGCTTTTGTCGTCAGTCATCCGAGTGTCCGGATTGACGACCTCGCCGACAGTTGTGAAGTGGAGATCATCTCGGTTTGCTGTGACCGTAAACAGGATGAATTCCTGAAGGCAGGACCAGCCTATCTGAAGGGAACAATTACCGGCGGTTTTTATCCGGGTTCACGTCAGTCGGCCCGGTCAATCGGGGTACGTTCCCTGCTGGTTTCCGCCAAGGAGCTGCCGAACAGTGCTGCAAGACTGGTCGTGGATGTTGTGGCCGACGGCTTTGACCGGTTCCGGATGCTGGACCGTCCGCTGTTCAATACAACACCGGCAATCATGGCGACATCGGAGACGCCGCTGATCCGCCATCCCGGTGCCGTGCAGGCATTTTCGACCAAGGCCCTGAACTAGACCGGTGCCCGTTACTTACTGTGCGGCAGGAATTCGGGCAGGGTGAAGACTTCCTGCATGTCGGCAATGCCCTTGAATCTGTGCAGGCCGGCTGACGCCATTTCCAGCGGACTGATGGCGGCGAAGGCAGAGGATGTCAGCAGCGGGATACCGAGTTCCCGTGTCAGCGACTCAACCCGTGCCGCACGGTTGGCGGCAGGGCCGATCACGGAGAAGTCGAGCCGGGCCGGAGCGCCGACATTGCCGTACATCACTTCACCGATATGCAGGCCAATCCCGAAGTTTATGTCCGGTTCGGCATTGCGCCGGCGTTCTGCATTGGCTTCTGTCATATTGTCACGGGTCTGAAAGGCGGCCCGCAGGGCACGTTCGGCGGCGGCTGTTTCGCCACCGGTATCGTCGCTGACCGGGAAAATACCCAGCATTGCATCGCCGACGAACCGCAGCACTTCGCCGCCATTGTTCTGGATCGCCAGTGCCGATATCTCGAAATAGGTATTCAGCAGGGCCAGCATGCGGTTCATCGGAAGCTCTTCCGACAAGGCGGTGGAATCCCGCAGATCGTTGAACCAGACGACTGCGTTGATGGTTTCCCCGTCTCCCCGCCGGATATGGCCATCCAGCACCTTCCGGCCAGAGCGCTTGCCGATATAGGTTTCCATCAGAATCTGTGCTGTCCGTCGCGCTGAAATGGCTTCGATGACGGGCGCAAGAGCGGCGGATAACCGGTCAATCTGGAGCAGGTCATTGTCGGTCCAGCCTTCCGGCTTTTCGGTGCAGAATGTGAGGACACTGACAGCCCCGTCGCTGAAGATCAGCGGGCTGGCAAGATAGTCGGTATAGCCCTGATCCTTCATCTCCTGCAGGACGGGATAGTCAAACCGGGCGTCAGGGGTGTTCAGGCGTCGTCTGATATAGACGGATTCCTGGAAGACATGATGGATCGGGCTGAGCAGATAGGCCGGTGTATTCTGGGTGGCATGGTAGAAGGAGGCCTCAAGACCGGTTCCGTTCCGGCGTGTCCAGCGTAACCCCCAGCCGCGGATCAGCGGATGCAGGGTTGCAATGATCAGCGCAGAACGGCCAATGGGTGCTCCGTCCTCGGATAATCGCTGCATGAAGCTGTCAAATGCGCCGCGGACACTGTCATTGAACCGGCCTTCTGTCAGCAACCAGCTGATGGCAGAGTCGGGTGACCAGTCGGGCCGGTCAGTTACGGTCGGATCAGATATCATGTCGAGCATGTTACGGTGTTTTACCTCGGGCGGGAATGTCGGGAAATGGTGTGACGGACAGGGATTGTCAATAAACAGCGGTACGGGTGCCGGGAATCTGTTGAAGTGACGGCCCGTCTGTCTGTCTTCTATAATGCGGAACGGCATGAAAACAGGAGCCTGTGATGTCCGGAAATAGCCTCGCCAGTCTTGTCGATATCAGCCGGCCGCTGGTCGGACGCGAGCATTTTACCGCCTCGCTGCCGCCGGGTGCGCTGCATTTTGCGGCCCATAGCCATCATCCCCGGCCGGATGTGACCCGTCATGCAATGCTGGAATGCTGGGATGATGCGGCGCGTCTGCAAAGCGGTAAATGGGCAAAGGTGTTCGATGAGGTTTTACCGGAGGCGCAGGGCCATATCGCGGGTGTTCTGAATCTGCCGCAGCCGGAGATGATTGCGATTGCTGCCAACTGCCATGAATTTGTTGCCCGGCTGTTTACCTGTTTCGATCCGTCCCGCCCGATCCGCCTGCTGACAACTGACAGCGAGTTCGCCAGCTTCGGCCGCCAGATGCGCCGCGCGACCGAACGCGGCACGGTAACCGCAACGGTGGTTCCGGCCCGGCCCTTCGGCAGTTTCGCAGAACGGTTCCTGGCTGCCGCGCAGGCAGGTGAACAGGACCTGATTTTCTTCAGTCAGGTCCATTTCAATACCGGGTTCCGTGTCACCGGCCTGAACGACCTTTGTGCCGGACTGGCCGCGACGGGGGCAGAGGTTGTGGTGGATGGCTACCACGCCTTCATGGCGGTGCCGGAAGATTTCGGTCCGGCGGCGGCTGGCAGCTTTTATATGGCGGGTGGGTTCAAATATGCGATGAGCGGTGAAGGTGCCTGCTTTCTCGCAGTTCCGGAAGGATGTGATCTGAAGCCGGAGAATACCAGTTGGTTCGCCGATTTCCGTAATCGCTCGGGGGTCAGTGAAGGTGCGGTTGTCTATGGCGATGACGGAGCCCGCTTCATGGGATCCATCTTTGACCCGGTCGGATTGTATCGCCTGAATGCGGTGATGCGGCTGCTTGGCAGCCTCGGCGTCGGTGTGGCGGATATCCATGCTCATGTTCATGCCCTTCAGGGGCTATTTCTCCGGGCTGTCGATGATTTGAACCATCCGGTGATTTCCCGGGAAAACCTGGTGGTTGGTGGCGATGTGGCGCGGGGTAACTTTCTGGCATTCGATCATGCCGCGGCCCCGGACCTGTGCGAGGCGCTGGTGAAAAGCGGCGTTCGGGTTGATGCACGGGGGTCGGTTATCCGGTTTGGCTTCGGCATGTATCATTCCGGAGGCGATGTTGCCCGATTGATTGATCTTCTGCATGATCTTGACTGAAGCGGAACGAGAAAATCGTTTGCAAAGTGCCGTTTTTCACCACAATTACCGCCCGCGGGGAGCGAAAATCGTTAAATCTGAACAGGGGCTCTGAAGACTATGGATAAAATGAATTCTGTCGGCCAGGAGGTGATGACCGTCATTTCCACCTACGGCCTTGATGTCATTGGTGCGATTATCATCCTTGTTGTCGGCTGGTGGCTGGCCGGCAAGGTGTCCGGTCTGGTACGCAAGGCACTGAGCCGCAGCAAACATGTCGATGCGACACTGGAAGGCTTTTTTGCCAGTCTTGTTCGCTATGCGATCATCATTTTCACCATCATTGCTGTCCTCAACCAGTTTGGTGTTCAGACGACCAGCTTCATCGCGGTTCTGGGTGCTGCCGGCCTGGCAATCGGTCTGGCCCTGCAGGGGACGCTCTCGAACATTGCGGCTGGTGTCATGCTGCTGATTTTCCGGCCTTTTCAGGTTGGCGATTTCATTGACGGCGGCGGCGTTACCGGCACGGTCAAGTCGATCAGCCTGTTCATCACCGAAATGGCGACCCCGGATAACGTGAAGATCATCGTTCCTAATGCTGATCTCTGGGGCACGGCGATCAAGAATTTCAGCGCCAACCCGAAACGCCGGGTCGATTTTGTCTTTGGCATTGGTTACGGCGACGACATCAACAAGGCCATGAAGGAAATTCTGGCGATCGCCAAGAAAGATGAGCGTATTGATGCAGAACCGGCCCCGATGTGTGTTGTCGGCAATCTCGGTGACAGCTCGGTCGACCTGACGGTTCGTGTCTGGTGCAACGCTGCGGATTACTGGGGTATCAAGTTCGATACCACCAAAGCGGTGAAGGAACGCTTCGACAAGGTCGGCATTTCCATTCCGTTTCCGCAGCGCGATGTTCATATGATTCAGGACGCCGCTGCCGAGAAGTAAATTCTGAACCCCCCTCTCCCGGATAACGGGGGAGGGGTTATTTTGCCGGTCATCGCCTTACCACTTGAACTCCCGACAGGACGACCCACACTACAGGGAAATCGGGAGTGATCTGAATGGCATTTGACTGGATGAATCCCGGGCGACGGGATTTCCTTAAATTCTCCGGCGCGGCACTGGTTGCCTCGGCCTATCCCTTCACCGGCACCCGGGCCGCAGATGATATCTATCGCGGCCATGCGATGGGCATGTGGGAAGACCCGAAACACGGGCCGGATTTCACGCATTTTGACTGGGTCAATCCGGACGCCCCGAAGGGCGGCGAGATCGTTCAGCATGCGGTTGGCAGCTTTGACAGCTTCAACGGTTTTACGCTGAAAGGTGATTCTGCGCCGACCGGGTCGATTGAATCCCTGATGACCACCAATACGGACGAATCGAATTCCGAATACGGCCTGCTGGCAGAAAGTGTGGCCTTTCCGAAGGACCGGTCCTGGGTGGAATTTACCCTGAGGGCTGAGGCGCGCTGGCATGACGGCCAGCCGGTGACGGTTGAAGACGCGATTTTCAGTCTCGAAATCCTGAAGACCAAAGGCCATCCGCAGTACCGGTTTTATTACAAGAATGTACTGCGGGGCGAGAAGACGGGTGAACGGACAGTCCGGTTTATTTTTGACACTGCGAACAATCGTGAATTGCCGCTGATTACCGGTCAGTTGCCGGTTCTGCCGAAGCATTACTGGGAAAGCCGGGATTTCGAAAAGACGACACTGGAGCCGCCGCTGGGCAGCGGCCCGTACCGGGTTGAGAGCTTCGATACCGGACGTTCGGTGACGCTGGTGCGGGTCGATGATTACTGGGGCCGGGATCTGCCTGTCAATCGTGGACAGAACAACCCGGACCGCATCCGCTATGACTATTACCGGGACCGCACGGTGGCGTTCGAGGCCTTCAAGGCCGGGGCCTATGATTTCCGCCATGAACTGACCTCAAGCCAGTGGGCAACCGGCTATGATGTTCCGGCGATCAGAAGCGGCGAGATGAAGCGGGAGACGATTTCACACAGCCGCCCGACAGGGATGCAGTGTTTTGTCTATAATACCCGTCGGGAAAAATTTCAGGACCCGGCACTGCGCGAGGCGCTGGCCTATGCCTTCGATTTCGAATGGTCGAACAAGAACCTGTTTTACGGCATCTATGAACGCCCGAAGAGCTTCTTTGAGAATTCCGAACTGGCGTCAACCGGGCTGCCGTCAGCGGAAGAGCTGAAAATTCTGGAACCGATGCGCGGAACCATTCCGGACCGGGTTTTTACAGATGAATATCAGCCACCGGTGACGGACGGATCGGGCACGCCCCGCGCCAATTTGCGCAAAGGGCTGGATATTCTGCGAAACGCCGGCTGGAAGATTACCGGTGGCAAGCTGATTGACCCGAAATCCGGCAAGCCGCTGGAGATCGAGTTTCTGCTGAGCTCGCCCGCGTTCGAGCGGATTGTCCTGCCATTTACCAAAAACCTTGAGCGGCTCGGGGTGACCTCCACCGTTCGCACGGTGGATTCGGCTCAATACCAGAACCGTATGGACAGCTTTGATTTTGACGTGACGACGGATGTCTTTGGTCAGTCCTCTTCTCCGGGTAATGAACAGCGGGATTTCTGGGGTTCGGAAGCGGCGGACCGGCCGGGTGGCCGCAATACAATCGGCATCAAGGACCCGGCGATCGACAAGCTGGTCGATCTGGTGATCGCGGCACAGACCTGGGAAGACCTGGTGACACGCTGCCGGGCGCTGGACCGGGTGCTGCTGTGGCATCACTTCGTCATCCCGCAATGGGCGTCGACAAGCTTCAATATCGCCTGGTGGAACAAGTTCGGCCGTCCGGAGAAAACACCGAAATATGAGATCGGTTTTACCTCCTGGTGGGTTGACCCGGCGCTGGCGGCGAAGCTGAAAAAGAGCGGCGGTTGATGGCACCCGTTGCCATCCGTCGAGATGGCGCTTTGCGCCTCCTCGGGATGAGGCTTACCATACCCCCTCATCCTGAGAAGCGGCCTGCTGCGTCTCGAAGGATAACGGCCTGCTCCGAAAGACATGAATAACCCATGCTGAGCTATATCGTTCGTCGCCTGATGCTGGTGCCGCTGACCCTGTTCGGCATTCTGGTGATCAATTTTGCGGTGATCCAGTTTGTGCCAGGCGGCCCGATTGAGCAGATCCTGGCGGAATCTCAGGGCAAGGCAGGGGACACGGCGGGGCGGATCAGCGGTGAACAGAATGTGGATCTCGGCAATTCCGGGAACAGCAGCACGCTACCCGGTCAGACCAGTTCAAAATATCGCGGTGCGCAGGGGGTCGACCCGGAACTGATCCGCGAGCTGGAGCGCCAGTTCGGTTTCGACAAACCGGCCTGGGAACGGTTTGTCGATATGAGTGTCAATTATCTCACCTTTGATCTCGGCAACAGCTACTTTCAGGACCGGTCCATCGTTGATCTGGTGATCGAAAAACTGCCGGTTTCCATTTCACTGGGTCTGTGGACCTTTCTGCTGACCTATCTGATTTCAATCCCGCTGGGGGTTCGCAAGGCGGTGCGGGATGGCACCCGCTTTGATATTGTGACCAGCTGGGTTGTGATTATCGGCAATGCCATTCCGGGCTTTCTGTTCGCCATTCTGCTGATCATCATCTTTGCCGGGGGACGATATCTCGACTGGTTTCCGCTGCGCGGTCTGGTCTCGCATGATTTCGATCAGCTGTCCTGGTGGGAACAGGTGCTGGATTATCTCTGGCATATGGCGCTGCCGGTCCTGTCGCTGGTTATCGGCAGCTTTGCAGGGATGACGCTGCTGACGAAGAATTCCTTTCTGGATGAAATCAACAAGCAGTATGTGCTGACGGCGCGGGCCAAGGGGCTGACGGAAAGCCGGGTGCTTTACGGACATGTTTTCCGCAATGCCATGCTGCTGATCATTTCCGGTTTCCCGACCGCTTTCCTCAGCCTGATCTTTACCGGATCGTTTCTGATCGAGACGATTTTCTCACTCGACGGGCTGGGCCTGATGGGGTTCGAGGCGATCATCAACCGGGATTACGCCGTGGTGCTGGGCACGCTGTACGCCTTCACCCTGATTGGCGTCATCTTCGGGATTATCAATGACGTGATGTATCACATTGTCGATCCCAGGATCGACTTTGAAAGCCGGGAGGTCTGATATGACGGCACCCCCGACAGAAGACCGCTGGATGGGTCTGCGGATCACCCCGATCATGCGGCGGCGGATTAGCAATTTCCGGCGCAATCGCCGGGCTGTCTGGTCGTTGCGGATCTTCGGGCTGCTGTTTCTGGTCTGTCTTTTTGCGGAATTCATCGCCAATGACCGCCCGGCTTTTGTCTGGTTTGATGGCAAACCCTATTTCCCGTCTGTCGTCACCTATACCGAGACCGACTTCGGCGGCGATTTTCCGACGGAAGCAGATTACCGTGATGCCTATCTGGCCGAGCTGATTAACGAGAAAGGCTGGATTGTCTGGCCGCCAATCCGGTTTTCCTATGACACGGTCAATCTGGAACTGACATCACCTGCCCCGTCACCGCCCGATGCCGTGAACTGGCTGGGGACCGATGATCAGGGCCGTGATGTGGCGGCCCGGCTGATCTACGGATTCCGGTTGTCGGTGCTGTTCGGTTTCACGCTGACCATCATCTCCTCGATCATCGGAATCCTGGCCGGTGCGGTGCAGGGTTACTTCGGGGGCTGGCTCGATCTGATTTTTCAGCGCGTGATTGAAATCTGGGCGTCGATGCCGTCGTTCCAGATCCTGATTATCCTGTCGACGGTGCTGGTACCCGGATTCTGGACGCTGCTGATTGCGCTGACCGTGTTCAGCTGGATGGGGCTGACCGGGCTGGTGCGGGCGGAGTTTTTCCGGGCCCGGAATTTCACCTATGTCCGGGCGGCGCGGGCGCTGGGTGTTTCCGACACGGCAATCATGCTGCGGCATCTGCTGCCCAATGCGATGGTGGCAACCCTGACCTTTCTGCCCTTCATCCTGTCCGGGTCGCTGGTGGCGCTGACCGGCCTTGACCTGCTGGGGCTTGGTCTGCCGCCGGGGTCTCCGTCGCTGGGGGAACTGCTGGCGCAGGGCAAAGCGAACCTGCAGGCGCCCTGGCTCGGCATGACGGCCTTTTTTGTCATCTCGGCCCTGCTGGTGCTGCTGGTTTTTGTCGGTGAAGGCGTGCGGGACGCGTTTGATCCGCGCAAGGTGTATGGATGAGTGACCTGCTGGATGTCAGCGCCCTGGAAGCGCATTTCGGTGACGGACCAGATGCCGTCCGGGCCGTGCGGGGTGTCAGTTTCACGGTCGCTCCCGGCGAATGCGTGGCGATTGTCGGTGAAAGCGGTTCAGGAAAATCGGTTTCTGCGCTATCGGTTCTGCAATTGCTGCCCTATCCGTTTGCCCGTCATCCCGGCGGATCGATCCGGTTTCAGGGTCGCGAACTGCTGGGCGCTGCCGAAGCCGAGATGCGGAGCATCAGGGGCAACAAGATTTCGATGATCTTTCAGGAGCCCCTGAATTCCCTGAACCCGCTGCATTCGGTTGAAAAGCAGATCAGCGAGGTGCTGCTGGAACATCGCAAGATGCCGGCGGAACGGGCGCGGGCACGGGTCATCGAATTGCTGACACTGGTCGGGCTGGAGGCGCTTGTTGATCGCCTGACCGCCCTGCCGCATGAACTTTCCGGCGGTCAGCAGCAGCGGGTCATGATCGCCATGGCGCTGGCCAACGAACCGGATCTGCTGATAGCGGACGAGCCGACGACGGCACTGGATGTCACCGTGCAGGCACAGGTTCTGGCCCTGCTGAAGGATTTGCAGCAGCGCCTCGGCATGGGTTTGCTGCTGATTACCCACGACCTTGGCATTGTCCGGCGGGTGGCCGACCGGGTGTATGTCATGCAGGACGGTGCGGTGGTTGAACAGGGTGAGACAGAGAGTCTGTTCACTCATCCCCAGCATGACTATACCCGGCACCTGCTGGAGGCCGAACCGAAAGGCCGGCCGGACCCGGCCCCTCAGGACAGCGACGAGGTCATTGCAACTGATGACCTCTGGGTCTGGTTTCCGGTCCGCAAGGGCATCATTCGCCGGACGGTTGGTCACATCAAGGCGGTGGACGGGGTTACCCTGTCCGTCCGGGCGGGGCATACGGTCGGGGTGGTCGGGGAAAGTGGTTCAGGCAAGACAACGCTGGCGATGGCCCTGCTGCGGCTGGAACGATCGCGCGGTCCGATACGTTATCAGGGACAGGACATACAGGGCTGGAGTTCAAAACGCATGCGGCCGCTGCGCAGCGAGATGCAGGTTGTTTTTCAGGATCCGTTCGGTTCCCTCAGCCCCCGCCTCAGCGTGTTCCAGATTGTTGAGGAAGGATTGCGGGTTCACGGCGCTGGCAGGGATTATGACGAACGCCGCCAGATTGTTTCTGATGCGCTGGAGGAGGTCGGGGTTGATCCCCAGAGCATGGACCGCTATCCGCATGAATTTTCCGGCGGTCAGCGACAGCGCATCGCCATTGCCCGGGCACTGGCCCTGCAACCGAAACTGCTGGTGCTGGACGAGCCGACCAGTGCGCTGGATATGAGCGTGCAGGCGCAGATTGTCGATCTGCTGCGAAAGTTGCAGCGCGACCGGGGGCTGGCCTATCTGTTCATCAGCCATGACCTCAAGGTCGTTCGTGCCCTGTCTCATGACCTGATTGTCCTGCGTGGCGGCAAGGTGGTGGAGCAGGGTCCGGCGGCGGACATTTTCGATAACCCGTCACAGGATTATACCCGTGCCCTGATGAAAGCTGCCTTTGAGATCGAGGCCGACGACACTGGCGTGGTGGCGAACTGATACTGAATTGAAGAAGGATGCGAAGATGACCATTGAAACCCTCTCCGTGACAAAGACCTTTGGTGGTCAGCAGGGCGTCTACAGGCATGCGTCGGCATTGCTCGGCTGTGACATGACCTTTTCGGTCTATCTGCCCCCGGCGGCAGAACAGGGTCCGGTGCCGGTGCTCTGGTGGCTGTCAGGCCTGACCTGTACGCAGGAGAACTTTACCACCAAGGCGGGTGCGCAGCGTTATGCGGCGGAAGCCGGAATTGCGATCATCTGCCCGGATACCAGCCCGCGCGACAGTGACCATCCCGGCGAACATGACGCCTATGATTTCGGGTCCGGCGCGGGATTCTACCTTGATGCGACGGCAGCCCCCTGGTCGCAGAACTATCTTATGTACAGTTACATCACCAATGAACTGCCGGACTGCGTTTTCGGGGCTTTCCGGCTGGATCCCAACCGGCAGTCAATTTCCGGGCACAGCATGGGCGGTCACGGGGCGCTGACCATCGGTATCAAGAACCGTGATGGTTACAGGTCGGTTTCTGCCTTTTCGCCGATAGTGGCGCCGATGCAGGTTCCCTGGGGCCGGAAGGCGCTGGCCGGTTATCTCGGTGATAACCCGGATGCCTGGCATGCCTATGACGCCTGTGCGCTGGTTTCTGACCGTGGCTATGACCGGCCACTGCTGATCGAACAGGGGCTGGCAGATAATTTTCTGGCAGAACAGTTGCGCCCCGAACTGTTTGAAGCGGCCTGTGCCGGCGCGAATGTGCCGCTGACCGTCAATCGCCGGGAAGGTTATGACCACAGCTATTATTTCATCGCCAGCTTCATTGGCGATCATATCCGCTGGCATGCCGAACGGTTGCAGAGCTGACCGGTGAACGAGTATGGCCGTATTGAGCGGCTGGCACTCCGCCATGCGCGGACTGCTTTCAGAGATCAGCCCCGGCTTGATGATTGCTGTCCGGGTCTGAATTATCACGCCATACCGGATTTCCCGCAGGCGCTGTCTGATTATGATCGCTTCGCCGGCTGTTTTTCAGCAGCAGATATACTCTGGCTGGAAGATGATCCCGCCCTGACACCGGACGCGATCTACGTCCGGGATGCGGCGATACCGTCACCCCGTGGCATGATTTTGTGCAATATGGGCAAGCCGGAACGCCGCGCTGAACCGGGCCTGCATGGGGCTGCTTTCCGGCGGGCCGGTATTTGCGTGCTGGGCGAAATTACCGGTGAAGGATATCTCGAAGGGGGTGATTTCATCTGGCTGGATGCCCGGACCTGCGCGGTTGCAGAGGGCTACCGCACAAACCCGGAAGGCATTCGCCAGCTTCGGGACCTGCTGGGCAGTGATGTGCATGTCGAGGTGGTGCCTCTGCCGCACTATAAGGGCCCGGCTGATGTGTTCCATCTGATGTCGGTCATCAGTCCGCTGGATCATGATCTGGCGCTGGTCCATTCCCCCCTGATGCCGGTTCGTTTCCGGAACTGGCTGCTGTCGCGGGGGATGACACTGGTCGAGGTCGATCCGGGTGAATTCGAGACGCTGGGCTGCAATGTACTGGCGCTGGGGCCGCGCCATCTGCTGATGGCAGAGGGCTGTGACAGAACAGCGGACCGGCTGCGCAGTGCAGGCTGCCGGGTAGAGACTTATCCCGCAGAAGAAATCTCGCGCAAGGGTGAGGGTGGGCCAACCTGCCTGACCCGGCCGTTTCAGCGTCAGGGCTGAGGTTTCTTCATGCCTGCTTTGCCCAGGCCTGTTCAGCATCCATCAGGCGTTCAGGCGGCGCAGCTGGCTGGCTGTCATTGCTCATCAGGTCGTTGATATAGCTGCTCAGAATCTGTTTCTCTCTGCCGTCGATTTCAAAACAGATTCGGGTATGACCCTGACCGTTACCGACAATACGGGCTTTCAGCGGGTCCAGACGGCGCAGTTCGATTTCAACTTCGTCACCGATGTTGCCGGGCAGCTCAGGAACAAGCCGGGCCCCGCCAACGGAAATGTCGACAACAGTCGCGTCCATCATCGGTCCTCCGTTCAGACGATAAATGGCCCGCTCAGACAGTTTGTGCCGTTTTGATTTTCTCTGATCTCCGCCCCGTGCCTGCTCGGCCAGAATCTTGATGAGAGTGCGGACAAGCGGGTCAGCTTTAGCAATACGCTGGGCCACCTGCCGACGACTGATGGCAACTGCCAGAACCGGGGTCAGGGCGCGGGCGGAATTCTGTCTGGGCTGATCATCTTCCGCGATGGCGTTGACGCCAATCAGCGCGCCCTTCTCGCATATCTCAAGGACTTCCTCGCGACCATTCACTTCCCGGACGATTTCCACCGTACCGGACTGGATGATAAATGCTTCGCTGCCTGCCATTCCCTGCCGGAAAATAGAACTGCCGACGCTGAAGGTTCGCCGGTCCTGTACGTCTTTCATCGAGTTGCTTCCGTGTCTTATGTTGCTATGCAGCATAATAACGCCGGAGCAGTCTGAAAGTGACGGCCCGCACAGACTGAAACTTTATGGCGCGCGCCACAGGATGACGTAACCATCGGTCTGTTTCGGTGACAGGCCGCCATCCGGCTTGTCGACAATCGGGTCAATGGTAATCAGTCGCCCGCCGCGGACAGTAACCCCTGCAACGGCCAGCCCGTGTGCGACCCCGATGCTGTCAATCCGGGTATGGCTGCCGATTCCGCCTGCGGTCAGGGTCGTCCACCGGATGCGGCGCTGAAAGTCAGCCGAGACCACCAGCAGCGTCGGGTCTCCGCCATAGGTTCCGACCGCGGTTCCGGCGATGGTCTGCTTGTCCCGATCGGGAATGCCGAGGCCGCTGACCCCGCCAATGAAGACATTTCCCAACTCGTCCGCAGCGATGGCACGGGGCAGGAAGGTGTTGGTCCGGTTGAGTTTGTCCGGCCCCAGACGCGGAAAGGCATATTGTGCTTTCTTCAGACGCCCCGTCACGGGGTCCAGCCGGGCGAAGAAAGCGATGACGGCCCGGCCCGGCCCGACCGGTGTGTTGTAGCGGTCGCTGAAGATCAGCATGCCTTCGCGGGCCGGTGTTGTCGGATGTTTCAGGAACAGGCTGTCGCCGCCTGCGGCTTCACCGAGAAAATACAACTCCCCATCCAGCCCGAAGGTCAGCCGCAGCCCGTGGGTGTCTGCGGTCCGGTTGCCAAGTTCCGCCCCGGCATAGCCCCAGTTCTTCCAGACCCGGTTCATGTTGAAATCCCAGGCTTCGACAAAGGCACTCTGGACAGCGAGAGAATTCACGTCCCGGACATTGTTGAACCCGGTGACAAAGACCAGCCTGTTTTCTGAATCCACTTCGATATCGGTGACCACGGCATGGTCCAGATCGACCCGGCCCAGACGGCGGCCCGCCGGGTCATAGAGGCTGACCCGCTTGCCATCCAGCAGGGCAACACTGTCATCCCTGCCGATGGCCACCCGGCTGGCTTTCATGGGCAGATTATCGCGCCAGATGAATTCAGAAGCATCCCCGGAGAGGACGGCAACACCCAGATCACCGGCAATCGCAATCCGGCCACTGCCGGAAGACACGGCCATATCCGTCAGCTGATTGCCGACCCGGGTGTGAGACAAGATCGGTCTGCCATCTGGCGAGAGGATCAGCACCGATGCCGGACCATCCAGCAGATCAATGCGGCGTCCGCCGAGGGCAATACCCTGCAAACGCCCGGCGACAACCACATTGGCGGCGGGGGTTATGGCAACCGCAACCACGTCATCGACGCCCGGACCGGCAAGATAGGTGGCAAAATGGGCGGGAAGGTCGTTGCTGACGCTGGGGCCCTGCATCTCGTCGGATGGCGTCGGAGAAGCGGGCTCGGCCTCTCCGGGGGCAAGGGTCGCCCTGCCGTTTCCTTCCGGTTCTGCCTCACCCTCTGTTTCCGGCGGCAGAACGGTAGGGGCGGTTGGTGGGGTGGGTGCCGTGATGGTCTGCGCTGTGGCAAGCGGCAGCGACGCAAGGAACATCAGGCCAGCCGCAATCGCCACCCGCCGGGTCATGATCTGGCTACTCCCGCACCCGGTCCAGTGTCACGAAGGCGTAGGCCGGGCGGCCCGGTTCCTCGATCGGCTCGGTACGTCCGATTTCGCGCCATTCGGTCGTGCTGATGTCGGGAAAGAAGGCGTCGGCTTCCGGTTCTGCCTGTACTTCGGTCAGGTAGATGCGATCAGCCTGTGGCAGGACAAGCCGGTAAATTTCGGCACCACCGATCACCATGACCTCATCAGCGCCAGCGCCCCGGGCAATGCCGCGGGCCATTTCCAGTGCCAGTTCGAGACTGTTGATGACCTGGGCACCATCCGCCTTGTAGGACCGGTCCCGGGTGACAACGATATTGGTGCGGCCGGGCAGGGCACCGGGAAGGCTTTCCCATGTCTTGCGGCCCATCAGGATCGGTTTGCCCATTGTGGTCTGTTTGAAGAACCTCAGGTCACCGGGCAGGCGCCAGGGCAGATCACCCTCCCTGCCGATGGCACGATTGCTGCCCATGGCGACGATCAGTGCAAGCCGTGGTCCGGTCATACGGCTACCGGTGCCGGGATATGCGGATCGAAGCGATAGCCGTCCAGGGTGAAGTCTTCGAAGGTGAAGCTGAAAATATCACGGACATCCGGGTTCAGGCGCATCACGGGCAGCGGATAGGGTGTGCGTTCCAGTTGCCGGTCTGCCTGCTCCAGATGGTTGGCATAAAGATGGGCATCCCCCAGCGTATGCACGAAATCACCCGGTTCCAGTCCGGCAACTTGTGCAATCATCTGGGTCAGGAGGGCATAGGAGGCGATATTGAAGGGGACACCCAGGAAGATATCCGCACTGCGCTGATACAGCTGGCAGGAAAGTTTGCCGTTGGCGACATAGAACTGGAACAGGCAATGACAGGGCGGCAGGGCCATCCCGTCGATTTCCGGCACGTTCCAGGCACTGACAATCAGCCGGCGTGAATTCGGATTGGTGCGAATCTGGGTCATCAGGTCACTGATCTGATCGACGGTCTGGTTATCCGCCCCGCGCCAGGATCGCCATTGTGCGCCATAGACCGGCCCCAGATCCCCCTTCTCGTCGGCCCAGTCATCCCAGATCGAGACGCCGTTTTCCCGGAGATAGGCGATGTTGGTGTCACCTTTCAGGAACCACAGCAATTCATGGATGATCGAGCGCAGATGCAGGCGCTTGGTGGTGACAAGGGGAAAGCCCTGCGCCAGATCGAAACGCATCTGGTAGCCGAAAACACTGTAAGTTCCGGTGCCTGTCCGGTCGTCCTTGAAGACGCCGTTTGTGCGCACATGGCGCAGCAGATCGAGATATTGTTGCATGCTTATCCGTGGTCGCGGGTATGTGGATTAAGAATAACCGATCTGCCCTGTCCGGGGAAAGGCCTGTTACCCTTCCAAAACCCCTGCTGACGTTCTATATTAACTCTGCCGGTTCGCCGGCTATGGCGATAAACGGGTTGTGGAATAAGCATAACGGACCCGGGGGCAGTGCCCGGCGCCTCCACCAATTTCTCTTTTGGGGGCGAAACAGGATCGACGTGTGTAGTAAAGACAACACTTTTGCTCGGCATGGTACCACCGATATCGGACCATTCCTACAAGTGCCAACGATAACGTTGAACTTGCCGCTGCCGCCTAATAGGCGTTAAGCGCGGCCCGGGGGGCGCCGGGCAACAGAAGCCCCCCACTTTATTACCCGCTGGCTGGGGCCGGCGGTCAGGGGAACAGAACAGGTTGACGGATATGGAAGACACCGGACTGCGCTACGACGAAATGGTCGAGAATGCCCTGCGCGGTGTTGTCTCCCAGGCGCTCAGGCATGTGCTCGAATATGGCCTGCACGGGGATCATCATTTCTATATCACCTTTCATACGGATTTTCCGGGCGTACGAATTCCGAAACGCCTGAAAGAACGCTATCCGGAAGAAATCACCATCGTTCTCCAGCATCAGTTCTGGGATCTGCTGGTGGGTGAAGAACATTTCGAGGTGACGCTGAGTTTCGACAAGAAAAGCGAGCTTCTGGTTGTGCCCTTTGCCGCCATCAGCGCCTTTGCCGACCCTTCCGTAAAATTCGGCCTGCAGTTTGCGGTCGAGGAAATGGAAGAAGACGAAGACAGCGCCGAAGCACTGCGTCTTGCTGTCGATGATGCTGTTGCCGATTCCGAATTGGAGGATGAAGCCAACAACGACAGTGCGCCCGCCCATACGGGCAGCGCCGAAGTCATCACCCTCGATTCTTTCCGGAAAAATCAGGGCTGAGTTTCAGCAAACGACCCCTCCGTACCTCCATCCTTCGTGACCCACTTTCAGCCCTCCTCAGGATGAGGTTTTTTTAGTTACCATCACCTCATCCTGAGGAGCAGCGCAGCTGCGTCTCGAAGGATGCCGTTTTTAGCCCTGTCATCTCCATAATGCATTTATGGGATGCTGGGTTTACATGCTGCGTTGTTCAGACGGACGATATTATGTCGGCTCTACGCGTGCGTCACTTGAGCGCAGGGTTGGAGAGCATAACAACGGGCGGTTTGGTGGTTTTACTAGCAAGCGGCGTCCGGTTCGGCTGATCTGGTGTCAGTGGTTTATGACCATCACCGATGCCATTGCTGTCGAGAGACAGATCAAGGGCTGGCGTCGGGACAAGAAGCTTGCTCTTGCGAAGGGCGATTATGATGTGCTGGTCAGCCTGTCATCCAGACGGAAGCTTTAAGCTTTTCTCTTCCATCCTTCGAGACGCAGCTTCGCTGCTCCTCAGGATGAGGTTTTAGTTACCATCACCTCATCCTGAGAAGGGCTGAAAGCCCGTCTCGAAGGTTGGTGCTGTGGTTCTGTGGTCCGGTCAGTCCAGGCCCATCAGACTGCGGGCGAAGTCGCGGGGGGTGAAGGGGCGGAGGTCTTCGGCGGATTCGCCGACGCCGACCGCATGGACGGGCAGGCCGAATTTTTCTGCCAGTGCGACGATCACCCCGCCACGGGCACTGCCGTCCAGTTTTGTCATCACCAGACCGGTAACATCGACAGCCTTAAGAAAGGTTTCGACCTGACTATGGGCGTTCTGTCCGACGGTGGCATCGAGCACAAGCAATACGGCATGTGGTGCGGTGGCATCGACCTTCCGCATGACGCGGATGACCTTCTGCAGTTCTTCCATCAGATGGCGTTTGTTCTGCAGGCGGCCCGCGGTGTCGATGAACAGGATATCCATATTCTCATTGCGGGCGCGTGTTACCGCATCAAAGGCCAGGGCAGCGGCATCGGTGCCGGTCTGGCCCGCGACCACCGGACAGTTCGCCCGCTCACCCCATACCTGCAGCTGTTCGATGGCAGCCGCCCGGAAGGTGTCACCGGCAGCCATCATCACCTTGTGGCCGTCGTCGCTGAAACTTTTCGCCATCTTGCCGATGGTGGTGGTCTTGCCGGATCCGTTGACGCCACAGACCAGCACGGTAAAGGGCTTTACCCCGTCCGGCGGGGTGAGGGGCTGTGCAACCGGTTCCAGCAGCAGCTCGATCTGTCCGGCCAGTGCGGTGCGGACCTCCATTGCGGAGACATCCTTGCCGAAACGGGTCCGGGCGAGTTCCTTCGACAGCTTGCCCGCCGTCGCCACGCCGAGATCGGCCGTGATCAGAATGTCTTCGAGATCTTCCAGTGCGGCATCGTCGAGACGACCGCCCCGGAACACGCCTTCGATGGCAGAGGCAATCCGTGAGGATGTTTTGCCAAGTCCGGCCCGCAGACGTGAAAACCAGCCAAGTGCCATGGTCAGGCAACCTCTGCCAGCAACTGACCGTCAGACCGGCCGGTAACGCGTGCTGTAACGATGTCGCCGGGCTCTGCGGCAGTAGACAGCCGGACAGGGGCGAAGTCTTCGCTGTGGCCACTGGCGTCTTTTTCAATCAGCACACGGATGGTTTCGCCCATTTTGCCATCGAGCCAGCTGCGGAACGCAAGTTCCCCGGCGCTGCGCAGGCGTGCGGCCCGGGCCTTGCGGAGGCGGGCAGGCAGTTGCGGCATCTTTGCGGCGGGTGCACCGGCACGGGCCGAGAAGGGAAAGACATGCAGATGGGTCAGGCCACAATCCTCGATCAGACCGAGACTGTTCTCGAACATTGCCTCAGTTTCGGTCGGAAATCCGGCAATCAGGTCGGCACCAAAGGCGGTGCCGGGACGTAACGCACGGACTTTCTCGCAGAAATCGACGGCCTGCGCCCGGCTGTGGCGACGCTTCATGCGTTTCAGGATCATATCGTCACCTGCCTGCAGGCTGAGATGCAGGTGCGGCATCAGGCGCGGCTCATCAGCGACCAGTTCCATCAGTGCCCGGTCGTCACCGGCCTCTGCCGGGTCAATGGATGACAGGCGCAGACGGGCCAGATCCGGCACAGCGGTCAGCAGACGACGTGCCATCTGGCCAAGAGTGATCCCCCCCGGCAGATCACCGCCATATCCGGTAATATCGACGCCGGTCAGCACGACTTCACGGAAGCCGCCATCGACCAGCCGGCGAACCTGCTCGACGATCCCGCCGATGGGGACGGAGCGGTTATTGCCGCGGGCAAAGGGGATGATGCAGAAAGTGCAGCGATGGTCACAGCCCTGCTGGACCTCGACAAAGGCGCGGGCACGGCCCTCAAAATCGCCAACCAGGTGGGCAGCGGTTTCCCGCACGGCCATGATGTCGGTGACTTCGACGGCTTCAGGATGATCACCGCACCAGGTTTCGGCAGCCATCTTTTCGATATTGCCAACGACCCGGTTGACCTCCGGCAGGGCGGCATATTTGTCCGGGTCCAGCTGGGCGGCGCAGCCGGTGACGACAATATGGGCATCCGGGCGTTCACGACGCAGTCGGCGGATGGCCTGACGGGCCTGCCGTTCTGCCTCGCCGGTCACAGCACAGGTGTTGAAAATGACCGTATTGGCGCAGCCGGCGGCGCGGGCATGTTCCCGGATCACTTCGCTTTCATAGGCGTTCAGGCGACAGCCGAAAGTCTGGACTTCGACATCAGTCAGCTTGTCGGTGTCGGTTGTCATGCGGCGACACTTCGGGCGAACATATCCGGTGACAGCAAGCCGCTGAAACTGGTCGCCACCGGGCCGGTCATCATGACATGGCCATCCGGCATCCAGTTGATATCCAGCACACCGCCATCCAGCCGGACAGAAACTTCCCGTCCGGTCAGGCCGCGACGATGGGCGGCGACGGCGGCAGCACAGGCGCCGGACCCGCAGGCACGGGTAATACCGGCACCGCGTTCCCAGACCCGGTAACGGATATGACTGTCATCAATGATCTGGACCACGCCGATATTTGCCCGGTCGGGAAACTGTGCGTGATTTTCAAGGATCGGCCCGTGGATCGCGAGATCGACCTTGGCCACATCCTCGACGAAAAAGACCGCGTGGGGATTGCCCATGTTCACACCGACCGCGTCGGACAATGGTCCGCTGGCAACAGGAATATGCAGGGTGTCGACCGCATCGCTGATCGGCACTTCCCGCCAGTCCAGCCGGGCCGGACCCATGTCGACGCAAACCCGTCCGTCGCTGGTGGCTTCCGCGTCCAGCAGGCCGGCGATGGTTTCGATGACCAGATGGTCGGCGCCGCTTTCGTCCATCACCATGGCGGCAACACAGCGCGTTCCGTTGCCACAGGCACCGGCCTCGCTGCCGTCCGGATTGCGGATACGCATGAAGACATCTGCCATCTCGTCGCGGGCGGGCTCCAGGATCAGCAGCTGGTCAAACCCGACCCCGGTCCGTCGGTCGCCAATGGCACGTGCTTCTTCCGGGCCGATGACAAGCTTGCCGTCACGGGCATCGAGGACCACGAAATCGTTGCCGAGGCCATGCATCTTGGTGAAAGGAATAGCGTTCATGCCGCGTTATATGGCGGTTCTGACGCAACTGTCCATCCCCGCCCGCTGAAAAGGGCTGCGTAATCACTTGTGATGAACTCTGTTGCGATTGTTTTCTGCCGGGCGCGACGACCGGCAGGGAGGTGTTTTCCGGTTGTCATCTGGCAACTTGCCGGACCAGAGGCTGCCCCTAATGACAGACAGACGGTCAGCGCCGTTGCGGGGTCAGGTTTGCCAGCTTCTGCATCTTGTCCCAGCGTGTTTCCGGGGCGACTTCAGGGACGGTCCAGAACGAGGCCCCTTTGTGGCGGATATGGGTATCGAGAACGGTTGCCGCAGTCTCGACATCCCCGGCCTCAATGGCTTCAGTCAGTGTCTTGTGTTCGGCAAATGACTTCTGCATATGCTCTGGCGTTGCCCCGAGCTTGTTGCGGATCGTATCGATCTTCGAGGCAAATGACCGCCGGGCCATGGTGAGGTAGGGATTGGCTGCAAACTGGAACAAGGCTTCGTGGAAAACCGCATCATTCTCGGAATAGGTACGACTGTCGCCTTCGCGAAGGGCGACCTCCATATTGTCGGTTGCTGTCCGCCAGGCTTCTGCAAGCCCGACCCCGTTATCCCGCATGGCAAGCCGCAACGCACCGACCTCCAGCACGGAGCGGGTTTCACTGACCTGCACGAATTCGGCCCGGCCCATTGTGAAGACGTAGGTGCCGGACTGTGGTTCGGTTCGAACGATGCCTTCCATTTCGAGGCGTGCAAAGGCTTCGCGAACCGGCGTCCGGCTGACCTCGTAGCGCCGGGCGATGCGTGACTCCGACAACGCATCGCCCAGTTCGAAATGACCCAGCACAATTTCCAGTCTGAGCCGGTCTGTTACCAGATCAGCAAGAGAAACAGGGCCGTCAACTCGCATCAGTTACTCCGGTTTGTGAACGCTAAAGCTTATAATGTACCATACCTTTATCGTCTTGCATGTCAGTATACCAGTCAGACTGACACTTCATGGCGACCACCGAACATCGGTGCTGAACGACCGAGGCCCGGCAGTTCCCAGACCCCGGCACCGCCGGGATTGATATCCGCACCAATATTTGCATCGATCACATAAGGCCGATTGGCGGCAATACCCTTGCGGATGGCCTCGCCCAGGTCTTCCGGACGGTCAATGGAGACACCCTCAACACCGAACGACCGTGCCATAGCGGCAAAGTCCGGATTGTAAGGTTCACCCGTTTCCGGCAGGCGGAAGTCTGTCGCCAGTTCACGTCCTTCCAGATAACCACGCTGCAAGCCACGGATTGAGGCATAGGCGTAGTTGTTCCAGACAACCCATACGGCGGGGATGTTATATTCAACAGCGGTTGCCAGAACCGTATTGTGCATCAGGAACGCCCCGTCACCACAGACCGAAACACAGGGACGATCCGGTGCCGCCAGCTTTGCACCGAGCACGCCGGCGACGCCAAAGCCCATCGGGCCATACCCCATGGAACCGATCAGGCTGTCCGGCCGTTTTGGGCGGGTATACTGGATCAGCCAGTTGTGATGGATGCCGATGTCGGAAACCAGGATGGCATCATCCGGCAGGGCAAGGTCGATTTCACGGGCAGCCCGCTGCGGATTGATCGGTGAGGCAGGATCCTTGAAACCGGGGGCGGTGAATTCGTCCCATTCCTTGCGCCAGCCATTGATATCGGCCAGCCATTTCTTGCGCGGCGCGGAAAGCTCTCTCGATGCCCCTCCCAGTTCAGCCAGAAGCTGTTTCATGAAGGTCTGGGAATCCGCCATGATTCCGAGTGCAACAGGGTAATTACGGCCGATTTCTTCCGGATCAATATCGACATGAATCAGCTTCGTCGGCGGAATATTGAAGGAATAGCCGGGAATCCAGGTTGATGATGTCCGGTCATCGAAGCGCATGCCCATCGCTAGAATGACATCAGCCTGACGTGTTGCATGGTTGGCCTGATACATGCCGTTGCGGGCGACGAGACCCAGTGCCAGCGGGTGTTCCGAGGGGATTGCGCCGAGACCGGAGGCTGAGGCAGCGACAGGAATCTGGTATTTTTCGGCCAGTTCTAGCAACAGGGCTGAGGCGTCGCCATAGCGGCAGCCCTGCCCGACCATGATGACCGGGCGTTCGGCAGCCAGCAACATGCGAGCGGCTTTTTCGATACTTTCCATATCCCCGCCGGCACGACAGGAAATATTGTCGGTCCAGGCTTTGGGATCGGGGGTTTCCGCACCGGTATCTTCCTTGAAGATATCGAAAGGTACGTCGACGACGACAGGGCCGGGTCGACCAGTCATCATTGTTTTCCAGGCTTCACGGACGGTGACCGGCATCTGCTCGCCACGGGTCGGCTGATAGACCCGCTTGCAATAGGCTTTAACTGTCGACGGAAAGTCTGCCTGATAGTGGCGGTAGAGTTCCTGAAAGGCACCCCGGTTGAACTGGTTTGTCGGCACATTCCCGGTCACCGCAAAGAAGGGCACGGAATCCATGAAGGCATTGCCCAGACAGATCGGCATATTTGCCGAGCCAGGACCGCAGGACGTGAAGGTTGCTGTCGCCTGTCCGGAAATCCGGTAATAGACATCCGCCATGAAACCGGCGACGGACTCATGGCGGACCGAGATCGTCTTTACATCATCCGTGCGTTCGTAAAGCGCGTCGATGAAGCCAATATTGCCGTGACCGCACAGACCAAAAGCGTAGGGGACGCCCTGCTGGATCAGGTGGTCGACGATCATCTGGCCGCCGTTGAGACTGTTTTTGACTGACATGATTATTCTCCTCAGGAAGCCAGCGTACCGCGTGGCGGGTAATTTCGTTCTTTGACGATCCGGGCGACTTCCAGCAGGTCGTCGATTTTCGGTCGTGCAAACGGGAATGTGTTGATGACCGCGCCGTAAAGCGTCAGGTCGGGCATGACGAAGAAGACGCCGGGCTCGGCGAATATCTCGCTCTCATGGCTTGCGTAATTCTCGGAAATGTAGAGCCCGAGCTGGCGTGCCACTTGAATTGGCAGGCCATAGCCAAGTGGTACATTCGGTATGTCCCATTCCCGCCGTGATTGTTCAGCCCGCTCTGCGGGGTCGGCAGACATGGCAATTATCTTGAGACCGGCCTCGCGGAATTCCTCATGCCGGGTGGACATTTCTTCCAGATGACGGCGGCAGCGCGGGCAATGAACCCCACGAAAGACATCGATCATCAGCATGAAGTCCGGCGCATTCTCGGCCAGTCGCCAGCGTTCGCCCCCGGCAAGGTGGATATCAATGTCCGGCATGGACTGGGTTGGCAGAAGTCGTTGCATTCTTATGTCCTCGGATTGAGTGTCGGTCAGTCGGCGGTGCCGCGTTCGACAGGCTGGGTTGACTGGTTGCCTGGTGCGGAGACGCCGGGGATTGCCCAGCGGCTGGGATGCGCACGTTCATACTGCTTGGCGTAGATGGCGTCGGCACCCAGCTCCTGTGCGGCCTGCCAGGGCCAGCGCGGATTGAACAGCATGATGCGGGCGAGACCGATCATGTCGGCCTGTCCGGTGCGCAGGATGGTCTCGGCCTGACGGGCTTCCGTGATCTGTCCGACCGTGATGACCTTCATCTTCACTTCGGATTTGATCCGGGCTGCAAAGCCGGTCTGGTAGCCGGGACCGGATTCGATCTTCTGGTCGGGCGACAGGCCGCCGGACGAGACATCGATGAAATCACAGCCCATCTCGTCCAGCCGTTTGGCGAAGATGACGGAGCTTTCGAGATCCCAGCCGCCACTGACCCAGTCAGTCGCAGAAATACGGATACCGAGGGGTTTGTCGTCTGGCCAGACGGCGCGGACGGCTTCGAAAATCTCAAGGCCGAAGCGCATCCGGTTTTCCAGTGACCCGCCATATTTGTCGGTTCGCCGGTTGGTGATCGGCGACAGGAATTCATGGATCAGATAACCATGGGCACCATGCAGTTCGACCACATGGCAACCGGCGCGTGCGGCACGGACGGCACTATCGGCAAACATCCCGATGATGGCCTGAATTTCCGTCAGGCTGAGTTCACGGGGGGCGGGCCAGCCTTCCTTGATGGGTATTGCCGAGGGCGCGACGGCCTCATAGCCACCTTCGTCGACACCCAGTTTGCCGCCACCTTCCCAATGGGGGCGCGATGAAGCTTTTCGGCCGCCGTGACAGAGCTGGACGCCAAAGGCTGCAGACCCCCGGTTGCGGAAGAACGAGCAGACACGGCCCACACCTGCTTCCTGTTCATCGGTATAAATCGACAGGCAGGAAGGATTATTGCGGGCAATCGCCTCGATATAGCAGCTTTCCGACAGCACCATACCGGCACCGGAGACGGCAAACTGTCCGAGATGCATGATATGCCAGTCACCGGCGACACCGTCATCGGCAGAGAACTGGGTCATTGGTTCCACCACGATCCGGTTCGGGATGGTAAGGCCCCGGAGTTCAATCGGTTCAAAAAGTCTGACGGCCATAATGGGCCCCCCTTAAAGGCTGATGGTGATAAGACGTTCGTCGGTCAGTTCCTGAATGGCGTATTTCGGTCCTTCGCGGCCGAAACCACTGTCCTTGACGCCGCCATAAGGCATCAGGTCTACCCGGCTGGAGCAGGTTTCATTGATATGCACACCACCGACATAAAGTTTTTGCGCTGCTGTCATGGCGCGGGTGATGTCCTGCGTGAACAGGCCGGTTGCCAGCCCGTAGGGCGTTGCGTTGATTTCGTCGATAGCGTCATCAAGTGAGCTGAAAGGCCGGATATTGACGACCGGTCCGAAGATTTCCTCCTGCATCACCTTCATGTCCGGTGTGACGTCGGCCAGAACTGTCGGTGCGATGACCGGTCCCGTCCGTTCGCCACCGGCCAGCAAGGTGGCTCCTTCAGCGATGGCGGCATCAATCCAGCTTTTTACCCGGATCGCTTCCTTCTCGGATATCAGGGGGCCGACAGCGGTCTCCGCCAGATGCGGGTTGCCGTATTTCAGAGCTTTCACGGCGGTCAGGTATCGTGGCAGTACGGTGTCGATGATGTCCTGATGGATATACAGGCGCTGGATGGAGGTGCAGACCTGTCCCGCCTTGCGGAAACCGGCCCGGACGACCTTTGACAGGGCCAGATCAATATCTGCATCCGCGTCGAGAATGGTGGCGGCAATTGACCCCAGTTCCATCTGGGTCCGGCGGAGGCCCGCGGCGGCATGAATTTTCGCCCCAACGGCAGTTGAGCCGGTGAAGGTGAAAAAACGGACCGTCGGGTTGCCGGTCAGCCAGGCGCTCATCTTGCTGCCTGAACCGTTGACGATGGATAGGAAGTCGGCCGGAAACCCGGCTTCAATCAGAATTTCGACCAGAATCTGCGTGGTCATCGGCGTGGCAGAGGCCGGTTTGACGATGACTGCATTGCCGGCGGCCAGTGCCGGGGCAATCTTGTGGGTCACGGTATTCAGTGGCGCGTTGAACGGGGTGATGGCGCAGACCACGCCAAGCGGTACACGCAGGGTAAAGCCGAGCCGTTTTTCCTGTCCGGGTGCGCCAGACAGCGGGATGACCTCGCCGGACAGATTGCGTGCTTCATCAGAAGACGACAGCAGGGTCTGTATGGTCCGGCTGACTTCACCCTCAGCATCTGACCGGGCAAAACCGGCTTCTGTCACAATGGTTTCGACCAGCTCTGCCTTGCGGCTTTCAACCAGTTCGGAAGCTTTTGCGAGTGCTACGGCACGGGCAGCCGGGGTCAGCGGGCCGCGCCGGAAGGCATCATCAAGTGCTGCGATGGCCCGGTTGACGATGGCTTCGTCGGCAATCGCAATCTCTGCAACCTGCTCGCCGGTATATTTGTCATAGAGCGGTGCGGTTCCGGCGCCGTCGACCCACTTTCCGCCGACCAGCAATCTGACCGACCGTGGCTTGGTGGGAGTTGAAATCTTGTTCATCAGTTAGGATCCTCAAAATCAGTCGTAGAACATGTTGGGAAAGGTCAGAACGATGGAGGGCACATAGGTGATCAGCATCAGGACGCTGATCAGGATGACGACCATCGGAATGGCTTCGCGAATGACCCCTTCCGGGCGCGTCTCAACGGCGGCGGCTGAGAGATACAGCAGGATGCCGACCGGTGGTGTGCAGAGGCCGATCAGAAGGTTGACGATCATCACGACGCCGAAATGTGTCGGGTCGATCCCCATGCTGACGGCAATCGGAAAGAAGATCGGGGTCAGGATGATGATGGCAGGCAGGGCGTCGAGAAACAGTCCGACAATCAGCAGGAAGATGTTGATCATCAGCAATACAACCATGGGGTTCTCGGAGATCGAGAACATGACCGCGGAGACCTGTTTGGCGACCTGAAGGTCAGCGATGATCCAGGCAATGACTGAACTGGCGCCGACGACGACCAGAACCGTGGCGGTACCGATCGATGCACGAATCAGGGCCTGATAGAATCCGGCCCAGGTCAGTTCCTTCAGGATGAACATGCCAGCCACAAAGCTGTAACCCACGGCAATGGCACCGGCTTCAGTCGCGGTAAAGATGCCGCCGAGGATGCCGACCAGAATGAAAATCGGGACGAACAGCGCGACGATGGCATCACGCCCGGTGGTGAGGACCCGGTTCCGGGAGAAGGGTTCACCTTTGTCCCAGCCTTTCCGGACGGCCATGAAATAACAGTAGCCCATAAGCGAGGCGCCGATCAGGATTCCCGGAATCATGCCCGCAAGAAACAGTTTTCCGACTGACTGTTCGGTCAGCACTGCAAAGATAATCATCGGAATAGACGGGGGGATGATGGGACCCATCACGGAGGAAACAGCCGTCAATGCTCCGGCAAACTGCGGCTTGAATCCCTTTTTGACCATCGAGCGGCCAAGTACGGACCCGACGACGGCAGCACCGGCAGCGGCGGAGCCGGAAATGCAGGCGAACATCATCGAGGTTACGATATTAACATGAGCGAGGTTGCCGCGGATATGGCCGACCAGTGCCTGGGCAAAGGCAACAATCCGTTGGGTGATTCCGCCCGCATTCATCAGTTCGCCGGCCAGAAAGAAGAAGGCAACCGCCAGCAGGGCGTAGTGATTGACACCGGACACGAAGAACTGGGGGATCAGTTCAAGGGGGAGGTCCGGACGATAAACAAAAATTGTTACTAGTGAGGCGGCGAGAATGGCAAATACCAGGGGGACGCCGAGTAATGCCAGCAGCAGCATGACCCCGATAAGCAGGAGAACGGTCATATCAATGTATCTCCATGGGATCTTGTCCGGCCCGGAGCTTCCGGACGGCAAGGATATATCGGGTCACGGATACGAGAGCCCAGGGGACGACGGCGACGGGGATCGACATGAACAACCATTTCCGGGACATAAAATCCATTTCGATGAAGGTGTCATATTCGGTCAGTTCCACCATGCCGAGGCCGTACCAGAACAGGACACCCAGCAGAGCAAGCGTCAGCAGGACTCTGAAGGTGTAGAGCAGAATCTGGATGTTTTTTGGAAAGGCAGAGACCAGCATCGAGATGCGAAGGTGGCGGGCCTTGATGGCGGCAAGTGCAATCAGCCAGGCCCAGAACAGGAGGTTCAGTTCTTCTGACCAGGTGAAGGAAGTACCGATGACATATCGTGAGAAAACCTGTGTGATGGTCAGCAGGACAATAAGGAAGAGGATGCCGGCCACGAAGGCATCCAGCAGGTGTTCCGCCATGGTGACGATTTTCTGCATTGCATCCCCTCCTTATTCAGCCTGTGATCAGGACTTCGGCTTGATGGCGACGATGCGGTCGATATATTCCTGACCGCCCTTGTTATCCTTGGCAAAAGCCTGCCATACAGCGTCCTTGATGATGGCCTGGAATGGCGCGGGATCGATATCCCCGTTGATTTCCATGCCGTCATTCCGGAGCTGGGCGAGATAACCGTCCTGCTTGTCCTGATTCATCTTGCGCTGGCCCAGAGCTGTCTCATGAGCCGTGTCGATCAGGATCTTCTGCTGCTCTTCGGTCAGGCCTTTGAACTTTGCGAGGTTCATCGCAATGATGGATACGGAATAGGCGTGCTGGGTAAGGGACAGATATTTCTGGACCTCGGACAGCCGTCCTGTCGCGATGATGTGAACAGGGTTTTCCTGACCATCGACAGCACCGGTCTGCAATGCGAGGTAAACTTCCGTGAAGCTCATGGCGACCGGGTTGGCGCCGAGAAGCTTGAAGGCCAGCGTATGGGCCTTGTTCGGGCTGACCCGGATTTTCATACCCTTCAGGTCTTCCGGTGTGTGGATCGGACCTTTGGAATTGGTGACGTTACGGAAGCCGATTTCGTAATAGGCAAGCCCCTGTACGCGATGCTTCCGGAGCCGGTTCAGAAGTTCAGTTCCGATCTCGCCGTCTGCGACGGTATGAGCATGTTCGTAACTTTCGAAGATGTAAGGCAGGTCGAGGACGTTCAGCATCGGCTCAAAACGTGACCAGTAGGGGGAGCCGGTAATGATGATATCGATGGTGCCCAGACGGACGCCTTCTGCCAGCTGCGGGCTGCCGCCAAGCTCACCATTGTGATGGACATGGATATCGATCTCGCCGTTGGTACGTTCCTTGACCAGACGGGCAAATTCTGACGCGGCAAGACCAATGGAATCATTGGGCGGCTGGATGAGACCCAGTTTCAGAACGGTTTCGGCGCTGGCCGTACCGCTGAATGAAAGGCCCATCGTGATGGCTGCTGCGGCAAGTATGCGTTTCATGTGCTTCCTCCCAGAAGTTGATTGTTTTGATTTAATGCGGTCTCAGTCGTAGGGCTGAGTTTCGGCAAGAGGCGGTGTTTTTGCTATTTCCTCATACCAGGCAGTCAGCCGGGGACGCCCGGTGCGCCAGGCGTCATCCGGGAATCTGAAGTCCAGAAAACCCAGTGCAGCGGCCAGTGTCAGCCGGTCCAGGGTTGGCGGACCTTCAAGATCATTGTCTGCTTCAAACCAGTCTGTGATCCGGATGGTCGTCTGTTTCTGGCGCTCCATCCAGCTGTCGCGGTCTGCTTCCTGTGATTTCAGGGATTCAACCCGGCGGATAACGGCGCAATCCATGATGCCGTGTGCGAGGGCATGGCGGAACAGGGCGCGATGGCGTTCTGCACCAGCTGACGGCAGCAGGGCGAAGCGATCACTCAGGCTGTCGAGATATTCGCAGATTGCAAGGCTGTCCGTATGCGGATTTCCCTGATCGTCGACGAGAGTGGGGACCTTCGAGAGCGGATTGACGGCGACCAGTTCAGGTGGTCGGTGATGAGGGTTCGCAATGATGAGTTCCAGTTGCGCGTCCAGGCCAAGCTGAATGGCTGCTGCCCGGACTTTGCGGGCATATGGAGATGCGCCGACCATAAATAATTTCATGCATCCCTCCCGGGAAGTTGGGGCCATTATCAGCCTTGTTCGTTGAGGTTTGATACAATCTGTATGTCAGTATGTCAATATCTGTATGCCAGTATTTCAGCTTGATATGTTCTTGGTTGCGAGGAAACTGAAATCTGCTTCACATCATGCTGATAACCGGCGGCAATTCCGGCAGATCAAGCTTGGGCTGGATTCACGGGGCTGGAACGCCTAGTGACTAGGCGACATCAAAGAACGTGAAGCGGCCCGATGACATCCGGAACTCTCTACGGCCTTGGGGTTGGCCCAGGCGATCCTGAACTGATCACACTCAAGGCATGGCGCATCCTGCAGAATGCACCGGTGATTGCTTGGCCGGCACCTGAACAGGGTCCGTCGATGGCGCGGGCAATTGCTGAATCGCATATCCCTGAGGGGCGGGTGGAAATTGCCATCCGGATGCCGATTTCGGCGGCCCGGTTTCCGGCGCAGGCAGTCTATGACGACGCGGCAGTGGAAATTTCCGCGCATCTTCGCGCTGGTCGTGATGTGGCCGCTCTCTGCGAAGGGGATCCCTTTCTCTATGGCTCCTTCATGTATCTCTATGGTCGGCTGGCGGCAGAACATGAGTGCGTCGTGGTGCCGGGTATCTCGTCGCTGATGGCGGCTGCAGCGGCATCCGGGGCACCGCTGGTGGCCCGCAATGACGTGCTGACGGTGGTACCGGGTACATTATCCGCAGATGACCTGAAGGCACGGCTGGCCGGGGTCGAGGCTGCGGCCATTCTGAAGATCGGACGCAACCTGCCAAAGGTCAGGGCTGTGCTGGAGGATCTCGGACTGACCGGTTGCGCAACCTATGTTGAACGGGCGACATCTCCGGAGCAGAAAGTCTTGTCGCTGGCGGATGCACCTGCGGATGGTGCGCCCTATTTTTCGCTGATTCTGGTGCATCGGCGGGGTGACGCATGGCGGGTGGAGGATGGTGATGTCTGAAGCCCCGGTTCTGGTTGTTCTGACCGCCTCCGGCGCCGAACTTGCGCGCCGGATACAGGCTCGCTTCCCCGGTTGTGAAATTCATGGTCTGGCATCCCGGGTTGAAAACTGTGACCGCAGGTTTGAGCGGACTATGGAGCATATCGCCGGTCTGTTTCAGGCCGGACGACCGGTCATCGGTATCTGTGCTGCCGGAATCCTGATCCGTGCTGTCGCTGGTCTGCTGGCCGACAAACAGTCAGAACCGCCTGTACTGGCACTGTCACCGGACGGGGGCAGTGTGGTTCCGCTGCTGGGTGGCCATAAAGGAGCGAACCGGCTGGCGCAGGAACTGGCCGCGGTGACGGGGGGCGTGGCCGCCGTGACGACGGCAGGTGATGTTCTGCATGGTGTGTCGCTGGATGACCCGCCGGCGGGCTGGAAGATTGCCCGTCCGGAGGCGGCAAAACCCGTGATGGCTGATCTTCTGGCTGGTAAGCCCTTGTCGCTCTGCGGTGACGGCGGGGCGTGGCTGGCACCGCTGAAGCTGGCTTCTGCTGACGCAGCTTCGGCACGTATTCATGTCACGACCAGATCTGTCGACCCGCTCCCTGAACAAAGCCTGGTACTGCATCCGCCGCGCCTGGTCATTGGTGTCGGATGTGAACGGGACTGTGCGCCGGAAGAACTGACCGGTCTGGTACGCTCGACCCTTGAGCGCCATGGTCTTGCTGCGGCCTCGGTCGCGGCGGTCGTGTCGGTTGATCTGAAATCTGATGAGCCGGCGGTGCATGCGGTTGCTGAAAGCCTCGCTGTGCCGGCCCGGTTCTTTGATCCGGCCCGGCTGGAGCAGGAAACGCCAAGGCTGGTCAATCCTTCTGATATCGTGTTCAGCGAAGTCGGCTGTCACGGCGTCTCGGAAGGGGCGGCGCTGGCCGCAGTGGGGGCATCCGGTCAGCTTGTCGTACCAAAAACCAAGTCGGCACGGGCGACCTGTGCAATAGCCGAGGCAACTGGAGATCTGGACCCGCTGAACCTTGGGGTGGGCCGGGGGCATCTGGCCGTCATCGGGGTCGGTCCGGGCTCTGCCGACTGGCGGACAGCGGAGGCAACGGCCCTGCTGACCGGCGCAGAAGATGTCGTCGGTTATGGGTTTTATCTTGATCTGGTGGCGGATCTGATTGCGGACAAACCGCGACACCAGACCGACCTGGGGGCCGAGGAAGAACGGGCCCGCCGGGCGATTGAACTGGCGGCAACCGGTCGCCGGGTGGCGCTGGTCTGTAGCGGTGATGCGGGCATCTATGCGCTGGCGACGCTGGTCTGGGAGTTGCTGGATCAGGGGCAGGACGCAGCCTGGCGCCGGATTGAGGTAACAGTTGCTCCCGGTGTCTCTGCCCTGCAGGCGGCCGCCGCGCGGGCGGGTGCGCCCATCGGTCATGATTTCTGTGCCATCTCGCTGTCTGACCTGCTGACCCCGCGGGAGACGATCCTGCAACGCCTGCAGGCGGCGGTTGATGGGGATTTTGTCACGGCGCTCTACAATCCGCGATCACAACGCCGGACAGAACTGATCGAACGTGCGATCGAACTGTACCGGGCCGGGCGTCCGGCGACGACGCCAGTGGTTATCGCCCGGTCGCTGGGGCGTCCGGACGAGGCTGTACGGATTGTGGAACTGCAGCATCTCGATCCGGCAGATATCGACATGATGACGATCCTGCTGATCGGGGCCAGCCGCACGACAACCCTTGAGCATGGCGGGAAGCTCCATGCCTACACCCCGCGCGGATATTTGTCTTAAATCCGGTTTTAGTGGAGGCAGTCACCTTCGCCGGGACCGGCGAAGGCCGGGAAAACTTCGGCGACCGCAGAGGCGAAAAGGCGACGGGGCTGGTCCGGCAGGCGTTCGATTTCACACCAGACATCATGGGAATCAAGATCCCCGGCGGCGGCCATCAGGATCACCCCGGTCAGCGGATGTGCTTCACCCAGTACCCGCAGGGATGCGTCAGCCAGTGCGGCAAGCGTGCCGTCATCGAGAACCATCTGTTCACCTCCTGATGGCAAGTCCGGGAGTCAGCGTACCGCCTTGCCAGCGGGCCGACAACGATCTTCACGGGGGTGAATGCTGGACCTCAGTGAGGTTTTGCCCCGGTTGTCCCGGCATCCTTCGAGACGCAGCTGCGCTGCTCCTCAGGATGAGGCTGAAACTATTTCCTCATCCTGAGGAGCGCTGAAAGCGCGTCTCGAAGGATGCCGGTTTTGATTTCCATCCATCAACGGAAGGACTAGCTGTCGATGGAAAGCTCGACCGCACCCAGCCCGGCGATTTCGTGGCGGAAATGGTCGCCGGCTTTTGGAAAACGGGTGGCCAGAACGCTGCCGGTCATGATGACAGCACCGGATTCCATGCTGCGCCCGATGGAGGCCCACTGATTGGCCAGCCAGGCCAGTGCATCCAGCGGGTGGCCCAGTGCCGCACCGGTGCTGCCGGTCTCTGTCTCACCATTATTCATGGTCATGGTGACGGCGGCCGAAGCCAGGTCAAGATGCTGCCAGTCTGTGACAGGTGTTCCCATCACGATGCCTCCATTCCAGCAGCGGTCGGCGGCGATGGAATAGCCGTCGAGATCTTCATAATCGGCATCCCGGTCGTCGATCAGTTCAAAAGCCGGCATGATCGCTGCCACATGAGGGGTAATGCTGTCCCGGGTCCAGGGGGTATCGCTGGCCAGAACGGCATCGCCGATCCTGACGGCCAGTTCAAATTCAACACCCAGCCGGACAAAATTTGCGAGAGAGGCCTGGCCGGGGCCCTGATGGAACCGGCTGGCCTGTATCAGGCCACCTGCGGGCTGATCGACATTGCAGAGCTTCTGAACAGCGGGAGATGTCAGGGCGATCTTGTAGCCGGCAACCGGCCCGTCATCGTCGAGAAAGGCCGTCGCCAGGCGGTTCTGGATCGCATAACACTCGCTGAGCGACTGTGGTGCCAGATCGCCTGTCAGGCGTTTGAAACGCTGTTTCGCCCGGTGTTCGGATTCGATATGGCGGGCAATTTTTTCAATTCGTTCTGTCGTCATTCTGCGCTTCCTCTGGCCCTGATACCCGGTTACGTCCGGTGTTCTTGGCATGATAGAGGTTTGCGTCAGCCTGTTCCATCGCCTGATGGACACTGTTGTTTACTTTATTCAGGGGAGCGAGGCCGATACTTGCGGTGAAGTTCAGCTGCCCCCCGTCCGGAAGCTCGACGGTGGCAGCTTCAAGCGCTGCCCGTACCTTTTCCGCAGCTGTCCGGCCGTCCTCCATGCCGGTGTTCGGCAAGATGGCGCAGAACTCCTCGCCTCCCAGCCGGCCAAAGATATCTGCGGACCGCAGTGACTGGAGGCAGATCTCTGCCATACAGCGGATCACATCATCACCAACCGCATGCCCATAAGTGTCGTTAACATTCTTGAACCGGTCGATATCGAGCATCAGCACGCAGGCTTTTCCATCCGTGCGCCTGATCTGCTGATATTCATGCTCTGCCAGCAGCAGGAAACTGCGGCGGTTATGGCATCCGGTCAGGGGGTCTGTGCGGGCAAGGTCATGCAACTCCTGCTGCTGTTGCCTGACCCGGCGAAAAAGTGGTCGGAACAGGAACAGGGCTTCGGCAACCAATGTGGCCAGCAGCACGGCCAGCATGACCAGCAGAATCTGCCGCAGGGCAGAGGCATGATCCCGGGCTTCTTTTTCATAGACTGAAACTGCGGTCTCAAGGCTGGCTGCAAGGTCGCCATTAGCGGAGGCTTCCAGTTGCCGGATGGCTGTTCTCACCATCTCCGGCCCCTGTTCGGAGGCTGCCAGCACTTCACGCGCGGTCGAGATGAAGGCGCGGACCTGCATGTCCAGATTCTCTGGCGGCTCGAAATAGAGATGGTCGACATTTCTGGACTGATACAGTTCTAGACCCTGCAGGGCTGCACCGGAAATCAGTGCCTTGTGTGCCTGTTCAAGTTCGTCCGTCGCGCGGGCCATCTGCCGGACCACGTCAGGGCGCGTCATGGCGTCCGCTGTTGAAAACTCGACGGCTTGCCGGGCTACCAACTGTACCAGCATACGCTGCCGGCCGGCAAAATTGATCTCTGCTGCAAAGATCTGCTGATGACGGGCAATCCGGTCGACAACAAAATGCGTGGTGATCGCAATCAGGCCGATCAGTGACAGGCCGAGGATATAGGAAATTGTGAAACGGCGGGCAGTGAGATCATTCATCGCATATCCAGCTCTTGATTGCTGTCCGGTACCGGCTGGTGCGCCAGTCTGTTCAATATACGTATCATTACGCATATCGTTTCAAACGGGTATGTGGAAAGGTCTGATTATACCCCGGCTGGTCCCCAACCAGCCCGCCGCCGGGCCACTTACCCCCGGCTCTGGCGGCAAAGCATCCGGCGACGGCGGGTGGCAGGCCATTGACGACATGTCTCCTCAACCTGTCTGCCCGCCGCTCATCGGATGGCCTTCTGAACAGGCTTTCAGACACGGCAAACCCCCGGAAATCAAAAAGGCCCGACGCTGTTGCATCGGGCCTTTTCCGGATCTGGTGGAGCTGAGGGGAATCGAACCCCTGACCTCTACAATGCCATTGTAGCGCTCTCCCAACTGAGCTACAGCCCCGGAACTTTGTGCGGCGGGATAATTAGGGAGTGTTGGGCCCCCGTGCAAGCCTAAATGATCAGGACCTGTCCGTATCGTCGTCGCTGCCGATGTTTTCCCGTACTTCCGACAGGTCATCATCGTCATCGCCGCCGATGTCTGACGTGTCTTCGATCAGCGACTCGTCATCATCATCGTCATCATCGTCATCATCAATCAGATCATCATCATCATCGACTTCCACGACTTTCTTCAGTTTTGCCTTTGCGCGCGATTTCGCAGCGTCATTAGGCGACTGAGTCTGGCGTTTGAGTTTCATGGATGCCAGCGGGTCATGTTCAGTGCCGCATTTGGGGCAGATGATCGGCGTTTTTGCGAGGTCGTAAAATTTTAACCCGCAGGATCCGCAAAGTCGTTTTGCGCCGCGTTCCGGTAACATCTGATGCACTCTCCATCCGTCTTGACAGTCTTGACCAGCTTGGTCTTCGGGGCGTTTGCCATGATCGTTGCTCGCTGTCAAAAGTAAATCTTGTCTCGGCCGAAATTAGATCAAAGGGGTCGCGGCATGCGGAGGTTCGTGATATTCCCGCCGCTCACAGTATTTCATGCGACAAGGCAGAAAAATGCAGCCTTTTGAGTCTCGCCCTTCACGGGGACTTCAGGGTGTCGTCTCGGCTCCCGGCGACAAGTCAGTTTCACATCGTAGTCTGATGCTCGGCGGCCTCGCCGTCGGGGAGACGACGATTACCGGCCTGCTGGAAGGCGAGGATGTTCTGGCCACGGCTGATGCCATGCGCGCCTTTGGTGCAGAGATCAGCCGTGACGCGGACGGGGTCTGGCATGTGCATGGCCGGGGAATCGGTGCCTTGCGCGAGCCGGTGGACATCATCGACATGGGCAATGCCGGAACCGGTGTGCGTCTGCTGATGGGCATTGCAGCCACGCATCCGGTTACGGTGGTCTTTACCGGGGATGCGAGCCTGCGTCGCCGTCCGATGGAACGTATTGCGGCGCCGCTCCGCCTGTTTGGCGCTGAATTCACGGGGCGGGAGGGGACGCTGTTGCCGCTGACGGTCAGGGGAGCCGCGAATCCGCTGCCGGTTGAGTATGAAACCCCGGTGGCGTCGGCCCAGGTGAAATCTGCTGTTCTGCTGGCCGGACTGAACACGCCGGGCCGCACGACGGTAGTGGAACGGGTACAGACCCGCGATCATACTGAACGGATGCTGACCCATTTCGGGGCGGTGGTTAAGACGGAAACTCTGGCAGATGGTGGGGCCCGTATCACGCTGGAAGGTCAGCCGGAACTGACCGGGCGTGCGGTTGTTGTGCCGGGTGATCCCAGTTCTGCTGCATTTCCGCTGGTTGCGGGCCTGCTGACGGAAGGGTCGGAGGTTGTGGTGCGTAATGTTGGCCTCAATCCCGGCCGGATCGGCTTGTTCACGACGCTGCGTGAAATGGGGGCAGATATCACCTTCCTGAACGAACGGGTCGAAGCCGGAGAGCCGGTTGCTGATATCCGCACGCGTTACAGCCGCCTGACGGCGGTTGAGGTACCGGCGGGCCGGGCGGCTTCCATGATTGATGAATATCCGGTCCTTGCTGCTGCGGCTGCAACAGCAAAGGGTATCACCCGGTTTGTAGGGGTTGGTGAATTGCGGGTTAAGGAAAGCGACCGGCTGGCACTGGTTGCTGCGGGGCTGACACAATGCGGGGTAGAAGTGGAGGAAGGGCCGGACTGGCTGACCATAACCGGCTGCGATGGCCCGCCGCCGGGTGGGGCAGAGGCAGTGGTTACCAGCCTCGATCACCGTATCTGCATGGCCTTTCTGGTCTTCGGGCTGGCCTGCCGCAAACCGGTTGCCATTGATGACGCGGCACCCATTGCCACCAGCTTTCCCGGTTTTATCGACCTGATGCAGGGACTGGGCGCTGACCTGTCCGGAATTGCACCGTGAGTATTGTCATCGCCGTCGATGGCCCGGCAGCCTCGGGAAAGGGCACGTTGTCAAAATGGCTGGCGGAACATTTCGGTTTCGATCACCTGGACACCGGCCTGCTGTACCGGGCGGTCGGTGCGATCTCCGAAGCAACCGGCAGAGACCCGGTGGAGATAGCGGCCGGCCTGAAGCCGGAAGACCTGGAACAGCCGGGACTGCGCAGCGCAGATGCGGGCGAGGCGGCATCGGTTGTTGCGGCCCTGCCGGCTGTGCGGGAACGGTTGCTGGAATTCCAGCGCAATCTGGCCGCAAACCCGCCCGGCGGACGCGGTATCGTTATTGATGGCCGCGATATCGGCACCGTCATCTGCCCGGATGCTGCTGTGAAACTTTTTGTCACGGCATCTGCTGAAGAACGGGCGCGTCGCCGTCATCGGGAACTGGCCGGACGTGGCGAGACGGTGACATTTGAAACTGTTCTCCGGGATATCCGGTCGCGTGACAAACGGGACAGCGAACGGGAAACGGCACCGCTGATGGCGGCGCCTGATGCGGTCCGGATTGATACGACAGATCTGGATATTGAGGCTGCCTGTGCAGCAGGACTTGAAGCCTGTCAGGGTCTGCCTGAAGGCTGACCCGGATTGCCGCCTCAGAAACAGACTCCGCTTCCGCAGATATGAATCGGGTAAATTTTCTCAATATATGGCGGAATTCGTTGTTTTTCGGAGGATTCGCTTGACTTGACGCAGCCGCCGCGCAAATTGCACGCCGCGTAAGGGCCGCAAGAGCCTGAAAGCGGTGCTAATCAGCCAATTTTCCAACAGAGACCGCCGGAGACAACCGGCAGGCCAGATAAATGATCGAAAGGACGAATTATCTATGGCGAATACAGCAGCGGACACGATGCCCGCAATGGACGAAGACTTTGCCGCGATGCTCGACGAAGCCGTCGGCGAAGACGGTTTTGAAGGTTCGGTGCTCAAGGGCACCATTGTTGCCACCGACAACGAAGATGCGATTGTCGATGTAGGCCTGAAATCTGAAGGCCGTGTTTCCCTCAAGGAATTCCGCGCCCCCGGTGGCGGCGTTACGATCAAGGTCGGCGACATTGTCGACGTCTTTGTCGAACGCTACGAAGACAAGGACGGCAATATCATGCTGTCCCGCGAAAAGGCCCGCCGCGAGGAAGCCTGGAAAGAACTGGAAAAGTCTTTCGAAAACACCGAGCGCGTTACCGGTCAGATCTATGGCCGCGTAAAGGGTGGTTTCACTGTCGACCTGAACGGCGCCGTGGCCTTCCTGCCGGGCAGCCAGGTGGATATCCGCCCGGTTCGCGATGTAACCCCGCTGATGGGCAACCCGCAGCCGTTCCAGATCCTCAAGATGGACCGCAGCCGTGGCAATATCGTTGTCTCGCGCCGTGCCGTGCTGGAAGAAACCCGCGCCGAAGCCCGTACCGAACTGGTTGCCAACCTCACGGAAGGCCAGGTTCTCGAGGGCGTGGTCAAGAACATCACCGATTACGGTGCGTTCGTTGATCTCGGCGGCGTTGACGGCCTGCTGCATGTCACCGACATCGCATGGCGTCGTATCAACCACCCGACCGAAGCTCTGCAGATCGGCCAGACGGTGAATGTTCAGGTTATCCGCTTCAACCCGGAAACCCAGCGCATCAGCCTTGGCATGAAGCAGCTCGAGGCCGATCCGTGGGATGGTGTCGAAGCCAAATATCCGGTTGGTACGAAGTTCACCGGCCGCGTGACCAACATCACCGACTACGGCGCGTTCGTCGAGCTGGAGCCGGGTGTCGAAGGTCTCGTCCATGTGTCCGAAATGAGCTGGACCAAGAAGAACGTCCATCCGGGCAAGATCGTTTCCACCTCGCAGGAAGTGGAAGTCATGGTTCTCGATGTGGATCCGCAGAAGCGCCGCATCAGCCTTGGCCTGAAGCAGACGATGTCGAATCCCTGGGACGACTTCGCCGAGAACTTCCCGGCAGGTACCGCCATCGAAGGCGAGATCAAGAACATCACCGAATTCGGTCTGTTCGTGGGTCTGTCCGGCGATATCGACGGTATGGTTCATACCTCGGACATCCGTTGGGATGCCACCGGCGAAGAAGCTCTCGAAGGCTTCAAGAAGGGCGATATGGTCAAGGCCAAGGTCCTCGACGTGGATGTGGAGAAAGAACGCATCAGCCTCGGCATCAAGCAGCTCGAGAATGATCCGTTTGAATCTGCCATGGACGGTGTCAAGAAAGGCGCGATCGTCACCTGCACGATCACTGTCGTTCAGGACAACGGCATTGAAGTTCTGGTCAACGACTCGATCACCGGCTTCATCCGCAAGTCCGATCTGTCCCGTGATCGTTCGGAACAGCGTCCGGATCGTTTCGCCACCGGCGAGAAGATCGACGCCAAGATCACGCAGATCGACAAGGCTACCCGTAAACTGACGCTGTCGATCAAACAGCGCGAAGTCGAAGAAGAAAAGAAGGCGATGGAAGACTACGGATCCTCGGATTCGGGTGCCTCGCTGGGCGATATTCTCGGTGCAGCGCTGCGCGAGAAACAGGTCGGCGACAAGCCGGACGACGAGTCCTGATCCGGACTGTCGTTCATAGCTGCAGAATGTCGGCGGTGATGGCTCATGCCAGTTGACGCCGACATTCTTTTCGACCGGCGGCGGCTCAAGCGTAAACTCGTCTTCTGGCGGGTGCTTGGTGCCGTCGCCCTGGTCGGGCTGGTCTTCAGCCTGATCTGGCGATTTGCTGAGCCTGGCGGCCCGCTGGGCGATCATGTTGCCACCCTGACGGTTGCCGGTGTCATTACCGATGATCAGGACCGTCTTGAACTGCTTCAGTCCATTGAGGAAGACGACAGTGCCCGTGCGCTGATCGTGTATATCGACAGCCCCGGCGGAACCTTTGTCGGTGGCGAAACCCTTTATCTTGCCCTGCGACGGGTGGCCGAACATAAACCGGTTGTTGCCGTGATGCGCGAGATGGCGGCATCCGGCGGTTATATGACGGCGCTTGGCGCAGATCGCATCTTCGCCCGTGAGGGCACGATTACCGGCTCCATCGGTGTCATCATGCAGACAGCGGATGTGACGGGACTGCTCGACAAGCTCGGCATCAAGCCGGAGGCGATCAAGAGTTCCCCGCTGAAAGCAGCACCCAGCCCGCTTGAGGAAACCACTCCGCAGGCCCGGATCGCCATGCGTTCAATCATCAACGACATGTACGGGGCCTTCCTGGAAATGGTTGTTGATCGTCGCCCGCTGCAACCGGCAGAAGCCGGAAAGCTGGCTGACGGCCGCGTCTTCACCGGGCGTCAGGCGGTTGCGAATGGTCTCATCGACGCTATCGGCGGCCTGCGGGAAGCCCGGCTGTGGCTGGAAGAGACGCATCAGGTGTCCCGCGACCTGCCGATGAGCGACATGACGCCCAGCGTCGAGGATGATCTGGTACAGCGTCTGGTTTCATCGGCAATCGGGAATAGCGGTGCTTCCTCTGCCCTTCGCCTTGACGGTCTTCTCTCGGTTTGGCACCCTCAACTTCGTTGATTTTGACGGCCTTGCAATTAGGCCGGTCAGCGGGTGCGATGTTTTGTTGCGCAGGGGGAGTAAGGGAATATGACGAAATCAGAGCTGGTCACCCGACTGGCGGAACTTAATCCGCACCTTTATCATCGGGATGTCGAGCGTATCGTTACGACAATCTTTGATGAAATCAGCGAGGCGCTGACCCGGGGAGACAGGGTTGAGCTTCGTGGATTCGGTGCGTTCTCGGTAAAAAGCCGTGATGCCCGTGTCGGTCGCAATCCGCGTACCGGTGATGCGGTCAAGGTGGACGCGAAGTCCGTACCGTTTTTCAAGACCGGCAAGCAGTTGCGCGAACGGCTGAACAATAACGGCTAGATGGCGGATATCCCCCGCCTGATCTGAAGGATCGTAATGAAGCGCTATATCTACTGGTTGTTTGCCGCGCCGATCGGGCTGCTGGTTTTGTTGTTTGCGCTGTCAAACCGGACGCAGATTGATCTGCTGCTCTGGCCATTACCCTTCGAAATGGTGGGGGTGCCGATCTTTGCCCCGATTCTGCTGGCCTTTGTTGTCGGCTTTCTGACCGGCGGGGTTCTCATCTGGCTGACGGGCCACCGCTGGCGTGCACAGGCGCGTGACCGTCAGCACCAGATTGCCAGCCTGCAACGTCAGGTCGAAGACCTGAAACGCAACACACAGGCCATGCAGGTTGTCCGCCGTGCCGCAGAGGCGACCCGGGGTGTGACAGACAGCGAAGAAAAACCCGCAGCCTGAACGCGACAGGCGTATGCAGGCCAGTTGTCCTCCCGGACGGTGGTCGCAATGACAACCTGCTCTAGGCGAACAGCTCTTTCAGATTGACGGAGCTTTTATGCCCCAGATCGCTGAAATTATCTTCCAGCCACTGACCGGCAGTGTCCCGGCCGAGATCACGCAGCCAGGTCAGAAACTCCCATTCCGCGTTCATCTTTGACGAAGCTGACAGATCGATCATTTCCCGGTCACCGGCGATGCGGTGCAGACGCACCTGTTTGTAATCATCATGGGACAGCCGCCCGTCATCAATCAGCCGGGAGACGAAATCGATGGCCCGGAATTCCTTCATCAGGGAAGCGTTGAAGGTAATCTCGTTCATCCGGTTCATGATTTCCCGTGCCGTCTTCGGGGTATGTTTGCGCTCGATCGGGTTGATCTGCACCAGCAGAAGATCGTCTGTCTGACAGGCATTGAAAAAGGGAAACAGCGCCGGGTTGCCCATATAGCCGCCATCCCAGTAGGGCACACCGTCGATCTCTACCGCCTGAAACAGGAACGGCAGACAGGCAGACGCCATGATTGTATCGGCCGTGATCTCGTGATTTTCAAATACACGCACGCGGCCGGTATGAACATTGGTTGCCGAGATGAACAGCTTCGTCGTCTTGCAGGCCCGGACCCGCTCAAAATCGATGCGTTCCGAGATGATGTCGGCCAGCGGATTGATGTTCAGCGGGTTCAGGTCATAGGGCGAGGCGACCCGGCTGAGCATATCCATGAACAGATAGCCCGGTGAGTCGTCGAGGCTCCAGTTGCCAAAGAACATGTTCAGGGGCGTACGTTGCAGGGGACTGCCCGTTGCCGCACGGCTGACCGCCTCCCAAAAATCGAGCAGTTCGGCACGGGCTCCGTCCGCACCACCCTTGACCAGTCCTTCAGCCAGCACCACGGCATTCATGGCGCCGGCACTGGTGCCGCTGACAGCCTCGAACTCAATTCGGCCGTCTTCCAGCAACCGGTCCAGTACGCCCCAGGTAAAGGCCCCGTGTGAGCCGCCACCCTGCAGGGCCAGATTGACCGGACGCTGGTCACGGCTTCCGGTTGTCGTCCTGCGCTTGCCCGGAAGTGTCACTGGGCAGTCCAGCCTCCGTCAATCGACAGGATTCCGCCGGTCATGGATTTGTTGTCGCGACGGGACAGAAAAACAGCCAGTTCGCCGATTTCTTCTGTGCCGACGAATTCCTTGGTTGGCTGCCCGGCCAGCATCACATTGTTGATGACTTCATCTTCGGAAATCCCGCGGCTTTTCGCCGTATCAGGGATTTGTGCTTCGACGAGGGGTGTCAGCACATAACCCGGACAGATCGCATTGACCGTAATGCCGTCCCTGGCGACTTCCAGAGCAACGGTTTTTGTCAGCCCGGCAATACCATGCTTGGCCGCGACATAGGCCGCCTTGTAGGGCGAGGCTACAAGCGCATGGGCAGATGCCAGATTGATGATCCGGCCAAAACCACGGCGCTTCATGCCGGGAATGACGGCTTTCGTGGTGTGAAAGGCGGATGTCAGGTTGATACCGATGATGGCGTTCCATTTGTCATCGGGAAATTCCTCAATCGGGGAGACATGCTGAATACCGGCATTGTTGACCATGATATCGACCGAACTCCAGCGGGCTTCGGCCTCTGCCACCATGGCGCGGATTTCTGCCGGTTCCAGCATGTTGGCACCGTTGAAGCAGACATCGACGCCCGTTTCATCAGCGAGGTCGGCGCGTGTTTTTTCGATCTCGGCGGCATCACCAAGGCCGTTCAGCATCACGTTTGCGCCGGCTTTGGCGAGTGATGTGGCCATGGCAAGGCCGATGCCGCTGGTGGAGCCGGTGACAATAGCGTTCATTCCCGAGAGCATGGCAGTTCCTTCTTATGTGAGGTCTGGAAATTGTTGCATTGCAACAACAGTTGGCCTGTGTTGTCGATTTGGCAAGCCCGGATGATGAACAGGGAGGCCGCCTAGCTGCGCATCCAGGCGTTGCCCCAGAGATTAAGCGCCCGCGGCCCATGCGCCCATGTGCGGACTTCAGTTTCCGCCGGTACGGTTTCCAGTTCGGCGGACAACTCAATCTTGTAGCCCCAGGGGTCTTCAATCATGAAAAACAGGTTGTTGCCGACGCCATGCCGCCCCGGCCCCCACCAGATCTGAATATCGCGTTCCGCCAGCCGGTCGGCCCAGTCGCGAATATCGTTCCAACACTCAACCTCATAGGCATGATGGTCGGGACGGGTACTGTCGGCACGGAAAACAGCAAAGCTGTGATGTTCCGGATCGGACCGGTAAAAAGCTGCGGTGACAGGCCGTTCATCAGCGGTTTCATCAACGACATAGTCTGACGGGCGAAAACCCAGGGTTTGTTCGTAGAAGCGGATCATCTGTCCGAGATCCGTTGTCGCAACGACGACATGCTGCAGCCTGCCGGGCGGTGTGGTGTCCGCGGGAACAGGCAGCATGATGTCCGGATCTGTGATGCCGAACTGAATGTCCCGTCCATCCGGATCGGCGACGGCAAATCCGTCGGCCAGAAAGGGCGAGCCATGCGGTTTCAGGTTCAGCCCGCCTGCGGTGAGGGCAGCGCGGTAGCGTTCCAGCGCCGCCGCAGTTTCAAACCGGAAGGCCGATCCGGTCTGGTCGAACTGTTCGCCGGGACGGATGACGATGCGACGCCCGGGACCGCTCAGAAGGAAAGACTGGCCTTCCGTCTGCTGTGCCGCCAACCCCAGAACCGAGCCATAAAAATCCGCCATCTGCGCCGGATCCGGGCAGATGAAGGTGAGGTGGTCAAGCTGCGCGCCCCACAGGGCGTCTGAAAGATCATCCGTCATGTTTGCAGTCTAGATGAAAGCAGGACCGTAACACCAGATCGAAGAGACCGGGATGTTATGGTCCTGACAGCCGATCAGGCGGCAAGCATGCTTTCAAGTTTGGCCGTTGCCTTGTCCTTGTCGATTTTCTCGACAGCGGCGAGTTCGCAGGCCAGCCGGTCAATAGCAGACTCATACATCTGCCGTTCGGAATAGGACTGTTCGGACTGGCCTTCGCCACGATGCAGGTCGCGGACAACCTCGGCAATCGAAACGGGATCGCCCGAATTGATCTTGGCTTCATACTCCTGTGCCCGGCGCGACCACATGGTCCGCTTGACCCGGGCCTTGCCCTTCAGGGTCGTCAGGGCGGAGTCGATGATCTTCCGGTTCGAAAGCCGGCGCAAACCCGAGTTTGCGGCCTTTTCAACCGGAACCCGCAGGGTCATCCGGTCCTTTTCGAAGGTGATAATAAACAGTTTGAGTTCGTGTTCACCGATGGTCTGTTCTTCGACGCCAACGACCTTGCCGACACCATGGGTCGGATAGACAACGAAATCACCGATATCAAACGCCAATTCCTGAGACATTCGCTCAATTTACCTCAATGTTATACCCGTTGTCCGACTGCTGGCTCACCGGACAGTCACAGGCCCCGGGCCCGTGTATCTGGTCGCCGCAATGGGAAGACAAAAAGCTGACTGACGTCCAGTCAGCTCACGCCGGAAACTGGTTTTCCAATATCCGGACACAGAAAAACCGACCGCTTTTGACGGTCAGTTTCCCGGTTATAACACAAAAATGAAGAAAAAGACAGATCGATGTTGCAGGCGCGAAATTGCCGCCCAGATCAGTCTCCGCTGCCCGGATTGTCGCTCAGCATTTCGCGTTTGTTCGGTTTGCCGTCCCACTCCGCTGCGTCTGCCGGCGGTGTGCCCTGACGGGTAATGTTCGGCCATTTCTCCGAATAATCGCGGTTCAGCTCGATCCAGTCCTCGGTACCGCCTTCGGTATCGGGCAGAATGGCTTCAGCCGGGCATTCCGGTTCACAGACACCACAGTCGATACATTCATCCGGGTGGATCACCAGCATGTTCTCACCCTCGTAGAAGCAGTCCACCGGACAGACTTCGACACAATCCATGTATTTGCACTTGATGCAGTTCTCGGTAACGACGTAGGTCATCTTTCTCTCCGGCCCATTGCCTCTGATCGGGAGTATTAAAATCCGACTGATGGTTTATTCCGCGATTCCCAGTCGCGCAAGCACCCGTTTCCGGGCGGCACCGCTTTCCGTGTCCGGAACATAGAGCAGCCCGGCCACCCGGCGGACCAGATGCGCTTCATAATCATGTAAAACATTGTCGGCATAGGCGACATGCCAGAGATGCTCGACGATCTCGATACGTCCGGCCTCGTCGAACCTGTCTTTGACCGCGCGGGTGAAGCGATAGATATCGGATGTTGCTTCCCGCTGCGCGACAGATTCCTCAATAAGGTGGACGGCGTCGGCGGCGCTGTAATCAAACCGGTCCTGCAGGATGGCGGCAATGGCGCGGCGTTCATCCGTGGTGAATTCACCATCCATCATGGCGGCTTCGACCAGCAGGGCAGAGGTGGCGAGTGCTATATCGCGTTCGCGGCTGCGCCGGTCTTTCGGGCGACTGTTGGCGTCATCGAGGCCAAGCAGATTTTTGATAGCGTCGAGCATGTTTACGGCGTAGCACAGCTTTTGCGGCGGCTCAATCCACAGCAGTCGACAGGCGGTGCATCGGGGGGTATTGGTCAGTGACTGAAGGCACAGGAGGACAGAAACGTGACAGGTTATTCGGATACATTCAGTCAGGATCCACGCCGCCATGCACCGGCGACCGAACGTAACCGTGAGCCGATTCTGGCTGTTCTGAAGACACTGATCACAGGCCCGGCGACGATTCTGGAGATCGCCAGCGGTACCGGCCAGCATGCGGTCTGGTTTGCCGGGAGGCTGCCGGATGTGACCTGGATTCCCTCGGATGCGGATGAGGAAATGCGGGCTTCAGTCGCGGCCTGGGCGCGGCGCGAGAAGGTTCGGAACATCGCCCTGCCGCCCCGGGTCATTGATGCCCGTGCCCGGCGCTGGAACATGGAATCAGTCGATGGCGTATATTGCGCCAACATGATCCATATTTCCCCCTACAGTGCCTGCGAAGGGCTGATCAAGGGGGCAGGCGCCTGTGTGAGGCCAGGTGGCTTTCTGATGCTGTATGGCCCCTATAAGGTTGAGGGAGAGCATACCGCCCCCTCCAATGCCAGTTTTGACGAAACGCTCCGCAGTCAGAATGCGGATTGGGGCATTCGCGATCTGGAAGCGGTGACGGCACTGGCAGAAGCGGCCGGGTTTGAGCCGGAAGAACCGGTGGAGATGCCCGCGAACAACCTGTCGGTGATCTTCCGGAAGCTCTAGGGTGCAGAGTGTCCCCTAAATCGGTTCACCCGCCAGCAGCCGTGGCAGGTCGCCTGTGGTGCCCATGGCGTGGCGCATGAACAGGCGTCTGAGGCCGGGCAGCCGGTTTACGGCGCCGAGGCCGAGGTCGCGGGCCAGCCTGACGGGCGGAATATTGTTCGAGAACAGGCGATTCAGAACATCGGTCACGCCAAGCATTGCGGTGTTGTCGAAATGCCGCCAGCGCTGATAGCGCGCCAGCACGTCTGCCCCGCCGATATCCAGTCCGACCCGGCGGGCATTGACCAGTTCTTCAGCCAGTGCCGCCACGTCGCGCAGGCCCATATTGAAGCCCTGCCCGGCAATCGGGTGGATGCCGTGGGCAGCATCTCCGGCGAGGACGAGGCGCGGTGCGATATACTTTTCCGCATGGACGACGCCCAGCGGCCAGGACCAGCGCCCGCCTTCGGTCGTGACCTCTCCCAGAAAGTCGCCGAACCGGCTGCGCAGTTCCGCTTCAAACCCGGCCTGGTCCAGTTGCATGATGGCGGCTGCGATATCTGATCGTTCAGTCCAGACAATGGATGACCGGTGCCGGCCTTCGCGATCCGGCAAAGGCAGAATGGCAAACGGCCCGGCAGGCAGAAAGCGTTCATGGGCTACATTGTCATGCGGGTGTTCGTGTATCGCGGTGCAGACGATTCCCGTCTGGTTGTAAGTCCATTCACTGGTGCGGATGCCAGCCTGGGTGCGCAGCCGGGAGTTCCGGCCATCGGCAGCGACCAGCAGAGCAGCAGACATCTGACAGTCTTTGCCGGTTGTCACCCGGACATCTGCGGGTTCTGCCTGCCATGAGGTTACCGTATCGCCGTGATGCCAGCGGATGTTCGGGTGGTTCAGGGTGGCTCCGAGGAGGGCCCGGCGGATCGCCTGGTTTTCAACAATCCAGCCCAGCGGCTCGTCCCCCACTTCGCGATGGTCATAGTGAAGGTAAAGCGGTGACGCGCCGTCTGTGATCCGGATATCGCGGATTTCCCCGGCATCGGGCAGCATATCCTCCCAGACCCCCAGCATGCCGAACATGCGGCGCGAACTGTAGGCAATGGCTGAGGAGCGCCCGTCATAGCTGGCGTTGAGATAGTCTCCGGGATGCCCCTGATCGATGATTGCCACGGACAGCCCGTTCCGGGCCGCAGCCAGCGCCAGTGTGGCGCCAACCAGTCCGCCACCGGCGATGATCAGGTCGGTGACATCCTCAGATCGGGGAGATTTGGGTGCAATGGCCATCGGAAGACTTTCTCAAGCTTAAAGAATGGGCAGTTCTGGAGCGCTGTGAATGCATAAAAAATAAGCACTCATATTATGATGATCAAAAAGTAACCACATCGTTTGACCGCCAATCGGGCAGAACATCATCAATGTCGCCTAATAACTAACTGTTTTCACTGTGTTTTCAATGAAAAACCGGATTCCGGCACGGTTCTTGTTAGGTGATGTTGCAGCGCAAAACCGCAAGCTGAGCGTCTTTATCCCCGGTGATGAGGCAGAAGGCTGAGGTGGGGTGCGTAGTAATCCGGTCCGACCGGTGGTTGCCAGGGGGCAGCGACAGGCCGGGAGCGACACACAACAAAGGGAATAAATCCGATGAAGCTGATCATGGCAATCATCAAGCCCTTCAAGCTGGAGGACGTCCGCGAAGCGCTGACACCTCTCGGCGTGCAGGGGCTTACCGTCAGTGAAGTTAAGGGGTTCGGCCGTCAGAAAGGTCAGACCGAAATCTATCGTGGTGCTGAATATCAGGTGAATTTCCTGCCGAAGGTGAAGATTGAAATCGCAGTTGACGATTCACTCGCCGAACAGGTGGTGGAGACGATCCAGTCTGCAGCGCAGACCGGCAAGATCGGCGACGGGAAGATTTTCGTATTCGGCCTCGACGAGGCGGTGCGGATCCGGACCGGCGAGAAAAACACCGAAGCGCTGTAAAGGGACATATGTAATGACAAAGCTCGACAAGCTTATGAAAGTCGGCCTGCCCGCGGCGATTGCGGCCTTTGCGCTCGCAGCCCCGGCTCAGGCTCAGGAAATCAACGAAGATCCGTTTATCTTTAACAGCCTGTCCTTCCTGATCTCCGGATTTCTGGTGATGTGGATGGCCGCTGGCTTCTGCATGCTGGAAGCAGGGCTGGTTCGTACGAAGAATGTGGCGACGATGTGCGTCAAGAATATCGCACTCTATTCGATCGCCGGTATCATGTATTACATCGTTGGCTATCAGCTGATGTATGCGGATGTCTCCGGCTTTTTCGGTTCGCCGGGTATGTGGAGTGCCGGTGAAGCCGAAGCCGCTCTTTCGGCCGGTGCCGATGGCGCACTTGCGGCCCTGCTGGGTGGCGAAGACGGCGCCGGTTATGCAGCGGGTTCCGACTGGTTCTTCCAGATGGTGTTCGTTGCCACGGCGGCATCAATCGTCTCCGGTACGCTGGCCGAGCGGATCAAGCTCTGGCCGTTCCTGCTGTTCGTGGTGGTTCTGACCGGTGTGCTCTATCCGATTCAGGGTTCCTGGTCATGGGGCGGCGGCTGGCTGTCCGAAGGCGGCTTCCTCGATTTCGCCGGTTCGACCATCGTGCACAGCGTTGGCGGCTGGGCGGCCCTGACCGGTGCCCTCATCCTCGGTGCGCGTAAGGGCAAGTATGTCAATGGCCGGGCGATGCCGATCCCCGGTTCGTCGATGCCGCTGGCGACACTCGGTACGTTTATCCTGTGGCTCGGCTGGTTCGGCTTCAATGGCGGTTCGCAGCTGGCACTGGGTTCTGCGGCCGACGTGATTGCGATCTCCAACATCTACATCAACACCAATCTGGCCGCGGCCGCCGGTGTTGTGATCGCCATCATCATGACGCAGCTTCTGTATGGTAAGGTTGACCTCTCCATGGCGCTGAACGGCGCGCTGGGTGGTCTGGTTGCCATCACCGCCGAGCCGCTGGCTCCGGCACCGTGGCTTGCCATCGTGATTGGTGCCATCGGTGGTGCGCTGGTCGTGATCGCTGTGCCGCTGCTCGACAAGCTGAAGATCGATGATGTCGTGGGTGCAATCTCCGTCCATCTGGTCGCGGGTATCTGGGGCACGCTGGCTGTGCCGCTGTCCAATGGTGACGCCACCTTCGGTGCGCAGATCATGGGTATCGTCGGCGTCGGCGTCTTCATGATCGTCACCAGCTCCGCACTCTGGATGCTGCTGAAATTCACCATCGGTATCCGGGTATCGGAAGAAGACGAAGATATGGGCCTCGACCGGGCAGAGCTCGGTATGGAAGCCTATCCGGAATTCGGTCGCGGGTCGCAGACTCTCAACTGATAACTGTTCTGGCAGTGAGTGACTTGAGGGGGCTTCGGCCCCCTCTTTTTTTGTTAAAATTTCAGCAATTGCATATTTATTAATCAGTTTGATGGGGCTGAGTTGCCCGATTTCGTCCTGAATGTCGCCAATTTAGGCAGTTTGTTCCCGTTTTCTCGTTCCCGGCACAGAACTTGATAGGGAGTCTCCTCAAAACAGGCGTCGTCGTGGGGACGGCGCAAAGAGGAGACGCGGATTGTGCAGAAGAAACTCTACCTGACGGCGATAACCGGCCTGACCCTGCTTGCCAGCACTGGCAGTGCGCTGGCTCAGGATGCGGCACCGAAACCCGACAGTGGTGATACGGCCTGGATGCTCACATCAACCTTGCTGGTTCTGATGATGACCATACCCGGTCTGGCCCTGTTCTATGGCGGTATGGTCCGCCGGTCGAATGTGCTGTCCATGCTGATGCAGTGCTTCACGGTCTGCTGTCTTTCGACAGTGCTCTGGATGATGCTGGGCTACAGTCTGGCCTTTGCCGAGGGCAATGCCTTCATCGGTGGTCTCGACAAGGCATTCCTGCTCGGGATGGGTGTCGACAGCCTCAGCGGTACGATTCCGGAATCGGTCTTCATGACCTTCCAGATGACTTTCGCGATTATTACGCCCGCCCTGATTACGGGGGCCTTCGCTGATCGTATGAAGTTCGGGCCGATGATCGTCTTTTCCGGTGTCTGGGTGCTGGTGGTCTATGCGCCGATTACCCACTGGGTCTGGGGTGGCGGTTTCCTTGGTGGCGACGGGGTACTGGATTTCGCTGGCGGAACCGTGGTGCATATCAATGCCGGTGTCGCCGGACTTGTGGCGGCGCTGGTGCTGGGCAGGCGGACGGGTCTCGGGTCAGAAAACCTTGCGCCACACAACCTGATTTATTCGGTTATCGGGGCCTCCCTGCTGTGGGTTGGCTGGTTTGGCTTCAACGCCGGATCGGCGGTGGCTGCAAACGGAACGGCTGGCATGGCCATGGCCGTCACGCAGATCTGTACCGCCGCAGCGGCCCTGAGCTGGATGGCCGTGGAGTGGGCGGTGCGCGGCAAGCCAAGTGTGCTTGGGATCATTTCTGGTGCTGTTGGCGGGCTGGTTGCAATCACACCGGCGGCTGGTTTCGTCAACCCTACGGGTGCGCTGGCCATTGGCCTGATCTCCGGCGGGTGCTGTTTCCTCGGTGCGACCTGGCTGAAGAACCGGCTGAAATATGACGATGCCCTGGATTGCTTCGGTGTGCATGGTATTGGCGGCATTGTCGGTGCGTTGCTGACCGGCGTTTTTGCAGTCGAAGCCATTGGTGGCACTGCCGGGCTGCTGGAAGGCAACCCCGGTCAGGTCTGGACCCAGCTTTATGGTGTGCTGGCGACAATCGGATATTGCGGCGTGATGACCTTTATCATTCTGAAGGCGCTGGATCTGACGGTCGGTCTGCGGGTAACGCCGGAACAGGAGCGGGAACTGGATCTCGCCCTGCATGGCGAGATCGTTCACTAAGGGATATCCGGGTCAGCAATCAGGAAGGTGGCTGGATTTTCATCACTTCCTGATTGCTGCCTGAATATGAGGCGGTGTCCGGTCGGTGGCAGGCCCGGAATCCGGAGAGAACCGCCGATCCGGAGTTGGCATAAAGCTTGAATAGCAGAAGACCGTGAAGACTGCGTTGTGGTGACCTACCCCCACCCGGTTGCCACACCGCAGACTGGGGGGCGCTTTCGGGCGCCCCTCTTTGTTTATGGGGAATGCCCGTCTGTTGCGACGGCGTTTCAGAAAGGTATGCTTCCTTCAACGGTACAGCGCTGCATCAGACGCCGCAACGGCAACTGAAAATCACTGGTCGCCTTATGCTGTACGGCACAGTTGTCCCAGATCAGCAGATCACCAATGCGCCAGTTATGGTTATGCGCAAAGGCGGGTTGCTTCATGTGGGTGAACAGTTCCTGCAACAGGTCATCACTTTCGCTTTCCGGTAAATCCAGAATTCGATGGGTATAGCCTTCGCAGACATACAGGCATTTGCGCCCGGTATACGGATGGGTGCGCACGACCGGGTGAATGGCGTCAGCCGGGTATTTCTCCAGTTCCTTCTCACTCAGGACCGGGCGCAGGCCAAATTCCAGGGCCTTCTTGTTCCACATGAAGCGATAACCATTAGCAGCCCGCAGACCGGCCAGCCGCTGTTTCATTTCATCGGACAGGGCGTCATAGGCATCGACGGCTGAAATGAAACAGGTGTCGCCATAGACCCTGCCATCTTTCTCGGGAACCTCGATGGCGTTCAGCAGGGTCGCCCGGCTGGGCTTCTCCAGATAGCAGAGGTCGGAATGCCAGTAGCGGCCAGCATCATGTGATCCGACCGGCTTGCCGTCTTTTGTGATGTTGGAGATCCAGTAAATCTCCGGCGCTTCACCACTATTGGCCTCTGCCCGGACATTGATCTGCAACGTCCCGAACCGACGGCTGAACCCGGCAAGCTGTTCGCCGGTCAGTTTCTGATCCCGGATCACAACAACGGCATAGCGGTTCAGTGTGGCCTCAATTCTGCCGAATAATTCATCACTGACGGATCTGGTCAGGTCTGCTCCCGTGATCTCGGCCCCATAGACCGTACCGGTCGGACTTATCTGAATGTCGGTGGCAGCTACGGTCATGGATTACCTCAGGGTCAGGGTTGCCGGGGGTGGAAATGTTCCGGAAAGGTCTAACAACCGGAGAGTTACTATTTCTCTGCCCTCAAATAATTTCAATTTTTATCCAATACGCATTATTAATGCATAAAACGTAATAACAGGCAGGCAAATGGAACGTGATGCAGACTTCGACCTGGGCAGCCGTCATCTCCGGGCCTTGGTAGCGGTCTGGCGATATGGCAATTTTGCGGCTGCTGCTGCGGATGTCGGGGTCTCACAGCCAACCCTGACCCGGACGGTCCAGCGCGCTGAGGAGATTCTCGGAGCATCGCTTTTCATGCGAACGACGCGCCGGGTTACGGTGACCGCTGCGGGGCGTGAATTCCTGCCGCTGGCGGAACGCCTGCTCGCGGATATCGGTGTCGGGCTACGGAACATCCGGGAGCTGGCAGAGGTCGAACGCGGGCAGATTGTCATCGCCAGCCTGATGTCGGTCGCCCATGGTATCCTGCCGCTGGCCCTGCAGAAATTTGCCATCACCTTTCCTAATGTCGAGGTCAGATTGCAGGAAGGCGTTCAGGCCAGAGTGCTGGAGGATGTACGCAGCGGTGCCGTGGATTTCGGGCTTGGGGACATCTCGACTGTCAGTGGTCCCCTGGAGACAGAGCATCTGGGAGAGCAGGATTACCGGATTGTTCTTCCGAACGGCCACCGGCTGTTACAGAAGGACAGCCTGTCGCTGGATGATCTGGCAGGAGAAACGCTGATTTCCATGCCCGCAGAATCGGCCGGACGAAGGCTGTTCGATGACGCCCTGCTGATGGCGGGGGTTGCTCTTCATTCACGGGTGACAGTCACCCAGTATTCCACGGCTTTTGAACTTGTTGCGCGGGGGCTGGGGATTGCCAGGGCACCTTCGGCGATTCTGACGGGGATCAATTTTTCCGGTATCGCCTCACGGCATCTGTCGTCACCACGAATGATGCAGCAACTCGGTATCATCACGCGGAAGGACCGGTCTCAGGCACCGGCCGCATCTGCATTTCTTGAATTGTTGCGCCATAACTGGCCCGCAAATACGCAGGAAACGGCCTGAAACCTGTTCCTCTTCTGAGCAGCCCGGGCTGTTTCTTCACCTTTTGGCAACCCTGTCCGGCGATAGTAGGGCTGTATAGAAACAGAACTGTCGCTCAAGATCATGGCACAAAGCAAAGCCGGTCGTCCGGCCTTCCTGCCGGCTGACCTGTCGGAATTCCTGAAACGGCGTCTGCGTGAGGCGCGTGGCCTGCTGCTTGCCCTGATGGGCGCGGCCTTGCTGGCGGCGCTGTTCAGCTACAAGCCGACGGACCCCAGTATCAATGTGGCAGTTGCTGGTCCGGTACAGAACTGGGCCGGGCTTCCGGGCGCGCTGTTCGCTGATATCAGCCTGCAACTGATTGGTATTGCGGCCCTGCTGCCGGGGTTTTGCCTGATTGCCTGGGGGCTTCGGATCATGCGGGGCGGCACTATCGTCTGGCCCTGGATTCGTGGGTTCTCCCTGCTGCTGGCGATGCTGTTCATGACACTGGCGGCGTCGGCGCTGGATATGTTTTCCGGCTGGCAGCTTGTTTCCGGTCCGGGCGGCGCCATCGGTGCTGGTCTGATGCAGGGCGCGGATGCGGTGACGGCCAGAATTGGCGGTGCAGTCGGGCTGGTCGGTGTTGGTCTTGTCGCCCTTGTCGTTGCTGCTGGCATTACCCTGTTTGCAGCGGCTATCGCCAGTCGTGATCTGGCGGGAGCCGGGCGTGCTACCCTGAAGGCCGGTCGTGTTGCCGGTGCCGCAGGGGCAAAGGCCCCGGCTATTGGCCGTACCCTGCTGTCATGGCTGCCGAAACGCCGTCCGCAGCGGGTTGAACCCCGGATGCAGCGTGATACGTCACTCGCCCGCCCTCCCGTTCGCCCCTCGAAAACGCGTGAAGCCGAACCCGTCATGCAGGCGGAGGCCGATGCCGAAGTGCGTCGTGAGCGTAAGCCTGTCGTGGCGCAGAAACCGGAACGTCCGGAAACCGGCAACCGCGAGAAGGCCAGCCGTCAGAAGAAACTGGATTTCGGTGTCGATGGCGAGTTCGAGCTTCCCCCGCTTGATCTGCTGACGGAAGCGCCACCCGCCATCATGGACCCCAGCCAGTCCGACGACGCCCTGCAACAGAATGCACGGATGCTGGAATCGGTTCTGCAGGATTTCGGCGTCAATGGCGAGATCGTGAAGGTCAATCCCGGTCCGGTGGTCACGCTGTATGAACTGGAACCGGCCCCCGGTACCAAGACCAGTCGTGTGATTGGTCTGGCCGATGACATCGCCCGCTCCATGAGTGCCATTTCCGTTCGTATCGCCACCATTCCCGGACGCAGCGTCATTGGTATCGAACTGCCGAACCGCAAGCGCGAGACGGTTTATCTGCATGAATTGCTGGCCGCCCGGTCCTATGAAAAATCATCCGCCCGCCTGCTGATGGCGCTGGGCAAGGATATTGGCGGTCTGCCGGAATTCGCCGATCTTGCCCGCATGCCGCATCTGCTGATCGCCGGGACCACCGGGTCCGGTAAATCGGTCGGTATCAACGCCATGATCCTGTCGCTGCTCTATCGCTGCACGCCGGATGAATGCCGGATGATCATGATCGACCCGAAGATGCTGGAGCTGTCAGTCTATGACGGCATTCCGCATCTGCTGTCGCCGGTTGTTACCGATCCGTCGAAGGCGGTCGTTGCCCTGAAATGGGCGGTCCGTGAAATGGAAGACCGCTATCGCGCCATGAGTCAGCTCAGTGTGCGTAACATTGCCGGCTTCAACGAACGTCTCGCCAAGGCGCGTGAAAATAATGAAGAACTGAAGCGCACGGTTCAGACCGGTTTCGATCAGGATACCGGCAAGCCGATCTTCGAAGAACAGGCAATGGATCTCGAGCCGCTGCCCTATATCGTTATCGTCGTTGACGAAATGGCCGACCTGATGCTGGTCGCGGGCAAGGATGTGGAAGCCGCCATTCAGCGGCTTGCCCAGATGGCCCGTGCTGCCGGTATTCACCTGATCATGGCGACACAGCGACCGTCCGTCGATGTTATCACCGGTACGATCAAGGCCAACTTCCCGACCCGTATTTCCTTCCAGGTCACCTCCAAGATCGACAGCCGCACCATCCTCGGCGAACAGGGCGCGGAACAGCTGCTGGGTCAGGGTGATATGCTGCATATGGCTGGCGGCGGGCGCATTACCCGCCTGCATGGTCCCTTCGTGTCGGATGAAGAGGTCAACGCCATCGTCGACCATCTGAAATCACAGGGCAGCCCGGCCTATCTGGAATCGGTCACGGAAGAAGACGCCGATGCGCCGGCTTTCCCCGGCATGCCGGCCCCGGAAGGCAAATCTTCCGGCGATGACCTGTACGATCAGGCGGTTGCTCTGGTCTGCCGCGAAGGCAAGGCATCGACCAGTTTCGTCCAGCGCCATCTCCAGATCGGCTACAACAGGGCGGCGCGGATCATCGAGCAGATGGAAAAGGAAGGCGTGGTGTCGAAATCAAACCATGTCGGCAAACGCGAAGTCCTCGCCCGCAATTTTGAAGCCGATTACGACGAGGCGATGTAGCCAGTCCGTCTGATACCCGCTGCCTTTCCCCATCCCGAACGCGTTTCAGGATCCCCTTGCCCGGCTGATGCGCCGGTATAAGACGGAGTGGAATTGCGCCCGATCCTGAAACGAGTTCAGGATGAGGGGAGAGAGATAAGGGCTTTGCCAGTTTTATCCTCATCCTGAGGAGCGCCGGAGGCGCGTCTCGAAGGACAGTGAGGGAGACATGATGCCGGAGACTGTCTGCCGTCCTTCGAGACGCAGCTTCGCTGCTCATCAGGATGAGGCGGGTGGTTGTTTGGCCCACGGCCCGTCAACCTGACTGATCTACAGTGATGTCGCAGATCTAGCGGCCTGATCGTACAGGCCGGACAGGGCGCGCAGCAGGTCGGCGGAGGCACCGACGTCGCCGCCGTCAATGCCGGTAGAGCCGAAGGCGGTGATGAGACAGTCCTCACGAATCCGGCGATAGTTTTCGCAGGCTTCCTGACCGGCCTTCGTGGTGGCGTAATACATCTCCTTGCCCTGTTTCTCGCGGTCGATCAGCCCGGCTTTCAGCAGCTTCTTGATGGCGTAGTTCACCAGATGGGTGTCTTCGATGTTCAGCACGAAGCAGATATCTGACAGCCGCTTGTTGCGGGCGCGGTGGTTGATGGTGTGGATGACCATCACGTCCAGCGCATTCATGTCCGTGATACCCGTGGCCTGGGTACAGCGGACGATCCAGCGCTGGAAGGCGTTGTTACAGATGAACAGTCCGAATTCCAGTTCACTGAGTTCCGACGCCCGCTCCGACACCAGATGTGAGGATGAGACAATCGGAACGCTGGGCCGGGGTGCGCGGTCTTCCTTCGGATGATCGCTCATTCCGCGGCCTCCTGCCGTTTTGTCACACCATAGCCGCCGCCGGCCGGGGTTCGGATGATGAAGACATCACCGGGGGCCATCTCGACACTGGCACAGCCCGGCACGTCCTCGACTGTCCCGTCTGCACGCTCGACCCGGTTCACACCAAGGGCGCCGGGTTCGCCGCCGGCCATGCCATAGGGCGGGACGATGCGGTGGCTGGACAGTACGGCGGCATTCATCGCCTGCAGGAAGCGCAGTCGCCGGATAGTGCCGTCGCCGCCCTTGTGCAGGCCACCCCCGCCGGAGCCATGGTTGATGCGGAAGTCTTCCAGCAATACCGGGAAGCGCCATTCCAGCACTTCCGGATCGGTAAGCCGGGAGTTGGTCATATGGGTATGGACGGCGGTGGTGCCGTCGAAATCCGGACCGGCGCCGGATCCGCCACAGATCGTCTCGTAATACTGATAGGTCTCGTTGCCGAAGGTGAAGTTGTTCATGGTTCCCTGTGCGGCACCCATGACACCAAGCGAGGCAAACAGGCAATCGGTGATCGCCTGTGAGGTCTCGACATTACCGGCGACAACGGCAGCCGGATAGACCGGGTTCATCATCGATCCTTCGGGGATGATGATTTCAATCGGTTTCAGGCAGCCTTCATTCATCGGGATATCGTCGTCCACCAGCGTCCGGAAAACATAGAGGACGGCAGCCCTGGCCACTGCCGAAGGGGCATTAAAATTGGTCGCGACCTGTTTTGATGAGCCGGAGAAATCAACGATGGCCGTGCGGGCTTCCCGGTTGATCGTGACCTTCGTGTCGATGACCGCGCCGTTGTCCATCGGATAGGTGTATTGGCCGTCCTGCAGCCGGCCGATGACGCGGCGAACCGCTTCTTCTGCGTTGTTCTGGACATGCTTCATATAGGCCTGAACGACACCAAGTCCGAAATGCGTGACCATCTTTGCCAGTTCCTGAAGACCCTTTTCATTCGCGGCAATCTGAGCCCGCAGGTCAGCAATGTTCTGGTCCGGATTACGGCAGGGATAAGGGCCGGAGCCGAGCAGTTCGCGCAGTTCGGTCTCCCGGAAATGGCCACGGTCGACCAGCAGGAAGTTATCGATCAGCACGCCTTCTTCATCGACGCTGGTGGAATCAGGCGGCATCGACCCGGGGGTGATACCCCCGATATCAGCCTGATGCCCGCGGGAGCCGACATAGAGCAGGATATCCTTTCCGGCCTCGTCAAAGACCGGGGTGATGACGGTGACATCCGGCAGGTGGGTGCCGCCGTTATAGGGGGCATTCAGCACGTAGACATCGCCGGGATTCATCGAGCCGCCGCGTTCACGCACCACCGTCTTGATGGATTCCGACATGGAGCCGAGATGCACCGGCATATGCGGGGCATTGGCGACCAGATCGCCGTCCGGATCAAAGATTGCGCAGGAGAAATCCAGCCGTTCCTTGATATTGACCGAATAGGCGGTGTTCTGCAGCGTCGCGCCCATCTGTTCGGCGATCGACATGAACAGGTTGTTGAACACTTCCAGCATCACCGGATCGGCGTCGGTGCCGATGGCAAATTCGCGCTTTTTGACCTCGACCCGGCGCAGGACAAGATGATCCCGGCTGGTAACTTCGGCCTGCCAGCCCGGTTCCACCACGGTGGTTCCGACCGGCTCGATGATGACAGCCGGTCCGGGGACGGCATGGCCGGGCTTCAGGGCCGCGCGGTCATAGATCGGTGCATCATGGAAGGCGGCATCGGTCCACAGACGGGTGCGGCCAAGCTGCGGAATGTCGCCCGCAGTTGCATTGACCGGCAGTTCCGGGTCTTCGACAGACTGGGTGGCACCGACGGCTTCGACGGTCAGCGCCTCGACCAGCAGGCCACGGTCTTCCATGACGAAGCCAAACCGCTGGCGATGCGCCTCGTTGAAGGCAGCGGACATGGCGGCGGGTGAGCCGTAATCCACCTCGATTGCGGTGTCGGTCCCGGCATAACGCACATGGGCGCGTTTCAGCACATAGACATTATCACCATCAAGCCCCTGATCGGACAGTTCACGCAGGGCATCAGCGGCCAGCCGTTCGGCGCGTTCATCCAGATCACCGGCAACGTCACCATCCAGTGTTGCCTCGACGGCTTCCTCGCGGAGTGAACGTACATCGGCCAGTCCCATGCCATAGGCTGAGAGAACCCCGGCAAAGGGATGGATATAGACCGTGCGCATGCCCAGTGAATCCGCCACCAGACAGGCATGCTGTCCACCGGCGCCACCAAAGCAGCAGAGCGCATATTCGGTCACATCATAGCCGCGTTCGACAGAGATTTTCTTGATCGCGTTGGCCATGTTCTCGACGGCGATCTTCAGAAAGCCCTCGGCAACCTGTTCCGACGTGAAGTCATCACCTGTGGCGGCCTTGATCTCGGCGGCCAGTGTGTTGAATTTTCTGGCGACCACATCGGCATCCAGCGGGCTTTTGGCGTCGGGGCCGAAGACCTTCGGGAAATGCTCGGGCTGGATCTTGCCCAGCATGACATTGCAGTCGGTGACGGCCAGTGGCCCGCCCCGGCGATAACAGGCCGGTCCCGGATTGGCCCCGGCGGATTCCGGGCCGACGCGAAAGCGCGAGCCGTCAAAATTCAGGATCGAGCCACCACCGGCAGCAACAGTATGAATCTGCATCATCGGGGCACGCATGCGGACACCGGCAACCAGCGTCTCGAAGCTGCGTTCCAGTTCGCCGGCGAAATGGCTGACATCGGTAGAGGTACCGCCCATATCAAAGCCGATGATCTCGTTGAACCCGGCCATCTTTGCGGTTTCGACCATGCCGACCACGCCCCCGGCCGGGCCGGACAGAATGGCGTCCTTGCCCTGAAACAGACCGGCGTCCGTCAGGCCGCCATTGGACTGCATGAATTGCAGGCGCACATCACCCAGTTCCCGCGCCACCTGATTGACATAGCGTCGCAGGATCGGGCTGAGATAGGCATCAACCACGGTGGTGTCACCACGCCCCACCAGTTTCATCAGCGGGCTGACTTCGTGGCTGACCGAGACCTGTGTGAACCCGATCTCCCGCGCAATCTCTGCGGCGGCGGATTCATGGTCGGTGTAGCGATAGCCATGCATGAACAGGATAGCGACAGAGCGGATGCCGCTGTCATAGACCGGCTGAAGGTCGGCTTTAAGTGCGCTGGTATCCAGCGGGGTCAGCACATCGCCGTCTGCCGTAACCCGTTCGGTGACTTCGACGACGGTTTCAAACAGCATTTCCGGCAGCTTGATATTGCGGTCAAACAGACGGGGACGGTTCTGGTAGCCGATACGCAGGGCATCGCGGAAGCCGCGGGTCACGACCAGCGCCGTGCGGTCGCCCTTGCGTTCCAGCAGTGCGTTGGTGGCGACGGTGGTGCCCATTTTTACCGCATCAACGGCCTCAGACGGGATCGGGTCGCTCTGGCTGAGGCCGAGCAGTTCGCGGATGCCCTGAATGGCGGCATCTTCATAATGCTCCGGGTCTTCCGACAGCAGCTTGTGGGTGCGCAACTCACCGTCCGGCGTGCGCGCCACCAGATCGGTAAACGTGCCGCCCCGATCAATCCAGAACTGCCATTTGTTTTCCCGAACTGCCGTATCCATGAAACTCTCCCAAAGAATTGCCGATCAATTCAATGACAAAACGTTGATAAATTGTCAATGTGTATCCGTTGCTGCCAGGCGATATTCCGGCACGCCTGCGGATAATTCTCACGTTCGTTTTAACGGCTGTGATTCTCGCGTGTCAGTTTATGGCGGGCTTGCTAGTCTCCGCCGCAATTGCAATATGCCCTAACAGTCAATTGGGCTTTATCCAGATTCAGGGAGACTAGGCATGATCCGTTTTAACCTGCTGCGCATTGCGGCTTTTTCGACCGCACTGTTCGGCGCTGCGACGCTGGCATCGGCACAACAGCCGACACCGGACACGGTTGTCGCAACGGTTGACGGCAAGCCCGTCACCATTACCGACCTGGAACAGTTCAAGCAGGGCATCCCGCAGGCCGCGCAAATCCCGACCTCCAGTATCTTCGACATTCTGGTCGACCGTGTGGTTGCGAGCCGTCTTCTGTCGGGCGCCGGCTATGCTGGCGGCCTTGAGAAAAGTGACGAAGTGAAAAAGCAGATGGCCGCAATCGAGCAGCAGCTTGTTGCACGTGCCGAGGTTGAGCGGATCGTCAAGGAAGGTGCGACCGATGCGAAAGTCGAAGCCGCCTATCAGACCTATCTGAAAGAGACCCCGGTAAATGACGAGGTCAAGGCCAGCCATATCCTGCTTGATGACGAAGAGAAGGCGAAAGCAGTGATTGCGGAACTGAAAGCCGGCGCTGATTTTGCCGAGACTGCGAAGGAAAAATCCATTGGTCCGTCCGGTCCGAATGGTGGTGATCTCGGGTTCTTCCAGGCCGAGCAGATGGTGAAGGAATTCTCCGATGCGGCATTTGCGCTGGAAGTTGGCGCGATCACCGAAACCCCGGTCAAAAGCCAGTTCGGCTGGCATGTTATCAAGGTAACGGACAAGAAGGTCGGAACGCCGCCGACAAAGGAAGAAGTCCGCGACCAGCTTGAAGAGAAGATCGGTGCGGAACTGTTGCAGGCCCGTCTCGAAGAACTGCGCGCAAAAGCCGAAATCGTGAGATTCAATATGGATGGCACGGCGAAGGCTGATCCGGCACCGGTGGCACCGCCTGCCGAAACCACAGAACCTGCCAAGACCTCCGAACCTGCTAAGCCGGCACAGTAAGCCGGCGACCGGGAGAGACAGCCATGAAGATTGCAACATCACCGCTGGCCCCTGCGGGCTTCCCTGATATGCCGGCGGTCCCCGGCCTGCATCTGGCAACAGCTGCAGCCGGAATACGCTACAAGGGCCGCGATGATGTCCTGCTGGCCGCTTTTCCCGAAGGGGCGACCATTGCCGGGGTTTTTACCCAGTCCGCGATTTGCGGTGCGCCGGTTGACTGGTGTCGCCAGCATCTGGCTCAGGGATCGGTCCGGGCAATTGTCGCCAATGCGGGCAACTCCAACGTCTTCACCGGTGCAGCTGGTCTGCAGGCCACTTCGACCACGGCAAAGGCTGCTGCATCGGCGCTGGGCTGTGGCGAGGAACAGGTGTTCCTTGCCTCGACCGGGGTGATCGGCGAGCGGATGGACGCCGGCAAGATTGCCGATGTGCTGCCCGGTATGGTGTCGGCCAGTCCGGCAGGCTGGGAAACCGCGGCCCGGGCGATCGGCACAACCGATACCTTCCCGAAAGGAGCGTCGGCTCAGGCAAAGATCGGTGATGCCACGGTTACCATCGCCGGTATTGCAAAGGGGTCCGGCATGATCGCACCGGACATGGCGACCATGCTGTCGTTCATTTTCACGGATGCCAAACTGCCGGCGGAGGTGCTGCAATCGGCACTGAACCGGTCGACTGCGGTAAGCTTCAACTGCATCACCGTTGATTCCGACACCTCGACCAGCGACACAATCCTGCTGGCTGCAACAGGTGCAACGGAACATCCGGTGATCGGAGAATTCAACGACCCTGATCTGTCGGATTTCAAGGACAAGCTGACGCAGGTTCTGACCGATCTGGCACAACAGGTGGTCCGGGACGGTGAGGGTGCGCGGAAGTTCATCTCGGTTTCTGTGAAAGGTGCGGCGTCAAACCGGTCAGCCCGCAAGGTTGGCCTCTCTGTCGCCAATTCGCCGCTGGTCAAGACCGCCATTGCCGGTGAAGACGCGAACTGGGGCCGGATCGCAATGGCCGTGGGCAAGTCCGGTGAACGTGTGGTGCGTGACAGTCTGGGGATCAGCATCGGTGGTGTTCTGGTCGCCAGGGCAGGGGCAGCCGTTGACGGCTATGACGAGGCGCCGGTGGCCGAGCATCTGAAAGGCGACGAGATTGATATCGAGATCGATCTGGGGATTGCCTGGGGATCCGCCACGGTCTGGACCTGTGACCTGACCCACGCCTATATCGACATCAACGCCGATTACCGCAGCTAAAGCCTCTCCGGCGTCTGTTACTCCGGTCGCTTCCAGCATGTCATCCCGTCGAAAGACGGGATCCAGCCGGGCTATCGACGGCGTAAAGGGCCTCAGTACATGCTGGCAATGACGCGGTCCGGCGGGGTGTGGCCGTCGGTGAAGGTCTTGATATTGATGAGGACCTTCTCACCCATATCGACACGGCCTTCGATGGTGGCGGAGCCCATATGCGGCAACAGCACGACATTATCGAGTTCCAGCAGCTTCGGATTGACCGCCGGTTCATGTTCGAACACGTCGAGACCGGCACCGGCCAGCTCACCGGCATGAAGCATGCGGGTCAGCGCGTTTTCATCGACAATCTCACCACGTGCCGTATTCACGATATAGGCATGTGAGGGCATCAGTTTCAGCCGGCGGGCTGACAGCAGGTGATAGGTTGCCGGTGTGTGCGGGCAGTTGACGGAAATGATATCCATCCGGGCCAGCATCTGGTCGAGGCTTTCCCAGTAGGTTGCTTCCAGTTCCGTCTCGATTTCCTCATGCACCGGTTTGCGGTTGTGGTAATGCACGGACAGCCCAAACCCCTTGGCCCGGCGGGCAACGGCCTGGCCGATACGACCCATTCCGATGATACCCAGACGTTTGCCCCAGATTCTGCGGCCCAGCATGGTGGTCGGACCCCAGCCCCGCCAGCGCCCGGACCGGACAAGGTTTTCACCTTCAACCACGCGGCGCGGGGCGGCCAGAATCAGCGCCATGGTCATGTCGGCGGTATCTTCGGTCAGCACGTCCGGCGTGTTGGTAATAACGATGTTGCGTTCGCGGGCGGTCGCCAGATCGATATGGTCGACACCGGTGCCGAAATTCGCGATCAGTTTCAGTTGCGGTCCGGCCTGTGCCAGCATGGTCGCATCGATCCGGTCGGTTACGGTCGGGACCAGCACATCGGCGGTTTTCATGGCGTCGATCAGCTGTGCCTTCGACATTGGTTCGTCATTGACGTTGAGCCGGACGTTGAACAGCTCCATCATCCGCGTCTCAATCACGTCCGGGAGTTTCCGGGTCACAACGACAAGCTTTTTCTTCTGGCTGTTTGGCATATCCCGCACTCCCGATATCGCTCTCGGTGAAGTAGCAAGCTACCACAGCACTGTCCAGCGTCGCACGACTTGACCTGAGCAATACCGGGGCGGATCATCGCCGCATGAGTCGAAATGATTGTGAGAGAAACATGCTGCGTCTGATTTGCCGTGTAGCGCTGGTGATACTGGCGCTGGGCCTTTCCGGTCAGACAACATATGCGCTGGCACAGTCCTCCGGTGTATCCTCGACCGGACTGCCCATACCGAGGTTTGTCACGATCCGGGCCAATCAGGTGAATATGCGAACCGGACCGGGGGTTCGTTACCCTGTGGACTGGGAATATCGCCGTGCCGGGCTGCCGGTCGAAATTGTCAGCGAATACGGGACCTGGCGCAAGATACGGGACTGGCAGGGTGATGAGGGCTGGATGCATCAGAGCATGCTGTCCGGACGCCGCAGTTTCATGGTGCGCGAGGATGTCCGTGCGCTTCGGGCAGAGCCGGATGCAGCTTCACGACTGGTTGCTCGACTGGAGACAGGTGTCACCGGACGCATCACGGAATGCCCGGCCGGAAGCGACTGGTGCCGTGTCGAGGTTGACGGTTTTGAAGGCTGGCTGCGCCGCGACCAGTTCTGGGGCGTCTATGCAGGCGAGCAGATAGAGCCGTGACCGGACAGATGAGCACCATGATTTATGTGCTCGATCTGATTGGCGTCGCGGTTTTTGCTGTCTCCGGTGCCCTGACCGCTTCCCGGAAACAGATGGATATCATCGGCTTTGCGCTGATCGCCACGGTGACCGGAATCGGTGGCGGCACGATCCGTGATCTGGTGCTGGACCGTGGTGCCGTATTCTGGGTACGCCAGCCGGAATATCTGTGGCTGTGCAGCGGGGTTGCCCTGCTGGTCTTCTTTGTTGCCCACCGGCTGGAAAGCCGCCGGTTCCGATGGCTGATCTGGGCTGATGCCATGGGGCTGGCACTGTTTGCCGTCATCGGGGCCAGTGTCGCCAATAATCTGGGGGCACCTCCTGCCGTTGCCGTTCTGATGGGTGTCATGAGTGCCTCGTTTGGCGGCATAATCCGCGACGTCCTTTGTGCGGAAATCCCCCTTATCCTGCGCCGTGAAATCTATATTACGGCCGCCGCCGCAGGGGCCGGGATGTTCGTGCTGATTGACCGTCTGACCGGCGAGGCATCACTGGCCACCATCGTCGGATTCGGGGTCGCCTTTGCCATCCGCGCCGCAGGCATTATCGGTGGCTGGTCGCTGCCAGCCTATCATCCACCGGGCCGGGACTATCCGGCAGACCGTCCACCCTCCGGCGAATGACAGCCCTGTCGACAGAGGCCGCTCTTGCCGATGCGGGGCTGTATGTTGGCGGAACGTTCATGCTGACGCCGGAAGAGGCCCAGACCTTTGGTGTTACCGGCGTCAACGCCCTGCTGATCGGGAATGCCGGACCGGACATGTGGCGCATTTTCATGCAGGAACAGGGTGAGGACGGAGAGCCGGACCCGCTGAACCGCTGGACCCGGCGGCGGCTGGGCCGGATTGCAGAACAGGCCGGAGCCAGCGTTATCTATCCGTTCGACGGACCACCCTGGCCACCTTTCGGACAGTGGGCCCTGCGCACCGGCCGGTATTTCGAGTCTCCGCTGGGCCTGAAAATTCATCCGCATTTCGGATTGTGGCAGGCTTTTCGCGGGGTTCTGGTCCTGCCGGAAGGTCAGCAGACAGCGTCCGAAGATCCGGCGCAGTCACCCTGTGACAGCTGCCGTGACAAACCCTGCCTGACGACCTGCCCTGTCGGGGCGTTCTCACCGTCGGGATATGACGTTCCGGGTTGTCGTCGCCATATCAGTGGACCGGGAACGGACTGTCTGAATCAGGGATGTCTGGCACGCCATGCCTGTCCGGTCGCCGCTGACCGGGCCTATGCCCCGGATCAGGCAGCGTTTCATATGCGATCGTTTCTGGCTGTGTAAGCTGTGCCCTAGCCGATAACAGCGATACCGAACAGGGTAGCATGGAAATGCATCAGGGCGGCATAGAGCACGAGGCCGATCAAGATGCTGATCAGGTCGCCCTTCCAGTTCGGATCTTCAAGTCGCCGGGCACGACCCTGCAACTCGGCGACCAGTGGTGAGAGGATGCTGTAGACAAGGAAACTGCCGAACAGCAGGGTTGATGCGATATCACCATTCGCGGCCAGATGACAGACTGACCAGATGATGACCCCGGCTGACATCGGATGGCGCACCAGGCGCTTGATATAACCCCGGAAGTTGGCGCTGATCACCAGAATCAGGGCAACCGGCATCAGCGCGAACAGCGCTGCCCGACCCCAGGGCTGTGGTGCCCAGAGCTGATCTGCCGGAGCGTTATGGAAGAACAGGGCAATCAGGATGATCCCGGCGAAGGACAGTACCGTCAACACCAGCTTCCAGGGCGTCTCGCCGATTCTGGCCACAATGCTGTTGCGCAGCGGACGGGCGGTCGAGACCAGATGGGGCACGAAGAACAGGGCAAGGCCGAGCAGATACAGCGTCATGATCATGGCTCCGGAATGTCAGGCTCTGTTTATGCCATGAAACCTGGCCCGGGTCTGTAGCGAAAATCAGTGTCCGATGGTGAAGTTATTGCTGCCATGCCGGTCCTGACCACGAACCAGATGCAGGGGGCGGACGCCGTAACCTTGTGCCGGGTGTTTTGCGCCGATCCTGGCTCCGAGTGCATGATCGTAGAACGATGTCGCCGGCATCAGCCGGATGATGAAGGCTGCCCGGCGCTTGTCCGTCCGGTTCGCGGTAGAGCCATGGATCATATAGACATCATGGAATGAGGGCTGACCGGCTTCCAGGATCAGATCCTCTGCCGTGGCCGGGTCGTAATGTTCGGTATCACAGACCAGATTGATGGTCTTGTCGTCGCCTTCAACCCAGCTGTGGGAATAGAGTTTCCGCTCCCTGTGGGATCCGGGAAGGAAGCGCATTGGCCCATTCTCCGGTGTGACCTCATCCAGCGGAATCCAGATGGTCAGGGTCTCCAGCGGACGGATCGGGTAATATTCGCCATCCTGATGCCAGGGGGTCTCCTTGCCGTTCAGGGCCGGCTTGCCGAAAATGGTGGTGCCCCACAGGATAATATCTTCGCCGATCAGCTGTGCCGCGATCTCCATCAGGGCCGGATGGGTTGCGAATTCCAGCCATTTCTTTGAGCCTCTCACACCCTGCGACCCGCCGGTTTCCTGATGTGGGGCCAGCATGATATCCGACGCGATGTCGGCATTCCGCTCCAGCAGGGCAGCATATTCAGCCCGCATCTCGGCCAGCAGTTCAGGCGGAAACTTGAAGCCGGGAACGATCCAGCCCCGCTCGCGATAGTGGGTCAGCTGTTCGGGGGTAAGTTGGGTCTCGGAAGTCATGGTGTCAGTCCTGGCCTTTCTGATCGGTTGGGCTTGCGGCTGTCCATACTGTAGCCCCGTTTTCCCGTCCGGGCCAAGCCGGGGCGATCAGACGACCGGGGGGCCTCCGGGTCAGGCAGCGGGCATCGAGCCGAACTTGCCGCTGTTGAAGTCTTCGACCGCCTGAATGATTTCCTGTTTGCTGTTCATGACAAAGGGGCCATAGCCGACGATCGGTTCGTCAATCGGCTCGCCACCGAGATAAAGCAGGACTGCATCCTCGACGGCTTCGATATGGATCGTCTCACCGGCCCGCTCAAACAGCACCAGTTCTGCTTCCCCCACATCAACCTGTCCGTTGACCCGCAGCCGACCGTCGAGCGACATCAGGGCGGTGGTCCATCCCCCGGTCGCCGGCAGGTCACAGCCCTGCCCCTGTTTCAGCCGAAGATCCCAGACATTCATCGGCGTGAAGGTCTTCGCCGGTCCTCTGGTCTCCTGATAGCTGCCGGCAATGATGCGCAGATGGCCTGCGCCTTCCGGCAGGCTGACCACCGGAATATCTGCGTCGGTAATGGCCTGATAGCCGGGATCAGCCATCTTGTCGCGGGCGGGCAGATTGACCCAGAGCTGTATCATCTGCAGCAGACCGCCGGTTCTGGTAAAGTCGGGGGAATGAAACTCGTCATGCAGGATCCCGGCGCCAGCGGTCATCCACTGCACGTCGCCAGGCCCGATGGTGCCGCCCTGACCGGTTGAATCCCGGTGAGAAACCTCACCCCGATAGACAATGGTTACGGTTTCAAAGCCGCGATGCGGGTGTTGTCCAACCCCGGGAGGCCGGGTCGCCGGGGGAAATTCTGCCGGACCGGCATAATCCAGCATCAGAAACGGGCTCAGTTCGGCGGCCAGATTGTCATAGGAAAACATCGACCGGACGGGAAACCCGTCCCCGACCCAGTGTCCCTGCGGCGCGGGATAAACACCTGCGACCTGTTTCATGAATTCCTCCATCCGTTTGCGCAGTGGCGCGTTCAGTAACCTGTTCCGCCTATGATCTGGCGTGCCGGTGCGGCATTGACAAGGCTGGCGGCAGGATTGCGGACTGGACGGACAGATTGCACGCAGATCGGGGTTGCCCGCAGAGTCTGCGCTGGCGTAATCTTGAGGCCCCGGGCGTTCTGTCCGGCCGTTTCATTTTCTTTCCGTTTTCTCCCTGAGTTTAAGGTGTGCCATGTCCCGTCCTGCCTATATCGAGTCATCAACCGGTGAAACATTCCCGCTGGAAACACCGCTCTGGCGGGCACCGTCGGGCAAGCCGCTGATGATCACGCCGCTGCCGGGTATCACCCGCTCAGAAATTGATACAGCGACCCGTTCGATCTGGCGCTATCGCCGTGCCCTGCCGCTGGAAATTACCGAGCCGGTTTCGATGGGTGAGGGCATGACGCCGCTGGTGCCGGGTCGGGTGCCTTCCGGCCCGGTTGAATTCAAACTGGAATGGTTTTCCCCGACCGGCAGCTTCAAGGACCGGGGCGCCTCGGTGATGATGTCCTATCTCCGACAGGTGGGGGTGCCGGGCATTCTGGAAGACAGCTCCGGCAATGGCGGTTCGGCCATGGCGGCCTATGGTGCGGCTGCGGGGATGCGGGTGCGCATTCTCACCCCGGCCTCGACACAACCGGCCAAGCTGGTGCAGATGCGGGCCTGTGGTGCCGAGGTGCAACTGGTGCCCGGTCCGCGTGAAGAATCGCAGTATGAGGCCATCCGGCAGTCGGAAGAGACCTTCTATGCCAGCCATAACTGGCAGGCATTCTTCCTGCAGGGCACCAAGACACTGGCTTATGAATTATGGGAAGACTGCGGTTTTCAGGCACCCGACAATATCGTCATCCCGGTCGGCGCAGGCAGCAACGTGCTGGGCTGTGATATCGGCTTCAGCGAACTGCTGCGTGCCGGTCAGATCGACAGGCTGCCGCGCATTTTCTGTGCCCAGCCCGCGAACTGTGCGCCCATTCATGCGGCCTTTGAAAATGACGGCGTGGTTGGCGACATTCCCTTCCATCCGACCGTTGCCGAAGGCACCGCCATCAAAAGCCCGGTCCGGATGGGCGAAGTCCTCGACGCCATCCGCCGCTCCGGCGGCGGCACGGTTGCCGTGCCGGAAGAGGATATCATCACCGCAGTCAGGGGCCTGTCCGCCGCGGGCCTCTACGCCGAACCCACCTCCGCTACCGCCGCCGCCGCCACCGAAGCCCTGCTGGCCAGCGGCCGCATCACCCCGGACCAGCGCACCATCGCTGTCCTCACCGGCAGCGGCCTGAAAGCCTCCGCCTTCATGGCAGAGACGTTCGGCAAGGTGGAGTAGGGGAGGCGATTTCAAGAGGGTTTTGCTCCGCCATCCCGGAACAGGCGGATGGGAGAAGTCAGAAGAAAAATTTCGTGCACCCGACTAGATACGAACTTGTGACCTCTGCCTTCGGAGGGCGATCTTAGGGCATTGTAAAACAACAAGTTTTTATATAAATCAATGACTTAAGTGTCGCTCGGTGTCGCTATATGTCGCTGGAATCGGCCCCCAACTGTCCCAAATTTGTCCCAAATTAGAAGGGCCACCTGAGCTTGATCTGTCTAAGCGCGCCGAACCAGAATTAGATTTGTTGCGGGATACGCAACCGACTTGATTTGTTTTTCGTTGTTCGCAGGCAAAATATTGAAAAAATACACTAAATACAATACACTAAGGGGTTGGTGAGTTTAGCCTGATAGGTCTGTATAGTTGGGATTCGATTTCCCTTAGCATCACCTGTCTCGGTGGTCTTCTTAGTTTTGGGGCTCTATCAGCCCTACGTTTTTTCAACGTAACGCCTCACAAATCGAGGGAAAGGAAGGTGCACATGAGCAAAACAGGTAAAACACGACCGAACGTTTGGAACCGCGTCTTGAAGTCTTTGACGACGACCGTATGGACCATCGGGACTGGGGTGCTGGCTGGTGCCCTATCAGGCTAAGCTCACCAAATAATAGTACGCGCGAGGGATCGAAGCCGAATGGCCGAAACCCTTAAAAATGGGGTTCGGTTCACGAGAGCCCGGTACGCTATCGCCGGAGGCAAAGGCGGGCGCGGTAAGAAAGCTTGGGAAGACTCCCGAGTAATCTCGGCCCGAGCTCGATTCTTCATGTATCATTTCAAACGTAATGATAGACGAAACCCTCGCCCCGACTCCAACGACGCTCATGGTCTTCATCGATGAGACTGGTAATGAGGACTACAGCGATCCGAAGAATCCGACATTTGGACGCGGCGGCTGCGCGGTCATGGGGCGCGACTATCGAAAACTGATCAAAAAGCCGTGGCGCAGGCTGAAGCGTGAGCGGCTGGGCGGAGCGAACAAGCCTTTCCATGCAACAGATTTCGAGCAATCACGGCCAACCAAAGTCCAGATTACGGGAATCAACAGGTTCCTGAAACAGCCGTTCTGGCGCTTTGCCACCATGAGTGATTCCAGAACGGAGCTCCCGGAGGGCGTGGACGGGCACCGTGCAATCTCGTTGGTGACGATCAATTTCATGCGGCAGCTTGTCGCCACATACGAGGATGCAACAGATGTCGCATTGGTTTTCGAGGCCTCCGGTCGCGGAGACAAGCTCGTAGAGCGGGATTTCGATCTGGCCAATATGAGTCTGGTGAACGGAGCCGGAAAGCTCCTCGAAGTCGAGGGTTGTTTCATGGCGAAAGAGCACATGGAGCCTGGTCTTGAAGTCGCTGATCTGATCGCGCATACGGCGGGTCGTCAGCGCCGACATCAGATTGCGGGTAAAGACGGTGCGGTGAAGGATTTCCAGCAAACCTACTGGCACAGCCCGATCCCTCCTGCCTTCATGTCGATTGATACGGTCCATCTGAATGAGCTGGCGGTGAAAGAGGAGAAGCCTTGAACAGCGACGCTTTGTCCAAGGTCTGATTCCAATGGATTGACTACTTTATTTATGCCGTGTATATTTACACTGTATTAATTTGGTGCATGTGTATGATGCGCCGTCAATCGATGGAGAAAATCATGGAAAGAAAAACGCTTGAATACGATCCTGGCAACTTCAAAAGCCTGGCGCAAACTCCGCTTGGCAAGAAGCTCTGGCCCTTCTTGAACCGGCCCGACATCGTGACCCGTATGGATACGGCGACCGATCTCGGGAACCCTGCCGTGGCGGGCATTGAAGAAGCACTGCTCGCGGAATTCGGGGAGGAATTCGGCGAAGAAATTCTCGACGATAGGGTGAAGCAGATGATCGGCCACATGGTCAGGCAGGTCATGGAAGCTCATGGCTACGAAATCGACAAACAGAACGTGACGATCGCGTCAGCGGTTTTTGCCAAGGGAACGCGCTATCGTCGGGATGACTGGCAGCGGCTGAGCGTCTTTCGCAGCTCGAAGAATCCAAGGTCACTTTGTTTTGCTGGCCACCGGGACACGGACAAACTGCCCGCCCCGGATGATGGTGGACAGTGGAAGTTTTGGGCGTCGTTCGCAACGACGCTACGCGGCCATATCGTTTATGGCATTGATGTCCGCCAGGTTCGCGAAGAAGTCGGCAACAAAGGCTACGCCCTGAGAGAACTTAAACGTATGCTGAGGGCATCATGACGGCAGACAAGATCAAGGCGAGCACGGTACGCTTCATCAAGCTTGGCGGTGGCGGGGGCTATGAGAAACAGGCACTCAAAGAAGGTCGACTCTATCTCGGCTACCACGAAGCATCGGATGAGGCCTGCTGCAGGGGGAATTGGGATGCTATTCACCAATCTTTTCTGGATGCAGGCCACAAAGCCTTTGTCGCCAGCAATCACATGCGACAAGTCAAAGACTTCTACGAGCAACCGGAGAGTTGTTTATGGATCACGTTTATAGACGGCGATCTGTGGTGGTGCTTTGCGGACACTGCCGTGGCGATGTGCCTTGATCCGGATTGGCAGACCATCGCGCCTGAACGACTCGGCCCGTCCCGCTACCGGACTTGCATCGGTTCCTGGCAAAACACAAACATCAATGGTCGACCATTACATATGCGCTCTCTCCCCGGTTATGTGACGAAAACGGCATCGGGTTTTCGGGGAACGATCTGCAACATCGATAGTGCTGACGCTGTTCTGCGCATCATCAACGATGAAATGGACCCGAAGGTCAAAGACGCGCTTGCGTGCCGCGAAGCCCTCGTGCAAAGCCTTGAACAGGTCGTTGACCGGCTTTACTGGAAAGATTTTGAGACGCTGATCGATCTGATCTTCCAGCGTTCCGGATGGCCCCGGATTTCTCGCGTTGGCGGAAGCCAGAAGATGATCGAGTTCGAGCTTGAAAACCCTGTTACGGGTGAACGCTCATTCGCACAGGTCAAATCCCAGGCCAATCAAAAGACGCTGAGCGATTACGAGGCAGGCTTTGAGGCAAATAGCGGTTACAAGCAGATGTTCTTTGTTTGCCACACGGCCAAGAGCGATTTGCAATCCGATCATCCCGATATCTTTGTCTGGACCGGGCCAAGGGTGGCCGACATGACGCTTAAGACCGGTCTGGCCGATTGGGTTCTGGAGAAGGTGCAGTAAGAGCGCTGACCTGCATGGCTTAATCCCGCCCCAACGGGTAAATCACTTTACCAAATCAATTTTTCGCATAGTTTGGCTTAGCAATTTTTCTAAGACGTAAAGTCCATATTGAAGTTACTTTATAAATATGCTATTTTACACAGTATGAATGAGCAAAAACCGACAAAGTTAAAGCTCCTGGAGCAAAAGGTGCCGGAAGGGTTGCTGGTCACAGCAAACTGGCTCACCGGGCACGGCTATTCCAGCTCACTCCGCTCTCAATATCTCAAGAGCGACTGGCTCGAACAACCGGCACGCGGCGTCTTCAGACGCCCTTATGGTGCCTCGGGCAGCCCTCTCAAATGGGAACAGGTCGTTATATCGCTCCAGACTTTGATGGAGTTTCCAGTCATTGTCGGTGGCCGCACGGCTTTGGAACTACAGGGCTACGCCCATTTCCTCTCACATGACGTGCGTGAGGTTCACCTCTATGGCGACCAGACGCTTCCCGGCTGGATGGGCAAGCTACCGCTGGATCAGAAATTTAACTTCCACAAGAGCACCCGCCTGTTTCGCAATCAGCCAATCACGCGGGGCCTGACCAGCCTGAGCTGGAACATCAAAACCGACCGGTCGATAAATGCCGATCCCCTGCATGGTGGGTTCAATGTGCTGCCGTGGGGTCAGTGGGACTGGCCTCTGACAGTCTCAACATTGGAGCGGGCGATCTTCGAACTGCTGGACGAGCTGCCGGACAAAGAGAGCTTCCATGTAACAGACAAACTCTTTGAGGGGCTCGCATCCCTCAGCCCGAGACGCTTGAACAAGCTCCTCGCCGATTGTCATAGCGTGAAGGTCAAACGGCTCTTCCTGTTTTTTACGGACCGGCACAAACATGCCTGGAGCAAGCATCTTGAACGCGAGGCGATTGATCTCGGCTCGGGTGATCGCATGCTGGTGCGCGGCGGCAAGTTCGATCCGGTCTACCGGATAACTATTCCGGAGGACCTCGATGCCGTTCAGTGACCAGTACAGAAAACAGGTATCGCTTCTTGTTCGCGTACTGCCCTTCGTAGCCGAAGAAGACTGTTTTGCCCTTAAAGGCGGAACCGCGATCAATCTATTCGTCCGTGATCTGCCCCGCCTGTCGGTCGATATCGACCTGACCTACCTGCCGGTCCAGTCGAGAGAGGACTCCCTGAGCGCCATTGACGCTGCGATGAAGCGGATCGCCGAAACTGCGGGCTCGGGATCACCGGCAGAAGATATAACGCCGGGAATGCCGAACGCTGAAGGAACCGTGACGAAACTGCTCGCGCGTGGTGATGGCGTCCAGATCAAGATCGAAGTCACGCCGGTTTTAAGAGGCTGTGTATTCGAAGCGGAGACGCGAACCGTCTCTCCCAGCGTCGAAGACAATTTCGGGTTCGCAGAAATGAAGCTCGTCTCGTTTGCCGATCTCTATGGCGGCAAGATCGTCGCCGCCCTCGACCGGCAACATCCGCGCGACCTCTTCGACGTGCGCGACCTGCTGGCCAATGAAGGCATCACGGATGATTTGCGCCGTGCCTTCATCGTCTATCTTTTGAGCCATGATCGTCCGATGCACGAAGTAATCGGCCCGACACTAAAAGATATATCCCGCGAATATGATCGCGGCTTTGCAGGAATGACCGAAGAGCCCGTGCCGCTTGAAACGCTACTTGATACACGCGAGACATTGATCAAGGAGATTGTCGGCAACATGCCCGATGATCATCGCAGGTTCCTGATTGGCTTCGAACGCGGCGAGCCGGATTGGAACCTTCTCGAGCTTGAGCATGTCCCTGATTTGCCTGCAATCAGATGGCGGCAGATCAATCTCGACAAGCTAAGAGCGGACGCTCGCTCGAAACTTGTCGAAAGCCTTGAGCGGAAACTTGATCACTGAACTCGGATGAATAACTCAAGCCGCTGGAATTAAGGGAAACAGCACATGTATGAAGAAGAGAAATGGCGGGACGTTCCCGCCGCACTCGCGAACAAAATCATAGGAACCGTTAGGGATGCAGGCGCTAAATACCCGAAACTAACAGACGCGGCTCGGGCACATGAATGTCCGCTGCCGTTCTACCAAGACGCACCTCTGATTAGGCTCACCGATACCGGCGGGAGTAACGACCAACCGCCTCTCTACTTTCTGATGGAGCAAGACGAGCTCTACCCGCTCGATGGTCATTCAATCGCGATTCACGAGTACAACGCCAAAGTCTCAATCAACCTCACGAGAGATAATGTTGTCGAATATCTGAGGTTTCTCGGCTTTTTCATCGAATCCGACCACGGACCGTTCTTGGTCGCCGAAAGCATTGACGACCCCATCGTCCCTTTAGATTTGACGGAGCAAACGCGCCGCGTATTCGAGCGCGAACTCAAGCCTGTGGTGATCAAGAGCGAGACAGAACAGGGCCATTTTCTGTTAGAGGCGACAGTTCTATATGCAAACCAGCTGTCTGCTGCCAAGTTTGAAGTGAAGCCGGATGGAACCGTCGATATGATTGAAAACGAAGGGCTCGCCGCTGACCTCCAGATCAGAGACGATTGCTAGTCCTCGACGCCTAAGTGTGCATCAGCGTTTTGACAGCGACCTATACCATCGACGAACGGTTGGTGTTTCAGAAGTGTCGTCATACCGAAAGCAATCCGACATCGCATCGATAGCATTAACGACGCCCTGAAGAACTGGCGCTGAAAAGCTACTGCTCCCGCCCGTTGCGTAGTGGCTAACCCAGTTGGCAACAATCGCCGGAACATGGGAGTTCAAAAGGTCCTGTACCTGCTGAGCGTCGAGCACAAGCGAATTTGCTTTTTGATGCAGATCGATAGCCTCCTCAATCGCATCAAGACAATTCTTCACCATTTTGTTTGTGTCCTTGATCGCAAAATCAAGCGGCACTGGAATATTCACCTTTCGGATAATCTGCTGGAGCTTGTATTCCAGATATTGTCTGACCAGTGGCTCGGCTTCACTGATCTGTCCGGCAGATAGCAACGTGGTCACTCGTGATTTTAACCTGTCTGCTCCCTGCGCCTGATGGAGGATATCGCCCATTGGAGGCGAGCCTTGAAGCTTATTATGGTGCCAGGCAGCGGTCCCGCCCTGCTTATCGAAGTATTTTTCGAGCAAGCCGTCGTGGCTCAGGATAATGAACTGTAGACCGTCTGTGTTGTTAGGGTGCTGGAGTTTCGTTCGTATCAATTCCATCAGGAAATATTGGTGCCCTGCATCAAAGCTCGATGTCACATCATCAAGAACGACAAAGCGCGGCGCGCCCGAATGCTTCATGGCGGCAGCTAGAAAAACGGAGATCGCTAGAGCGTTTCGATAGCTCTCTGAGAGCAAGGCGCGCGCGGATAACTTATGCTGACCGTGAAAATCACTAAGCTCGACGTTCAGGTCTTCTTTGTCGTCAGCCCTTTGCAAGTCCGGAACTACGTCACCAACTTGCATGATGTCCTTGTACATGGACTTATATTCAGCGTCTATGTCGTTAATTTTGGCCTTGGACAAGGCGGCCTCGGCGGTAGAAAAACGAGATGACGTTTTGGTGATAAATTTTTTCCAGCGTTCACGAATATCCAATCGTGCTTGCTGTTCCGCCTCCTCTGTTTGGCCTTCCCAGAAGCTCTGCAAGGCGTCTTTGAATTGCCGCCCGTATTCCACCTGTTCGGTCAGTTGGACAAGAGATTTTGGAAGTTCAGCTTCGAGAGCTTTCTTCTTTTCCTGCAACTCCGCGAGCCTCTTAGAGGCAAGTTCGGTAAGTGCTGTTGTTCGGCCAATAGCGTCATTTGCTTCTTTGTCTCTGACCTCTCCGGATTTCATGCGAGTGTCTAGGCGCGACAGAATACGATCCTTATCTTCGACACTCAGGACTCTTGAAAGTTCGTGATCGGAGAGACACTGACGCCAATGAGACGATTCCCACTGATCTCCCAGTTCTTTTGCCTTAGCGGCTGTAGCGCCATATTGGGCCAATTGACTCTGGATGTGATCACTAATGGAACTCGGGAGGCCGCTCTCACAGAGCGGACATTGTTCATCATTTGACCAAGATTCGCTCTCGACGACTTCCTTACCTGCGGCATAAAGTTTCTCGAAAAGATCGCCCCGCGTTGCGGCGAGTAGAGAATCTCGTTCAGTTATAAGGGATTTGATCTTCTCCTGCTCGTCGGCAATCGTTGATGCGTCATGAACAGCTAATGTCTCCAATGTCGCTATATCGGCAATAGCTGCCTCAAGCTCTTTTCTTTTTTCTCCCCCTTCGGCAGTTTTAATCACCTCCTTGATTGCACCGAAATCAATATCGCTCAGCTCTTTGCCTTCGAATGCCTCCTTCAAAAGTTCGACGTTTCCAAGCGCCAGTGTGACTTCACTGGCGTACTCATCGAGCTTTTGGATGTCTTCGAGAGGCTTCCCCGTAACCCTCTCGAAACTACTTCTGAGTGAGGCAAGGGATTGTTGAAGAGCCCGCTGTGTTCCGGCGATCTGAGTGGCTATAACCTTCATTTCAAGATCAGTGTTTACCGCGCGGGTGTCGGATACGGCCTGCAATGCCTGCCGGCAGTCAGAGTATTCAGAAAGACCGAGTAGTGCGGAAAAGGTGCGCCCACGCTCCAGAGGCGACTCTTCTATGAAGCGTGAGAATGTTCGGTAGTCGAGTAGTGCGAAAGCTTCATTCAAAGTGTCGAGAAAACCCTCGGGGTCGCTGTGCCCGCTGGGACTAGTCACCGTGCGATTGCCGGATGAGTCCCGCTCTATCTTGACAGAGACATCTGGTCCGCCGTCGTCTGGCGCTAGCTCGATCTCGATCAGCGCCTTATTGCCTGAGTGAAATCGGTTCCCATAATAATCTTGAGGTCGTTCGTGCGCCTTTAAATCATCAAGCTTAGGAATCGTCCCGTGTATGGCATAGTACAAAGACTCAAAAATCGAGCTCTTCCCAATGCCGTTGATCGCAAACACCGAGTTAACAGCGTCAGGCTTAAAGCTAATATCGAGAGGATTTCCCTGGTTATTCACACCGCGAAAGCCCTCAACCCTTAATCGACTCAGAAAATAGCGCGGCATCACTCAGCCTCCGCGTCATCTTCTTGCGTCAGAAAATCATCTAATGCCGCCGCAATTGCCTCGTTAAATGCGGTCCGGGACTTTGTATCCCGCTCTCCGCCACGAACGACTGGAAGCAGCTTGTTCCAATTGGCTTCGAGTATCGCTGCCATCTCGGGATCGATGTCCTTTACGTTATCCAAGAAGTCCGTTGCGTTTTCACCAAAGCGTTTGTTTCCATCGAGCGTAAAATCAGTCATCCCGCCTTCCTTTCAACGAGCTGGGCTTGCTGCGGATCATAGGTGTAGCTCTTTATGGTCCCGTCCTTGATACGCTCGACCGCCTCATCTATTGCTGCAAACGGCACGAGAAACCACTCTCGCGGCACAACGGGATTCCCGAACCGGTCCTTGATCTCGATGTCGAGACGGGCGGCTTCAAAAATGCGATGGATCAGGTTCTCAAGCTTAGTGCGGTTGATATTGAAGAGCTCGTAAGTCGCAACCACCTCGACATCAGCGAGGAGGAAGGTGGCATCTATTTTGGCATTGGCGATCCGCCGCTCGACCTTGCCGCTCGTGACCCCGATTTTATGAAGAACGTCACGGTTATCTTTCACAATCGGAAGGTCAGACTTGCTGCGGAGAACGTAGATCGTTCCGCTGGATGCATCTTCGTCATCAACGGTTCCGGAGAACAAAGGGCCAGCGCCCGGATCGGAAATTATCCTGCTGGTTTCATCCTTGTAGAGGGCGCGTTGCATTGAACGCAAAAGCAGGTCGCTCTCTGTGCCGTTGGAGTAAATTACGCGCATACGGGCATCTGTTTGCCCGTTTGGTGCAGCAAAAAACTCTCCGACCTCCGCAACATAAGCTGTCTGTCCACCAAGAATAAAAAACTGTCCTTCCTTGATGTCCGCTTTTGCAAAGCCAGCGTCTTTACGGAACTGCTTTGTTTCTCTCGATCCGGTATCGAGCTCTTGCTGAACAGCCTCGAACAGTGGCTTGAACTTGTCGAAATCCTCACATCGCTGCCGGTTGGCGATCTCTTCCGCTGCTCTCTTCTCCGCGCTGGAGCGAACATGACGGAGCTCGGCGATCTCTGATGCCTGGGTTTCGACCCCGAGTTCTGCAAGAAGAGCGTCATCGTCAATGTCATCATCGATCGTCGCTGCAACAGCAATTCCACCTTCAAGCAGTCCGTCCTTATCAATCGGTTCCAGAAGCGGCCTGAACTCGCCAAGCTCTCTTAGGCGATCGAGACGAACCGCATAGAGCCGCTCGAAGATATCTTTGTCTTCGCCGTGCTGCGGCGGATGACCATGCTCCTCGACAAAGCGCTGAATTTCCTCGAAGCCTGCAATAACCCGTTCTTCCTGCGGCGTTCTTGCAGCAACCTTCTTAGCCTCGACTTCGATTCCGAGCTCGGCAAGAAGTGCGTCATCATCCTCTGTAAACTGTTTAGCCATCGGCAGCCTCCGCCTTCATTCGGGCGAGATAGGCAACGCCCTCGGCCATACGCCTTTCCCAGGCGTCTGCTGACGTAATGTCTGGCAACCTACCTCGCTCCTGCTTGAACTTCAGCGCGCGCTTGGCGAGATCACGGGCCTCTTCGGGCGTAAGCTGAACCTTCTTGGCCGATATGATCGCCGCGACTTGCTTGAGGCTTTCCTCGCTCATCGTCTTGGCAAGGATTGCATAGGCCTCGCTGAACGGATTAATCCGGTCGATCAGATCGATGTCGAGGTCACGAACATCCATCGCGAACTTCCGGACACCCTCAATCAGCGCGGTATTCCCGGTCTGCTTTTCCTCATCGATCTCCAGCGCTGCCTCTTTCGCCTTCTGCGTCAGATTAAGGGCTGCAATGGCATGTTGGCGAACGGCCTCCTGATCTTCGTCATCCAGCTCGGGATACTTGTCCTTGATGATCTTACCCATACGAACCTGAGTCAGTTCTTCGGGCACCAGCTCTTCATCGAACATACCCCGCTCGACGGTCGGCTTGTCCTGCACGAAGGCGGCAATCACCTCGTTCAAATCTTCCTGACAGATACGTTCGGCTTCCTTGCTCTTCGGCTCACTCAGTCCCTTGATCTCGATCTGGAACTGGCCGCTCACATCACTGAAACCGATATTGCATTTGTCTGGGTCGTAACCGCCTTCGCCATAATCAAAACCCTCGACCGGCCCGCTATCAGGCTTCTTAGGTGTAAAATTAAAGCGCGGCGCGAGAACTTGCTCCATCAACAAGCTGGCCGCGATCGCCTTCAACGTGTCATTGACTGCTTCGGTAACGGCCTCTTCGGACGCATCCGGTTCAGCAATAAGGTTCGTAAAGCGCGCGCGCACCTTACCGGGTGCATCCCGTGTCGCTCGCCCGATGATTTGAACGATTTCGGTAAGGCTGGCGCGATAGCCAACGGTCAACGCATGCTCACACCAGACCCAGTCAAAGCCCTCCTTGGCCATACCGAGGGCGATGATGATATCGACATGGTCCCGGTTGTTCTTCTCTGCCGGGTCTTTAAGCGCTGCCGAGACCTTATCCCGCTTGGCGGCTTCATCATCGACCAGATCGGCAATCCGGAGAACGCGACCATCGGAAGTCTTCACGAGCTGGAAGCCCGTCTTTGGATCGGTTCCCTGCCAATCGCCAAGCTCATCAATAATATGCTCGACTTCGCGGTGCTTGTCCTTGGTGCTCTCGCGGGAATTGACACTCGGGATGTGAATGATCGTCTTCTCGTTCGGATTGAGAACCTTCAAAATGTCGTCGGCATAGGCACCCGAATAAAAGAAATAACCGATGTCGAGTTTCTTGAGGTGCTTATAGCCGTTTAGCTGCTCATAGTAGGTGTAGGTGACGGTATCGAACTTCGCCTCGTCATGCGGCATAAGGACGGGCTCGGCATCTCCCCGGAAATAGGAACCTGTCATCGCCACCACATGAACCTTGTCGCGGGCAATTAATTCGGCGAGCTGTGCGCCGAGCTTGTTTTCAGGATTGGCAGAGACGTGATGGAACTCGTCTACGGCGATTAGGCAATCATCGAAGGCCTCAATGCCGAACTTCACAACGGCATTCCGGAACGTCGCATGAGGACAGACCAAAACCTGATCATCCCCCTTTAAAAATGCGTTGACGGAATCGGCTTTCCCACCGTCGGCACCCGGCGCGTTACACAAATTCCATTTCGGCTCGACATGCCAGTCGGCCCAAAACCCGAATTTCGACAGTGGCTCGTCCGCAAAGCTCGAACCGATGGATTTCTCGGGAACCGTAATGATCGCTTTCTTAAGACCCTGATTGTGAAGCTTGTCGAGCGCAACGAACATCAGCGCGCGGCTCTTACCCGATGCCGGGGGAGATTTGATCAAAAGATACTGTTCGCCCCGTTTCTCGTAAGCGCGCTCCTGCATCGGGCGCATACCCAGCTCATTCGACTTCGTCGAATTGCCGTTCTGGGCGTAGGTCACGGAAACAGAGGGAACATTCTTGGTCATGGTTATATCCTGAATTCTTCTAGAAAATTGATTGCCCATACGGGAGGGCTCGGCCAACTCCGAAAACCCTTTTCATGCCAAGTGACACTCTCATCGCCGATGAGCCCGTTCGCCTCCAAATGACTAACAAGCCGGTCATGGTCATAGAGATACATCGTGTCGCCATTAATGAAGGCGATATGGATGTCTTTGCCCTGGTACTTGCGCTCGATAACAAGGCGGCCCTTGAGCTGCACCTTCAAAAAGGTGTCGCCATTGATATGGCAGGCAATGAAGTCAGCGCCCTGCCAGTCATCTGTTAGACGCAAGCAGTTAAAGCCGTAATCAGCAAGCCGCGCGGCAACCTGATGGAAGTTGTAATTTTCCTTTTGCCGGGAATTCAGTTCGGAATATGGGACTCTCTCAAACATGCTACGTAGCCCCGACTTTCGTTGTCATCTTCGTATATAGCTCGAATAGCTTCTCCAATCGCTCGGTATCATTTTTGAAACGCCGTCCGATATAGATGCGCTCTAGCACCTCATCATTCCGATCATGCGCGGCGCGCAGATCGTTGGGCATGCTCTCCGGATCGTAGAGGTCAGCAATCGTCGCAGGAAAATGTGCCTCTCGCGCCAGCAGGATATCCTCGGCGCAGCGGGTTAAATCTTCTTTATTCTTTTCGGTAAGGGACGGGAGAGGAAAACTGTTCCATCCCATAGTATTTGAATATCGAAGCCGCGTCTCAAGTTGTCCGCATACTGTTTTCACCCATATGAGATGAATTCGAGAAGCGATTATCGACATTGACCATATTGGCGCATCGTACATCGCAAACGCATTGTCGGAGACGATGGAATGCGAAGAAAGCACACCAACGGGCAGGTACGGCCTGCTCTCCGATGTAACTTTCGGAATTACAATTGAATAGAGCTCTCCGCGCCCCTGTACTTGCCGAAAACGATGCGCTCTGTCTGCATAATCACGAGTTGATGCTGCTTTGCTAGCAAGACGCATCGCACGCACACTTTCAATTCTCTCAAAAATTAGAGGAATATTTGACGCCTCCTCAAGCTCCTCGTCTTCTATCCATATGCAATTCCTCACGACACCTTTAACGAATTCTTGTGAGCCAACGAAGTCGAATAAGAACTTCTCCGCATCGGGAGAGTTCGAAACCATTTCCCTCGCCTCTTGTGCTGAAAGTATGAGGTTGCCGCCGTCCGAAGGTTTGTTACCCCAAACCATCGGCGCCCTATCTCGCGGCGTGCGCGAGACCGGTTCCGCGATGACAGTAGGGCCAGGGACAAGGTACGTGTTTATATTCGGGACTTGTTTGAAGACGGTTTCGCCCTCTGGCGATATCGAATAAAGATGTTTTTGGCTTGATGGGCGATTTGTGATTGCAACAATTACGACGGTGACGCCAGCATTGTGGCTCGCAAGATTTGCCCATTTGAAAGAGGTATGTGCGAACGATATCTCGTAACCCATCATCAAAAGCGATGGCCACAGGATTGGCACTTGCTCTCCTTGGCAAATCGAATTTGTCGAAACGAAAGCGGCAACGGTGTCAGTGTGGCAACCATATTCTGCCGCTTTCACAAACCAACCAGTCACGTAATCGAGAGATTTCCAGCTGTTTGTGTATCTAGATAGAATTGACTCCAAGTCGGCTTTTTGCTCTGGCGTCTGCCAAGTGAATCCAAGATACGGTGGATTTCCACAAATGTAGGTTTCGCCACCTTCATTTTCGAAGTCGATCTCGGCTTGATCCAAAGGTGTGCTGAACAAATCATCGCCTCTCAATCTCACTCCGGTTCCTGTAGGCGGGCAAACACTAAGCCAATCGACCCGCAATGCGTTGTCACAAAGAATCCAGTTCATTGCGTCGAGTGGCAAGAAGTCGCGGAGAGCCTCCCGTTGGCCACGGTGCAGCACGTCACACTGATACTCAGCGATAATGAGTGCTAGACGAGCGACTTCCGCCGGAAAATCACGTAACTCAATCCCGCGAAAATTCGTCAACGGGATATCGGAGCGACGATCTGCCTCGGCACGCCGAGCATTAATCTCCGCTTCAATAGCCCGCATCTCCTTGTACGCGATCACGAGAAAATTTCCCGAGCCACAGGCCGGATCGAAGACCCTGATCTTCGCCATGCGGCTCCGAAGATTGAGTAGCTTTCGGGCATTGTCTCCCGCCTCTTCAAGTTTCTCGCGCAGATCATCCAGAAATAGCGGATTGAGAACCTTCAGGATGTTCGGAACGCTTGTGTAGTGCATCCCGAGCGCACCGCGCTCTTCATCGTCGGCAACCGCCTGGATCATCGATCCGAAGATGTCAGGATTGATCTTGGTCCAATCGAGATTGCCGATGTGAAGCAGGTAGGAACGTGCGATCCGGCTGAACCGAGGGACATCAACACTCTCGGAGAACAAACCGCCGTTCACGTAAGGGAAGTTATTCGCCCAACGGGCAATACCTTCCTTCTCTCGATCTTCGATTTTCGTGTTCATCGACCGAAAGAGCTCGCTGATGATCTCATGCGTGTTTGAGCTGTCCTTCTCGCTCATACGATCAATCGTCGCCGTAAACTGGTCCGCCTCCCTGAAAATATCAGTATCTTCTGCGAAGAAGCAGAAGATCAGCCGCGCCATGAAGTGGTTCATGTCGTGGCGACGCTCCGCCGTGCCCCATTCGGGATTATCTTTCAGGAGCTCGACATAGAGCCGGTTCAGACGACCGGTCGCCTTGATGTCGAACGCGCTCTCGCGGATTTGCTTTACGGTGCTGATACCGGCGAGCGGCAGAAAGAAGCCGAAATGATCATGGAATTCCGGGTAGTCACAAACGATAACTTCGCCGGTATTGAGGTCTTCAGCCTGAAAGTCTTTTCCGTCGGTGGCGAGGATAAACTTTGCGCGGGCTTTGGCTGTCGTAGGGCTGGCCTTGAGCGATGCCAACGCCTCAGGCACCGCGCCCTCCTCAGCCACCTTGATATGAATATTATTCGTTTGGAGAACGCCGCCAACGTCTGACTTGTTGGACGTACCGGAGCGCAGGCGCTTGATCGTTGTGGCCTTGTTGCCGAACGCCTCCAGAAACGCGAACGGAAACTCTTCAGCGTCGAACGGCAGTTCCGCCAGCCTGGATATGGCTTCCTCGATTTCGACCGCGTTCAACGCTTACTTCCTCCCTTTTAAAGCACCCTTCTTTGACTGCTCATCAATCCATTTTTCAATTTCACGACGGCGAAACCGCCACGATCCGCCCACCTTAAAGCCCGGAATTCCGCCCTCGGCAGCAAGTCGATAGGCTGTTTTCTCGGTCAGCTTAAGATATGCTGCGACCTCTTTGATCGTCAGGATTTCATCATCCATAGTGCGAATAGCCTATCATCCCTTATGAGAAAATACGGAAAAATTGTCCTACCCGCAAGGCGCGAGCTTCAATCTATCCACCGTGCTTACGGTCGCATTCGATCGTACGCGCACTCGAAAGAAGGTGCCTGTCCTTGCGGGGGCAGGCGGAGAAACAGACGATCTCGCCTTATCAAGAGCCGTCCGCAAACTCACTCAAGTGTAGGCCTGCGATTTCATGCTTCCGGTAGAAGGCGTAGGCATCACGCATCGTTACACCAGCGAACGTCACCGCGAACCACAAAAACCAGTTAATGTGAAAAGGCGCATCCTCGAAGGATGTTGTGTGGCCATAGAATTCGTCGTCAGGCGCGAGCTTCCTGGCTTTCTGGATGAGCTCATACGTCCGGCCTTCCGTCTGCCCGATAGTGACTTCGCTCATTTCCTCATAGAACATGAGCGCGGCTGCCAAGCGGGGAATTGCCTCCGCAGCAAGGCCAAACACCCTCATTTCATGTTCCGTGATACCGAAGGCGTCACGGTCCGCGTAGACGGCCTCCAGATCAGGTCGATATAGACCCTCAAATGCGAAGGTCGTTTCGGCTTCAGTGACAAGAAAAGCTTTGAGTTCATTAATTTCGTCGTCCGTCATATGAGCCTCCATGAGATTTCGGCAGTGTCTTCACATCAGCGATCCTGATCGCGATCTCGCCTGCGCTTCCGCGCGTTTTCCTCGCGACGTTTCAGCCCCTGATCATGAGCTTTGCTGTCACCCTTGCCTTTGGTGGTTTCTTCAAGCTCGTCTGCCGCTTTCGTAAATTGCTGCGTCAAACGGCCTGCGTCAGAGCGCCATTGTTCAAGTTGGCGGCTAGGCTCCTTCAATGCCTGCCGGTTCTCTTTAGCAATCAAGGCCTCATAGGCTTTTGCGTCGATCGCTTGTAGGTGTTCAACACCCTTGCTGGCGCGCTGCGCCTGTCGCGCATGGCGCAACGCTTTTGTTGCACGAGATTGCTGCTCACGCTTCTCGACCTTCATCACAGACCGGAGGGACCGCTTTGCATTTGCCATGACAAGCCTTTGATCTTTCGCAAGCCTCGCTCTCTCCTGGCGGTGGCGATTAAGCAGGGCCGCTTGAAGCTTCCTGGTTTCCTGAACACGCTTCCGGTCACGGTGCATGCGAACAAGGCGCACAACCTTGTTCATGCCTGTGACCCGTCCCAGAAAGCGAGCGAGACCGGCGGGCCGTGTCTTCAAGCGCTGCTCACGCACCTGCCTGGCGAGCTCTAACCGTTTATTTCTGAACGAGGACAGCTCTGTGCGATGCTTCTTTTTAAGATCACTGCGCTCTTTGCGCTGCGCTTGGACAAGGCTCCTGACTTTTTCCAGGGCTGACTTTCGACGCGCCGCTTCTTTTTCGGAGAGCTCCTTTTTCGCCTCGGCTTCGCGGTCGATCTTGTCCTTGATCTTCTTTTCTTTCCGCAGATTTGCCGCGAGGGCTTTCGCCTCCTCTATGCTCGGCAACGCCTCGGGCGGAAAATCCTTTTCTAAGAAAGCACGGACATCCTTTGCGCGGACAGACTTGTCATTGATCATCCTCGGCAAGGCATTGGTATCGCCGTGAATATCGACAAGCACATAAGGCCGGTTACCACGTGCAAGCATGTAGCCATGCTCGCCAAGCGCCCGGACAAAGGCCTTCGCGGAATCCCGTGTACGCCAAAGCTCGGTCACGAGCTCCATGCGCTGCTCTCGTGTGAGCCCGGTCGTGTCCTGCTGATGCTTGTCGTAGAGCGAAAGCTGTGAGGATTTGTCGGGATTGTCTTTATCCCGATTGTAACCTGCGGCAAGCTCTATGCCGTGGTCGCGAGAAAATTGCCGCGTTACCCGCATGAGCTTTTCTCGATCAAAAGAAAGCTGAACGGCTTTCCCGGCCTCGGCATCAATTCTCGACCAGACGATATGGGCGTGCTCACGGTCATGTTTGATATGAAAGACAACGGCGCGCGGTTGCCCCTCTAAACCAAGAGCCTTTTCGACGCGATCAACATAATCGCGATATTGCTCCTGGGTCAGGCGGCCCTGAGCCGGATCGGGATTGATCGACAGGCTATAGAGATAATTGCGGCAATTGGTCAGGGCGTCGGCCTGTAATTGCCATTCGGCAAAGGCACCATGCAGATCATTTGCAAGAGCGCCACGGACATCCATGATCATGACGTGCTCGTTATCTTCGGCATTGAGAAGATGGGTGGCGAGGTCTTGTCCGGATGCACGCTGTGAAGCAAAAGGTATCATGGTGTTCTCCCGAAGGCGTCGAAAACGGTAGCGCGAAGAAGATCGAATTTGACGCGAATGGCGGCGAGCGCATTCAGACCTTCCGGCGAGAGCCCCTCATCGCGTTCCAATCGGGAGAGGCTATCGGCAACGGCAGCACAGGCAGCGAGAATCTGAGCCAACACCCGACCATCAGCAGAAACCCGTCGTGCCGATCTCTGGGGCGGCTTGCCAAAGATTTGCGCTTTGATGAATGCACTCTTCGACTGGCCCGCACGGTCAGCAAGACGCGCAAGTCTGTCTCGCTCCGCCGCTGAAAAGCGGATCGAAAAAGGTGGTTCGCGCTTCTGTTTCGTTTTCTCCGACATGCTGCCTCTTATGAAGGATTAGCTGTCGGTTCTTCCTCGCGGGTTCCTCGTTGCCAGTTGCCGCATGTCATCACACACGGATCCCCAAGAAATTGATGGGGACGTTTCCTTGGTCGAACGCCGGAGCCGAAACGCCGGTCGTGGTCCAGGACGCGAAAGTCCTGGTCGATGGAAGTCCAGAGGGAGAGCGAAATCTCCCTTTCACGGCAGTGCGACCGCGCGACTAGTCGCGCCGGTTCGGGTCCAGGGTGCAGGGGCGGCGAATGCCCCTTGCCGCTAGTCCAGAACGCGCAGGTCTGGCCGGGATGCATCGACGGAACGATGCCTGTGGCGGAAATGACCTCGATGGTCTACCCGCCACACATCTCCCTTAGCGAAGACGGCGATAAACGGCGTATGAGCTTAGGGAGACCGAGGGGGGTCTGCGGGGGACAGGATGTCCCCTCAGCAAGGTGGGCGCGGTAGTACCGCGCACACCTTGTATTCAACACTAACGCCTGCCACTGGCTATATTTCTCAGTCTATAGGAGGGTGATTAAGACCCGCTTAAACCCTTGCCTACAGCCCTTTATAGAACCGATGCGTACCGTATTATTCTGAAGCGGTCTGCAAATTCGGGCACCGTTATGAGCCACCCGATTGCCCATGATCTTACAGCATGGTCCGGTATGGCCCTTTACGGACCCGGAGTGAGGACAAAAAGAAAGCCCCACCGCGATGCGATGGGGCTCTCGTTTAGTGATGGATTGCGGGTGAACTAGCTCTGCTGCTGATCATCCTCGTCCTTGTTGATCGGGTAGAGGTTGAAACCGCTACCGATGACCTGGGTGCCATGCAGTTTCACATAGAGTGAACCGTCTTCGTTTTCCCAGGCAACGCCGAGGCGCTCGTAGCTGGCATTCTTGCCGTTTCCGATGCGTTGCTTGACGACCATCGTCGGCATTTTCGGCTTGGATTCTTCGGCGGCCTGTTGGTTCTGGTTCATGTTGAGTTGGTTAGTCATTTTAAGTCTCCTTTTCAGTTTGTGGCCGGACCCATTCCAGCCTTACCCGCCGTTTTGCAGGCGGGCGCGAACGGGTCATGGTCAACACGGGAGACCAGCTTGCTGGTCGAATGGAGCGGGCAGACCATTGACGCGCCGTCAGGGCATTTGTGACCGTTTGCTATACGGCTTTATTGGGTATGGGCTGGGATGCGGAACCGGCGACAACGAAAGCGAGGAGACCGGACGCGACCAAACGCTCGAACCGGCACCGCAAACAGGGTGAGCGAGGAAAGCACGAGGAGCATGACGTACAAGTGCGCATAAAAAGATAGAGTGATGCAATCGAAGGAGGCGCTGGCGATGACACAGGAAAGCTTTATTGAGACGTTCGAAAACGAACTGCCACGCGGCTCCCGCTCGGTGCGCCTTCGCTCTCAAACCGCTCCCGAAGCGACATGGGCCTCGACGGCAGAGATCATCAATAGCCGCTCCATGACATACCACCCGGATGAGCCGGGAGCGCATATATTGGTGGGTGCCCTTGGCCCGAAGCTCATCGGCATTGAAGACCCTCGGCACGTTCTCACGGTCGCGGGCTCCCAGACCGGTAAATCGGTCATGCTGACCGCAAATCTGCTGGCAACAAAATCGAGTGTGATCTGTACGGACATCAAAGGTGAGCTTGCAAACCGCACGGCCCGCAGACGGCTAGAGCTTGGCCAAAAAGTCTATGTCCTCGATCCGTTTGAAATCACCTCGGGTGTCGCCGCTGATTGCCGTGCCCGATTCAATCCGCTGGCGTTGCTCGATGCGAAGAGCGATAGCGTCATCGAAGATGCAGGTGCCGTCGCCGAAGCGATTGTGGTTGCGACGGGCGGCGAGAAAGACCCGCATTGGGACGAGTCGGCGCGGAACTTTATCGAAGGCCTGATCCTTCATGTTGTGACCGACTCTGAATTTGCCGACAAGCGAACGCTGGTATCGGTCGATGAACTGATCAAGCAGGCCCTCACCCCGCTTGCGGGGGAGGCCGATGAATTCGGTGAACCGATCATGGCGCTCGATAGAGCGATGATGTCGAACGCCGAACGGCTTCAGGCGGAGGCGGAAGAGGACGTGGTCGCGAGCGCCATTAAGGGCGCTGCACGCGATTTCTATGACAAGGGAACCAATGAGCGCGGAAGCGTGCTGAGCACGGTTCGCCGTCATACGCGGTTTCTTTCATACGCCAAGATCAGGCAAAGCCTCTCTGGTCATGACGTCGATCTGCGCGAGCTGAAAACGGCAACGGCGGGAGCGAGTATCTTTCTTTGTCTGCCTGCTGGGCGGCTCGGTCTATGCCATCGCTGGTTTCGGCTGATCATCAATCAGTTTTTTGGCGAAATGGAAAAGGTGCGAGGCAGGCCCGCAAGCGGTGGTCAAATTCTGGTTGCGCTTGATGAGTTTGCTGCTGCTATCGGCAAGCTGAGTATTATTCAGACCGCAGCCGGGCTTGTTGCTGGCGACCCCTATCACATCAAGCTTTGGACGATCATCCAGGACTTCAATCAATTGAAGGACCTCTATGGCAATCGCTGGGAAACCTTCATGGCGAATGCCGGTATCGTTCAGGCATTCGCGATCAATGACTGGACGACGGCGGAATATCTCTCCCGCCGTCTCGGGCGCACGCCGATCGATACAACACGCACGGAACTGCGCGACGGCAAGCCGGTTCAAATTCAGGGGCAAGCGGCCTATCCGCTTATGACGCCTGACGAGATCATGTTGTATTTCGCGCGGAATGACGGAATGCGACGGCAGATTGTGATCTGGCCGGACATCGCACCGATGGTCTTACAGCGTGTGCGTTACTTCGATCCGGAGAGCGCGGGTTATGATTGGTTTGCAGAAATGTATGATTGAATGGGCCGGGAGCGCGTCAGGCAAAGAATGATTTCATATCGATGCCACGCTCCTGAGCCTGCTTCGCCTGCTTGGAAGCGAGATACCGACCGATCACAGGATCGTCAGCGACCTCGAACGCAAGCGCTGAGGGCAAGCGGCCGTTCTTGTCTTTGATCAGAAAATCAATTCCATCGCATTTTGCGAGCCAATTGATCGCCGGGCGGGCCTTCATAGCGGCAGCAAAATGAAGTGCTGTCGCGCCCGTGCTTGGTTCCTGAATGTTGACGTTCGCACCCTTATCAATCCATGCCTGCATGACGGGGAGCTCGGCCATACGGGCAGCGTTGATAAAGTTCGGATCGGGATCAACCGGGCCTTGGGGTGCCGCACGCGGCCTGCGGACATCGTTCTCCCTATCATCCGTCTGCGCGGATGATTGTTCTACCGTATCGTCGTTTTCATCATCGCCTGCCATCGGCCTTCCTCAGTCGCGCTCGAAGACCGCAAATTGCGGTTTGTCGAGCATCAATAGAGTTGTGTCGGACTCATTATTGAGAATGGCTTTCGCCTCATCGAAGTCTTCGACATAACTCACAGAATTATAGTCCATAACGAGTATCGAGGAAATTTCACTTTCCTCTACCGGTTCGAGCGGATTGCCCGGCCTCGCCCATAAAAGTTGAACCTTCGCGTCATAGAGCTCCGAATAGGCGGCGGGACGCGAATAAATTATCACGCGCCCGCCCGGCTCGAAGAGCGCAAAACCGTCATAGGCCATTTCCTTGACGAGCGCGCGTTTGCGCAGCTGTGGATCGGTCGTTAGACGCTTTGCGCTATCGGTCCGCTTCAAAACGGTTTCGGTATATTTTGCTGCCAGTGCTCGGCCTTGCTGGCTAAGAAAAATGCAGCTGTGCGTTAGAAACTCTCCGGGCGTCATTGCAAGGCCACTCTGCTCAACCTTTGAATAGGCTCCGACATATTTTTCCATATGGGCCAACGCGCGTTCCGCATGTTCGTCATCGTCGAACATGAACTCCATGAAGGCGAGGGAAGCCTTAATGTCGTTGCGGCTATCCGATAAATCAGCCGGATCCATATATCCGGCGGTGACGAGGTAAATAAAAATTGCCTTCAAACGTTCGTCTTTTGGCTGCTGTGAACCGGCGACAAGCCGCCTAAGGGACTCCGCGAGCGCGTCAACGTTCTCATCGTCAACGTAGTCCGGGTCTTGCCCGTCTTCGTCGAGAATGTCGATTGAGATACGGCTCCAACTATGTTTGACGGCATGCTTGTAGTTTGCGAGCCGATCCTTCATGCGCGCGACCTGCCACGGCATAAAACCACCGATTGCCACTTCGGCTGGAATCACAGATTGGCTGCGCGAGGAACTCACGCGGAATTCTCCTTCAAAACTCGTCGATCATGCCTCTTGCAAATAACAGCAAGAGGAACGCGCCAATGTCGTTATTCACGCAAGAAACGCTACAACATGAACAACTTCCTGACCAGATCGCGCAAAACGCCCTTATCCAAGGCTGGTTTGCGAACGACACCGGCGTTCTAACCTGGCTCCGGATAGAGGGCTCAGCCCGGTCCGCCGATGAGGAAGATCGCATGTGGATGCACATTGGCGGGTCTTTCCTTATCAGCTTGATCGCAGGCCTGATCGGGCAAGCCCAGTTAGCCAATGCGGGGATCGATCTCTCGGGCCTCATTTTATTCGCTGCTTTGTTTTTAATCTGGCCCTTTTGGGTCTGGCGCATTGTCCGCAATGCGACGGGTGAACGGGTTTTCTGGATCGATACTCACACGGTGTGGATTGATCGTTTGGGAGCCCGCGAGAGCTATGTGCTCGACCAGGTTGTTGGTGTAACGCTCAGCCCGATCGACCAGCAAAAGCAGGACGATGAGCGCTGGAAGAAGCTCAAGAACCGTAAACCGAATAGCAAGGAACGGCCCAAACTGCGGCAGCCCTATAGCAGAAAGATCGACCTGCAAACCGAGCTCGGCTGCGTCCCCCTTGGGGCGATCTATGGCGTCGAAAAGGCGGAAACGATCGCGGCTGCAATCAATACGGGGCTCAACTACATGAGGGGCCGGAATCCTACAGGGCGGCAAGCGGCTGTCGATGCGCGGTTCCAATATGCCACCAAACAGGCGGGCCGCATCCCGGAATAAGAAAGTGAGAGACAATGGATAAGAAACAGCTCAATCAAATTATCTTGTGCAGCAAGATGGAGCACCGTTCTTTCTTGCGGGAAATTGAATTGGTGGGTGGGAGTGCGATCGTAACGCATGTTGAAGCCCTGCCTTTCCGGTTTCACGATGTTCTGGCCACGCACCCGGTTAAAGACGACGCGGTGAACAAACTTGACCGGGCTCCCATCGTGCCGGAACGGCACAAGGGATGCCCCTTCTGTGGCAATCGCACGACCTATTGGTGCTCATGCGGGACGGTCTCCTGCAAGATTGCAGGGACCGATCGCCATTGGTGTCCTGGATGCAAGGCCGAGCATGCGTCCTCACCGATGAGAACCTCATACGCTTCGGAGTCCGGTTTTGTGCAAGACCGCCTGGCTAAGACCTCATCTGCTCAATTGCATGATGAGGACCGGCAGGCCGCATGGCAGCGTGGCCAATCCGGACTATTCAATTTTATGAAACGGCGTCGGGTCTGATATATTTATCTTTCAGAAGAGAGGTCTTTGATGAGTGAAGAAAAACTGGACAACCTTGTTCGCCTTCGAACAAAAGAACGAGGACCGAGTCGTCTTGTCCAGGAACCGAATATGCGGGACATCCTGAAGACCGTAAAAACGCCGGTCCTTGAATCCGCGCTGGAAACGATCATCGCCAATGCGTTGGCATTGCGTGATGCATATAAGCGCGGTGAACTTATGCATTTCGAGGAAACGGAAGTCGATGAGGCGGTTGAACGGCTAAAAGATGCTGCCAATCGCCTGCCGCGTTTCATCGAACACGAGCGACGGAGCGAGGGCTAACCTGCGCGAGGGATTGAAGCCGGATGGCCGAAACCGTTCGTTTCAGAGCGGGGTCGGTTTACGAAAGCCCGTTCCGGCAAAGCCGGACGCGCCAACCTGTTTTACTTTTTAATCTCACCAACGACTCGCGGGGAGAGATTGGCGTCCGTACCACTTTGTGCAATGGTTGTGGCGCCATTATTTTTGTTGGTGACCAATATGCGATAATCTTCCTCATTATCAGGGTCTGCAACAAATGTGACCAAGGTGTTGGTTTGCCCGTTGTTGGCGATCATTGTGCCTTGTAGCAAAAGCTTTTGCTCGTCAGCTTGGCGTACACCATCAAGCATTTCGTTACGGCCGTTACAAGTAAGGCCTTTTCCCCGTTGTTGTTTTAATCTTACGCAACCCATCAATGCATCATTATCGTTATAGGCGAGACCGGACGTTGTTGAGGCTAGGTCATTATCATAATTGTGATTAATCTCGAGGTCGGTGCCTTTCATGGCGAGGCAGAGTTTGCTTGATTGGCCGATGGCGCCGTCGCCGCGAAACATGTACCAGTGGGAGCCATTTCCTGTGGCGGTAACGATATGTTCTCTTTTTACGGCAGCGTTCTGATCACGGTTAAACAAATCCGCATTCATGTTAGCGACAAAGCCGTGGCCTTCCTTGGCGACAGATTGCATGACGGCGCCTGGTGTGCCGCATTGGCCGAGTTTCAGGGAGGACTGGGCCGCGGCGGGGGCGGACATCATCGTAAAGGCCGCCGCGAGTGTCATGAAGCCGAGCGCAACTGCCGTAAATTTTTGAGAGATTGATTTTACCGTAATCATCTTCTTGCCCTGCTTACTATTCGCGTCCCATTCCTAAAATATCCTGCAAGCCATTCCTTGCGACCAAACGATAAAACCATATCCAATAAATTGAGCACGAGGAAGCCGCGAGGAATGCGAGCGGCCCTCTCACTTAATCTCCTCTCATCAACGGCTCACCAGAGAGCCTGAATTGAGAGGAAAAAATGCAAACCAGCTTTCAGGAATTTTCAAAAAGCGCACGGCTGGTCACCAATCTTGGCCTTGGTGCATTGAGCGCGGTCAGCGGTTATTTCACCTATCTCGGCGTCGCCATAATGTTTGGTTCGCCCGGAGGATTTAGCCTCAATGCTCTGGTCTATGCACTCGGTGTGACGGCACTTGTTTACGTCTATTGGAGTTACGTCCTGTATATCGTGCCGCGCATGGTGACATCGGGAACGAGGGCCTTTGGTCTCTTCGTGATCGTAAGCTGGGGCTTAATCATCATTGCGCTGAGCTCCTGGATGAATGTCATGGCTTTGGCGGGAAACGGCGCTCAAGATGCCCTTTTGCGCGACATGGCGAGCCAGGCCAATGTGGCTCTGAGAGAGGCGTCTGGCCGGACAAGTGATTTGGACGGCATTCGTGATGAACTTGCGATGACGGCGGCGCGCTACGACGCGCTGGCACAAAGCGAGATTCAGCGCGGCGCATTAACAGGTGCGGCTGGTCGCGGTCGTGTTTCCGAGAGCCTTCTCGCAAGCAAGGCTGCCATTGATGGTCTTCTGGCCGAGATAGATGCCAATGCGTTAGAGCGCTCAAAAGCGTTCAAGGCTGGCATCGAGAGTCTAAAATTGTTGGACGCGATCATTGACGATGACCTGGCGCGCTCGCAGCAGAACAGACTCTTCAAAGAAGAAATGGAGAAGCTGGCAAGATCGATCGACGCGCTTTCCGTGAACGGTGATGCCAAAGCCATTACCCGGGTTATGCGGGCATTGTCCGGCCAGACCGGGCTGTTCGCCGGAAGCGGCAATCAGGCTCTGGCCGCAACCCAGGCGGATGTGATTGGCCGTATTTCGTCGGAGCTGGAGGCAACCGGCGAGCGGATCGCAGGAGCAGCCGATCAGATTGCCGGTATCGAGGCGATCAAAGCACCGACGTTCAAACGGCTGGGGATCGAGAGAGCAGTTGTCATATATGCCGCTGATCTGGTGCCCTACTGGGCGGGCGGAATTGGCATGGACATTATGCCGGTTGCTCTAGTGCTCCTGTTGATGCTTCTGTTCGAAACGTCGCGTAGGCAGGACCCGGTTGATCCTGAAATTGCCGACATGCCGTTCGGTGTTGTGCAAAAGCTCTTTTTCGAGCTGGAGCGGATGCGGCAAGTGAGCGATCAGGAAGCCTTGGCACCTTACCGCGAACAAGCCCATAGACCGGCTGCCCCTCAGATAACAGGCGACACACAAATAACGCCTGTCCCTGAGGATCACGACAAGGCCAAGCCGCCCTGGAGTGATGACGACGCGAAAGATTGGAGCCGCTTTACCGGGCAATAATCTGCGTAAAAGAGAAGGCCGGACGGGAAACTGTCCGGCCTTTTGCCGTCAAAACAGACTGAGCTGCTTTCGGCTCTCTTCATGCGCCTTCCACTCGGTACTCTTCGCGGCTCCATCGAGCATCGCGCGCACAAGTGCTTCAGGTCCGCCCCAATCGATCACTGTAGGCTCATGCACAAAGTGAGACCGGTAGCCGGTCTCGGTGATGGGCAGTGGAGCACATTCAGGTTCGATGGTTCTGATCTCGATATGGGACATGGCATAGCCGTAGATTTCTTCGACACTTGGCGACCAGCTCCGGCAATAGGCGATTTCGATCCGGTAGCCGTGCCAGTCGATAATCTGGCGATCATATTTTTCGGATGTATCTATAGCCATTACGCCACCTCCTTTTCGGAGGTGGCGCGCGCGGCGGCTTTTGCGTTGATGTAATCGACGGCACGCTGTGCGTGAGCGGCGGCGGAGAAGATTGCTCGCTTATCGTTCTTTAGAACTTCTAGCCAGCTGCCGATATAGGCGGCGTGATCCTCACGGACCTCGGGAGCAATCTCCAAATCGGCACAAAGGAATGCGGACCCAAGCTCTGCGACAAGCTCTTCGCGGGCATAGCCTTCATCGCCCCAGCTCTTGCGGCCAAAGCTGCGATCAAGGCGGCTTTGGTGACGGGTCCAGTGCGTGATCTCATGGGCGAGGGTTGCGTAATAGCTCTCGGCATCGTGGAAGGTCTCGAAATACGGCATCTGAACGTAGTCAGTGGAAACGCTGTAATAGGCTCGATTCCCGCCGTGACGAATGTCGGCCTTGAGGCCTGTGAAGAATGCTTCGGCGTGATCAATCCGCTCCGGTCCATCCATGCGTGGTTCCGGCTTGGCATAGAAGTGATCCGGCAATCCCTCGATCTGTTCGACATTGAAGACCGTGTATCCCTTCATGAAGGGGATTTGATGCTCGATTTCTTCTCCGGCATCGTTTTCTTCTGTGCGCGATAAGGTGTTCGCATAGACCACGAGCGATCCTTTTTCGCCTTTGCGGACAGCGGCCCCAAGTTCCTTGGCTTGGCGGAAGGTCATCCAGGAGGGTGCCGTGAAGCCTGCGTCCATCGCCGAGGCCCAGAGCATCAGAATGTTGATCCCTGAATAGGGCTGGCCGTTATGGCGCAGGGGGCGGGTAATCCGATCGGCCATGTGATCGGCGCTCCAGGGTTTCATCCAAGGGCGCACGCCCTTTTCCAGTTCAGCCACGATGGTCTCCGTGACGCGGGTGTAGATGTCTTTGCGGTTGTTGGTTTTGCGTTTCATGTTCCGTCTCCTTTCCTAAAAGCGGTTTTCCTCAAGACGCGGAAAACGGGAGACGGGCGAAAAAGGCGTCAGCGATAGCGACGGTCATGCCCAACACGGTCGGACAATCCCCAGGATTTCCGAGTGGTGCGGGCAGCGGCATTGACCGGACGGCGCGCCCGGCTAAGTGTCGCGGCTATGAATTGAGGGAAACCGATTGAATGGAGGCGGCGTGATGTCAGCGCAAAACTTCCGGCAAAACTTCACGCGAAGAATGGATGGAGATGGATGAATTATTGAAAGGGGAGCACGTTGCGGTGGGCAAGAATCAAGAAGCGTGGCATGTTCGGATTTGCCACAAATTTGCCACAAGCCGAAACGGATCAATTCAGAGAATGTCGGATTTCTGCGGGTTAGCGCGGACACCCTTTTTGTGGCAAAAACGGCCCAAACAGGCCGCTTTCTTTCCGATAATATCCGCTAAGTCATTGATTTTATTGTGGCGCACCCGGCAAGAATCGAACTTGCGACACCTGGCTCCGGAAGCCTTTTCAAAACCTTAGAAAACAGCGGGTTAGCGACGACTCGCCACAGATTTGCCACAACGATTTTGGCACTTTTTAGAGCATATCCAACATCCCATGATTCTCTTCGCCTGCCACTTCTGCTCGTTCGATCAGGTGTCCATACACATTCAATGTCGTCTGGATATCGGAGTGCCCCATGAGGGTTTGGAGGCGTTTCAGGTTGCAGCGTTTCTCGATGAGAACAGATGCAAAGAAATGTCGTAGGTCGTATGGCTTGAATTTCGGCTTAATGATTTCGCGACCGGCGATCGTCTCTACATTGACGAGGCTGGCTTCCACACAGGCAGCATAGAAGCCTCTGCGCCGCCAGTTATTTGTGCTCTGCCATTTTCCGGATTTTGTCGGGAATACAAGATCATGCTTTCCTGGATCTGGATGGTTGTCTGAGTAATGGCGGATCATGTCATAGGTATGCTGGCTGAGATCGATGAACCGTCGTCCGGCGCGTGTCTTTGTCACTGATATGCCGCCTCCAAGCTCAAGAGCGCGATCGACCTCAACGCCTTTGTTCCGGATATTGGATCGCGGCACGACGATGTATTCCTGCGGCCTCATGCCGCTATCAGCTGCAAGATAAAGCATTGGGCGATACCGCTCCCATGTTCTCTGCGTCAGAAGATTGCGCGAATTTGCCAGTCGGTCAGCGGCGGATAGCAGGGCACGAACTTCGTCAACGGTTGGTATGACAATAGGCTGGTCGTAACGCGAGGCTCCATTCACGCTAATACCGGCGGCGATATCGTGCTGAAGGTAGCCACGCTTCACCATTTCGAGGACCATTGAGTGAAACGAAGACAACGCCTTCTTTGCTTGATCGCGGCTATAATGCCGAAGCAACCAAGAACGGAACTCGACAACATCAGGTGTCGTGATTTCGTTTAAGGGACGATCCCAGCCATAGGCCTCGATGATCGATCTGCGATATTCGTATATTTTGAGCGTGTACTTAGTGACTGGATCGCGTCCGTCTCGGCCTTCTTTCTCGCAGATATCGAGCCATCTTTGCAGGCCTTCTTCGACGCTGATTTTCTCATTCGAGCTTGTTGACCTGAGAGACTTGAGCGAGCCGCTTTCTATAAATTCGCGAGCTTCTTTAAGCGTTGAAAACGTCTTGAAAGCATAGCCGGATTTCGTGGCTTTGCTTGGATATCTAACTTGGTAGGTTGTTCCCTTTTTACCTGTTCTTTTTCTTATATCGGACATTCACCCATATTATCGTTGGTTTGATTTTCCACTAAGATCATTGAAGATTTTACGCACATTTTTCTGTGCATGAATGTGCAGCTCCATATAAATTTTCTTGAGCGTGCCTTTCTCGATTCGGAGCTTGCCGTCGATTGGATCGACGAAGAATGGAAGCTTCCTGCGCCCTTGCGCATCCATTTCGGCGGCGCGTTTCATCTGCCTTGGACTTAATTCGATGCCCATATCTGCGAGGACTTCGCGGGCTTCTTCAAGGTCGATAAAGTTCAACTGAGACATAGCCACCTCCTACAATCCGAAGTCGGTGGCGGCACTTTTGTAAGGCCCCTTATTCTTCCATCCGTCGATCGGGTCGCCATTTCGGTGGCGCGGCGTTACCGGATCACCAAACTCATCGACGGGCTGATAATAGAGGCTGGCATGGCGGATATTTTTTATGCCGAGTTCGTGAAAACGCTCTCGTTGTTCAAGTAGTGCCTGAAAAAATTCATCTATTGTATAAATGCCTTGAAACTTAACTCTCATCTAATACTCCTGATAATTATATAATACTATAGGTTGTTTTAATAGATAATTAATATTCGGCAAAAAATGGCTTCCAGTAGGGTGTTTTGGACGTTTCAGAGGAAATTCTGAGACTCAGCCAGACCAAGGCAGATCGAGGCGGGGCAACCTTCAGGATGTGCCCAAAACATTACGCCGCCAGTAGGCAGCCCGAGAGTTCAAACGGATCGACTTAACGGTATCAGTCCCAAAGATTAATGAAGTTCTCCGCGACCCACTGCATTGCTTGATGGGCCTCGTCTTCATTACTTTGGCCTTCCGCATTTCTGCCGGATTCATCTGCTGCGTAGGCGATCAGGGCTTCTCCATGTCCCCGCATCACTGAGAGGTAAGCATTGGTTGCCTCATCCTGCGCCTGCTCCGTCTCGAAATGGCCAGATGCGACTGTGGTTGTGTGATCTGCCAGAAACACAAGACGCGGACCTAGCCACTTCGCAAGACTGGCCTTCAAGGTGATCGCGTCCTCACCAACAGGACCAACCCATTTGTAGTTTTCGCTTCCACTCATTTGTATCTCCTATCGGGCCAAACGCGGAATGTCTTGAAATCTGACATCCAAGCGTCGTCTTTTCAAAATGGTATCTCAATATCCAGGTCATGACTGCGATGAGCCGCGTCGTCACCCTTGTGGCACTCGGAATCCCTGCGTTTATATCCTTCTGTTTTATGAAAGCCGTTAATTCCTCTGTTTTGACGATCTGTAATTCCTGACCGGCGTCACCGGTCCGGGCCTCTGCCTTTTCGTTGCTGATGATGGTGAGGGGGGAACGCATGAAAAGGCGATGCCCGCCCCGGATGGTCCGGCAAGGAAAGATCGCCCCTTTAAAACAGGAGGAAAACATGACGACTACATATTCACTGAACGATCTGACAAACCGATCACTGGAACAGCTCTGCGGCCTTTATCGACGCTTCGAGTTCGAATTACTTCAAGCTGCATTTGGCTCTGCGCTGTGGCACAAGCTTATTGATCAGCTAGCCACGATTGCGAAGGCAATCTGCATCCGCCGTACCTGGCCTTACGAATTTACCCGCAGACCTCGCACATTCGGTCCCGGCTTTTAAGCCGAGCGCACCTGCTTCGTCTGACCGCATCCGTCACCCTTACCCTGGTCGGGGTGACGGGGGTGGGCACAAAGAAGCAGACCACCGCCTGCTTTGGTGGCTGTTTTCCAGAACCCCTTTTTAGCGCGAGGAGCCCGCGAGGAATAACTCTGCTTGGTCATGTCAATTTTAAGCCATGAGCAAGCGAGCCACATTCGAAGAGCAGAAAGGTCAGCAGCCTGTGAAGCTGTTGCTGGATTATCCGGCAGCAGCGGACGCGCTCTCAATGACGCGGGGCGCGTTGCGTGATCTGGTCTATAAGGGTCGCGGACCGGTTGTCACAAAAATCGGGAACCGCACCTTCTTCGCTGTTAAAGACCTGGAACGGTTCGTTGACGATCATCGCCAAAGCGCGATCGACTAAAATCCCCTCAGTTTTGATCCCTCCGGCGATCAAGCTTCGCGAGTTCGTCTGCGAGGTGATCTGAGCGCAGATTGGCATAGCGTTTCAGGCTCTTCGGATCGCGATGTCCCGACATGGCCATGACAGCCGTATCCGCCCAGCCTGCTTCAAAGAGCGAAGAAACGCGTTCATGGCGGGTATCGTGGAAGCGAAAATGTTCCAGCCCCGCTCTTTTGCGGGCGCGATTGAACGCCAAGCGGAATGCGTTCGGTGTCATTGGAAAAACCCTCTCTGCGCTACGCGGCAACTCTTCGAGCACCGAAATCGCGCGCGGAGAAAGTGGAACGATGTGATCAATGATTTTATCGGGGTTCCGGCTATTCTTAACCCCGCGAAAGGTCACAGTGCGACCTGTTAAATCAACGTCCTTCCACAACAGGTTTAAGAGGCTTCCACGCCGCCCTCCAGTTTCAAATCCCAACTCGACAAAAGGCCTGAGCAACGCGTTGCGCCCCTGATCACAGGCTTCCAATAGACGCTCAATTTCCTCGCGGCTAAGGCGAACATCCCGTTCATCATTCACTGTAGGGCGGGCCACATCCTCGGTATTCACCGGGTTGATCCGAAGCCCTAATCTGCGTTTGCGATGATCAATCACCCGCTTGAGAAGCGTCAGTTCCCGTTTAACGGTTCCAGGGGCTAATCGTTTGCCACTGCGATTGGTCTCGGAAAGCCGCTTATCGCGGTAAGCTTCAAAATGCTCTGGCGTTAGGTTTGCTGCGGAGTAAGAACAGAGCTCCCGCTCATCCCGGAGAAACCGCTCAAGCCTCAGGCGCTCAGTGTTGCGTGAGCTCTCGCTCGGTCGCTTATCCGTGACTTCACGCAGATAGATTTTGATGAGCTCGCCAAAGGTCGTGCGTTGCGCGGCAGAGCGATCGACGAACTGTCCTGCGTCCATCTCGTTTTCGATCTGGCGTGCCCATTCTTCGGCCAGTTTCTTGGTCCGAAATGTGCCCGAGCGAGACGGCCAACCTTTGCGGCGAATTTTCACCTGCCATTGTCCGTCTCCGCGTTTTGAAATAGCGGCCATGTCCCAACGCTGTCCAACTGTCCCAAATTTGTCCCAAACAGTATAATCGGCCTCTCTCGCTGCGCAAGGAGGTCTATTATCTATCTGTTTTTATTGAGAAAATTTGGCGCACCCGACAGGATTCGAACCTGTGACCTCTGCCTTCGGAGGGCAGCGCTCTATCCAGCTGAGCTACGGGTGCTGAGGGCCTGTTTGCAGGACGGGCGGAACATACCCCCGGATATGGGTCGGGTGCAAGGACTCGATGTGGTGGGGGTAATCAGGGGGTGAACTGGAGATAATCAGTAGGAGGCAGCGGGAGCGAGGTGGTTTCTGAGGGCGTCCGGGGATTTTGCTGTCTGACGGGTACGCAATCGGGATGATCGCCCATTTTGCTTTTATTCGGGGCGGTTTCGGTGATTCTGTGCGCATGTTTGAAACCAGCTCTGTTTTGTTCTCCCTGATGTGCGTCGAGATCGTCATGGCGGTGATCCTTACGGCGTTCTGGCTGTCGGGCACAAAAGCTGACGGTATCCGGGAAATGGCCTTTGCGACGCTGTGCTGGATTACTGCCGGGCTGGTTGTCGGACTGGCGGCGAAGACCCGGAATTTTGGCCTCGCCTATCCCGGGTTCATCCTGTTCGTGGGCGGGGTTCTGCTGGCAGCACGGGCGATGCGGGCCCTGCAGAAGCTGCCGCCGCGCTATGGCTTTGAAGTGCTGGTGATCGCATTCTGTCTCGTCACGAACGGCTATTTTCTGCTGATCGAAAACAAGCTGTCGCATGTTTTTGTCGCGAACTCGCTGGTGAACGGGATTGTTGCGGCGGTTACGGCCTGGCATCTGTTGCGCGAGAAGGCGGCGGCGCTGCGGACCGGTTGCCGGATTCTCGGCTATATGTTTGCGGTTTTCGCTGTCGTCAGTTGCCTGCGTCTGGTGTTTCGGCCTCTGATTGACCCGGGACCGGGGGCTGCTATTCAGGTGGTGCTGGCGGATCAGCTGTTCCTGTTTTTCATGATGTCGCTGGCGATGGGATGGAGCCTCGGCCTGCTCTGGACGTCGTACAATAATGTGCAGTTTCAGCTACGGGCTGCCAATGCGGAGCTGGATCGTTTCGCAGGCACTGTCGCACATGACCTGAAGACACCGCTGAACGCGATCATCGGCTATATCGAAGCCTGCGACCATTTGCCGTCAACGGCTGACCCCGGACAGAAACTGAGATTCCTCTCGGCGGCCCATGAGGCCGCGCTCAGGATGAACGACTTCATCGACGAACTGCTCAGCCATGCGCGGGATGCGGAACTGGGCGCCGGGGCTGAGGTGGTTGAAACCCGGGCCTGCTGGGATGAAGCGCTGAAGGTGCTGCAGCCGGAGTTTGCGGCGATTGGTGCTGAGATTACGGTCGGTGAGTTGCCGCCGGTTGCTGCCAACAGGCTGCAGATCACCCGGATTTTCCAGAACCTGCTTGAGAACGCGCTGAAATACCGGTCAGAAGACCGGCAGCTCTGTGTCAGCATATCCTCTGCAACTCAGGGGGACTGGGTTACATTCCGGGTGACCGATAACGGCGTCGGCCTGAAGGCGGATGACCATGAACTGATTTTCCAGCGGTTCCGGCGCTCTGATGAAGCGAGAGGCCGTGTCGGGTACGGGGTCGGGCTCGCCGAATGCCGGCGAATAGTCGAAATGTTCGGCGGCAGCATCACTGTGGACTCCGTCTACGGACAGGGGGCGACATTCATCATCAGGCTCCCGGTCGTCTCGGATGACTTGCGGGAGCGCGCTGCTGTGTCTGAAGCCCGTCTCAACCTGCCGGAATGACCAGCTTGCCGGGAGAGTGAGGGCCAGGAACGAGACCGGCATTGACGACTGATCCGGCACCCAGCACATGACTTTCCTGATCATCGAAAAAGATGTGTGCCCCGAAGGCTTTCAGGAAGGGAGCCTTTGCATGCCGCCCGACGAAATGGGCTTCGTCAGCCGGTGTCCCCCAGGCCCTCAGCGTATGGATAACCCGCTCATGTGCGGGGGCGTTGCGGGCGGTCACGATGGCGATCCGCACGCGGCTGGTGCCATCCTCGCGCATGAATTTATTACGAAGGACGGCCAGTTTGTGCAGGAATTTCCCGAACGGCCCGCTTTTCATCGGCACCTGCGCGTTACGACGCTCATGCTCAAGGAAGGCCTCCAGTCCCTGATCGGCGTAAATCTTGTCTGATTCCGGACTGAAGACCACGGCATCGCCATCAAAGGCGATCCTGACCTCGTCATCAGACACGTCGCTGAGACGCGCCGGTGCTGCCCCCAGTCTGGCGGCCGCGGTTCCTCCCCCGACGGCGGCGCGGACATCGCTGTCGTCGTTTGAGAGAAACAGGTCAATGCCCCAGGCATCGACATAGGGCGCGACAGCCCGGCCACTGGTGAAACTGCCCCGCCTGACCTGTATGCCGAGCTTCTCGGCAGAGTTCAGGGCACGAAGCGACAGGTTCGGGGAGTTCTTTGACAGCAGAATGACCTCCACATTGTCGCAGCCGGTCCTGTCATTCAGCGCCAGAAGACGCCGGACCACATCAAAGGCTGCCCCCGGTTCCAGCACCACCTGCTCCCGCTCAAGCTGGAGTTCCTCATAGGCAATCCAGCCTTCCGTCTCAAAAATCCTGTTCTCTTCTTCAAGCTGGAACAATGCCCTTGTCGAGACGCCGACCAGCAGCGGCAGCGAGGCGGGAAGCGGAACGGAAGATGAAGACAAGGGGGATCACCGGGAAAGGAACAATGGATCATAATCGGGGGAGGGGGCGGTTCCGTCAATTGCCGGGGAGGACAGCAAGGCACCGTTCCCGCCCGACCGGAGATCACGGTTGCCTGCCGGTCTGAATCCGATTAGGAATAGTTACTTCCAAATCTGAGTGGTGCCGACCCGGTTGGCGCCGTTTTTTTTTTGGAGGCAGCACATGGCCCCGTCGTCATCGCCCGTTTCGCAGGACTCCCTGCCTGGCTTCACGTTATCCGATTCCGTTCGTCAGCTTGCCGTCGATATTCTCTCTGAACTCCGGGAGAAGTTCTTCGACGGGGTTGGTGTGTCCCGTGAAACCTATGGCGAGAGTGAAACGGCGGCTTTCATGCTGCTTGAATCCTATGCCCGGGATGCCGGATTTGAGATTCAGTGGGATGCGGCGCGCAATCTGATCATCCGCCTGCCGGGACAGAATCCCGAACTGCCGGCGGTTGCCACCGGCTCGCATCTCGACAGTGTTCCGGAAGGTGGCAATTACGATGGGGCCGCAGGCGTGGTCGCCGGGCTGGCGGTGCTGATCGCGGTAAAGCAGAGGGGTATTCCCCGGCGATCAATGGAAGTCTATGCCTTGCGGGGCGAGGAAAGCGCCTGGTTTGGCGGACCCTGTTATTTCGGCACGCGGGCGATGTTCGGCCAGCTTACGGAAGATGACTTCCAGACCCTGCATCGTGACGGTACGAAAACGCTTGAAGACTGCATGAGGGCGGCAGGGGCAGATATTGACCGGCTGAAAACCGGCGCACCGCTGCTCGGCACGTCTCATCTGGCGGGCTGGCTGGAACTGCATATCGAACAGGGGCCGATTCTGACGGCGCGGGAAAAGCCGGTTGGGGTCGTCACCGGCATTCGCGGCAATCATCGTCATCGCCGGGTTGTCTGTACGGGACAGGCGGCCCATTCCGGGGCGGTACCCCGGTGGCTGCGTCAGGATGCGGTGCTGGCGATGGCTGATCTCATGGTCCGCATCGACGAACACTGGCGGGTACTGCTGGAATGGGGTGAGGATCTGGTCGTCACGGCCGGGATTGTCGAGACCAATCCCCGGGAACATGCCATATCCCGGGTGCCCGGCGAAGTCTCCTTCGCGCTTGAATATCGCAGCCAGAATCTGAAGACACTGCAATCCTTTGAAGCTTTGATTCAGTCAGAATGTGATCAGGTCGCGAGGAAGCGGGGGGTCCGCTTTGATCTGGGCGCGGCGAAACTGACCCGGCCGGCCACCATGGCACCGGAGATGATCGAACTGCTGGAAGGTGTCTGCAAAAATCAGAAAGTACCCTATGAGGTGATGGCATCCGGTGCCGGCCATGATACGTCGGTCTTCGCCAATGCCGGTATTCCGTCGGGGATGGTTTTTGTCCGCAATGACAAGGGCAGCCATAACCCGGACGAGACGATGGAATTTCCGGACTTCTTTCTGGCAACGGAGGTTCTGGGCGGTGCCATGCTGGCAGTTGCCAATGATCAGTCGGAGGACAGCAAATGAGAACGCAGGAAAACAGGGCGGCGGAGACAGCCCGGATCATTTCCGACAGCCGCTCCCTCTATACCCGCACGGATGGCGAGCCTTTCTTCTTTTCATCGGGCTGGGCCAGTCCGGTTTTTATTGATTGCAAGAAGCTGATCTCGTCACCGGATGACCGCGCCCTGCTGGTCGAGATGGCGGTGGAGGCGATCACCGCGCATATCGATCCGGACTCACTGGATGCGATTGCCGGCTGCGAGCTGACCGGGGTGCCGTTTGCTGCCTTGATTGCCGACCGGCTGCACAAGCCGCTGGTTCTGGTCTGCAAGCAGCGCAAGGGATTTGGGCGGCTGGCGCAGTTCGAAGGCAGTTTCGAGGCCGGTGCGAAAGTGCTGCTGATTGACGATCTGGCCACCGACGGTGCCAGTGAATCCGTCTTTATGTCGGCCCTGCGGAAAGCCGAGGCGGAAATTCTCGGTACCTTTGTGCTGGTCGACTTCAATGTGTTCACCGGCGAGCACAGGATGCTGTCACTGGCGACGCTTGAGGACATCATGGACAGGGCGGAATCCGACGGCTATTTCGGCCGCCGGGAAGCGGACGAAGTGCGGAAATTCATCAGGGATGCCCCGACCTGGTCGCGCAAGCACGGGGGGATCAGCGCCATATAGCTGCCGCTTCCGGACAGCATTGCCACTCACGTAAAGTTTACAGGGCGATCCTCCCGGTTTCTGGCACTCTTCCCGACATATTTTTCAATGGGAAAGGGCAATGTCATGTCACCACAGGATATCGATCCGAAAATCTACTCGCTGTATGATCAGTACTGTCACTCCGCCATGGACCGGCGGGAGTTTCTGAACCGGGCGGCGGCGATGACCGTCGTTGGCGGCTCGGCCCTGGCGATGGCTCAGGCCCTGTTGCCGCGCTATGCCGAAGCGCAGATGATTTCCTTCACTGACCCCCGGATCAAGGCGACCTATGTCGAATATGATTCACCGGGCGGCACCTCGGGCAAGGCCCGGGGCTATCTGGTTCAGCCCTCGGGTGAGGGGCCATTCCCCACCGTGCTGGTCATTCATGAAAACCGGGGCCTCAATCCCTATATCGAAGATGTGGCCCGTCGTGCCGCAGCGGAAGGTTTTCTGGCCTTCGCACCGGACGGTCTGTCACCGATTGGCGGCTATCCCGGCAATGATGATGACGGCAAGGCGATGCAGGCCAGCCTCGACGGTGCGAAACTGTTCACGGATATGATGAATGGCGGAAAGTTCCTGAAATCCCATGCTTTGTCGAACGGCAAGATGGGCGCGACCGGTTTCTGTTATGGTGGCGGCGTGGTCAACGGGCTGGCGGTTTCGCTCGGCGCTGACCTGAATGCCGGTGCGCCGTTCTATGGCCGGGCAGCCAAGACCGAGGATGTGCCGAAAATCGAAGCGGCCCTGCTGGTGCATTATGCGGAAGATGATGCACGGGTAAATGCCATGAAGCCGGATTACGAGGCAGCGCTGAAAGCGGGCGGCAAGGACTTCGAGATGCATGTCTATCCGGGCACCAAGCACGGTTTCCATAACAATTCGACCCCGCGCTATAACGAAGAACAGGCAAAGATCGCCTGGGATCGCACCATCGCGCATTTCAGGAAGCATCTCGCCTGAGTGATTCCTCCGGGGGCGGACTGCCCGTCCCCGGGGGAGCTGTGAGGCAAGATTCAGGTCTTGCCACATTTGCCAGCCTATAAACCCCTCGCCTCATCCTGAACTTGTTTCAGGATCGGTCATTGAGCGCCACAGCCAAGGGTCCTGAAACAAGTTCAGGATGAGGGGGAGTTTCAGGTGTGGGGATTGCTGCCGGAAATCTATACCCGGAACCGTCGTCAGGTCCCGGGTTGTCTCGCCGGCGACGACTTCCCGGGACGACGTGAGGTGAAGGGCGGTGGCGTCAGTTTTTCTGTCCCGCCTCAGTAGACCACGACAGAGCGAATGCTCTCGCCCGCATGCATCAGGTCGAAGCCCTTGTTGATGTCTTCCAGCGGCATGGTGTGGGTGATCAGATCGTCGATGTTGATCTTGCCTTCCATGTACCAGTCGACAATTTTCGGCACATCGGTACGGCCTTTGGCGCCGCCGAAGGCTGTCCCGCGCCAGACCCGGCCGGTGACCAGCTGGAACGGGCGGGTCCTGATTTCCTGACCGGCACCGGCGACGCCGATGATGATGCTTTCGCCCCAGCCCTTGTGGCAGCATTCCAGCGCCTGACGCATGACATCGACATTGCCGATACATTCAAAGGAATAGTCGGCGCCGCCATTGGTGAGGTCGACGAGATAGGGCACCAGATCGCCTTCAACTTCGCTTGGATTGACGAAGTGGGTCATGCCGAAATTCTCGGCAATTTCGCGCCGTGCCGGGTTCAGGTCGACACCGACGATTTTATCGGCGCCAACCATGCGGGCACCCTGAATGACGTTCAGTCCGATACCACCGAGGCCAAAGACAACGACGTTATCGCCGGGCTTCACCTTGGCGGTATTGATGACGGCACCGATGCCCGTGGTGACACCGCAGCCGATATAGCAGATCTTGTCGAAAGGAGCGTCTTCGCGGACCTTGGCGAGCGCGATTTCCGGCAGGACGGTGTGATTGGCGAAGGTAGAGCAGCCCATATAGTGCAGAATTTTCTCGCCATTGATCGAGAAGCGTGAGGTGCCGTCCGGCATCAGGCCCTGGCCCTGGGTGACGCGGATTGCCTGGCAGAGGTTGGTCCGTCCGGAAATGCAGTATTCGCACTGGCGGCATTCCGGCGTGTAGAGCGGGATGACATGATCGCCCTTTTTCAGGGAGGTTACACCGGGGCCGACTTCAACCACCACGCCGGCACCTTCATGTCCTAGAATGGCCGGGAAAGCGCCTTCCGGATCGGCACCGGAACGGGTGAATTCATCGGTGTGGCAAAGCCCGGTGGCCTTGATTTCCACCATGACTTCTCCGGCACGCGGACCTTCCAGCTGCACGGTTTCAATCGAGAGCGGTTCGCCTGCCTTGAAGGCGACGGCTGCGCGTGTGTCCATTGGGTCTCTCCCCTGTTTGGCGTGGTCGATACTGTTTCCCCGAAAACCTACCATCCCGCTTTGTGGATAGGCCATACCCCGGCAGTGCTTTTTTCCCTGCGGGGTGGCTTCTGCCGCTCAGCCGGTCAGTCGAACCGGCCTTCCCGTTCATAGCGATCATATTCGCTGCGCGACAGAATGCGCCGGGCGGCGGAACGGGGCAGCTTGCAGGGGGTGACATCATAGGCGCGCGGTCCCCAGTCGAGGCCGCCATATTTGTCGAGTGCCCCGCGATCAACCCGGAAATCGACGATATCGCCGTTCAGGGTACGAAAATCGAGGCTGGCGCGGTCGATATAGTAGCGTTCCTGAATGCCGAAAGTCGTATAGACGATGCCGTCGGTATTCTGCACGGCACGGCCACTCTCCTGCACATCGCCGACCGGCCCCAGCCGTGCAACGCCATAAAGCGGTCCACAAGCCTCTGGCCGGGTGATGATGCCGCAGGCCGACAGGCTGGTCAGGGCAGAGACAAGGATGGCGAGTCTGAGGATCATGGCCCGGCGGTGACTTTCAGCCCGAGAAACTGCACCGCAGCATCGGCGCTGAGAGCCAGCAGACCGGCGACCTGATCGACAGGTACGGGATTTTGCGGGGCAAGTGACATCGTAAGACGCGGTGTACCATTGATAAAACTGATGATTTCATCATAGACGGCTTTGCCCGGTTTTGTCGTCATGCTGGCCTGCAGGTTCCGCAGGGTTTGCTCGGCCTCGCGACGTATGGAGTCGGGGGGGCGGTTTCCCGATGCAACACTGGTGATAGCCGCGTCGAGCAACTGGTCATTGATAATCGTTATCTCGGCTTTCGCCAGTTTGGGGTAGGTGATGTTTCCGCCATCCGGCAGCAGAGTCAGTCCGGTCAGTTCAAACTGGCTGGTAAAGGCTGCAAGACCGTCCATGGCGACGTCGAGAGTGTTGACGGTCAGGATCAGGTTTTTCGGATCAAGGGTGAAATGATGGTTCAAATCAATCGTGAGCTGATCGAGATGGGCATGGTCAAGAATTTTCCGGGCAGATTCCTTCTCCTGTCCGTCAAAGGCACTTGCCGGAAGTGCAAGGTCGTCAACGCTGAAGCCAAAATTCAGGCGATGGTTCTCGTCAATGCGGAAGTCATTTACCAGCAGGCTCGCCAGTGACAGTGACTTGCGGTTTGCGGTGACCATAATCTCACGGATGGAGAGGTCGCCGGCATCAAGGGGTGGCATGGCACTAAGAAAGACCGACGGATCTGTTGTCTCCAGGTCAAAAATTTCCGGTCGGGTGCGCAACAGTTCGCGGATATCATGGGCGGCCTCGGTCAGGTCATATCCCGTCACGCTGATGCTTCCGACGGAAAGGCTGTCGCCGGTCTCCGTGCTGAATTTCAAACCGTTCAGACTGGCGGGTCCGGCAGCATAGCCGCGATACAGACTATTATGATTACTGTCGACGGTCAGGGAATAGCGCTTCCCGTCCAGCACTGCGACACCCGTAATGGTCTCCAGATTCAGCGAGTCATAGCCAACGCCGGTCGCTGCGTAGGCATTAAGGGTGCGGAGATACTCAGCTGGCGTAAGATCGGGCGAGAAGTCAGCAAGCGTGCTTGAAAAAGCTGTGGCAGGATATGCCAGATCAAAGCCTGTGGCTGTTGTCCGTTCTATATTGAGGGCCAGTGTTGCCTGTTCCTGATTGTCTCTGATATCGCCAGCCAGGGCCAGACCATTGGCTGCCATGGTGCCGATACGGCCATCAGCTACATTTTCCAGATTCAAGGCGTTGTGCAGCAGGGTAAATTCTGTTGACTGAGGTCGGTCTCCAATTGCTTCAATGATCGTCATTTTCCCGCCAGAGAGCAGCGCCTTGCCGATATGAAATCTCTCAAGCCCTTTCAGAAAACCGGGAGTGTCTGAGGTGTCAGCGGCCATCCGGATATTGGAGAGCAGGCTATCACCGATTGCCCAGTTGAACTGATAGGTGGTCGCGTTCACCCTGAATGAGAAAGAGACAGTCGCTGCCGTCCATGAAACCGTTGTCGGTGATATAAGGTCCGGCAATCTGTCGGTGCTGCTGGTCTCGCCGGTTGTAGAATCCACGATCAGCGCGACGCTGCCAAATTCCTGTTCAGATGTCTTGAGTCCGACAAAGGCGACCTTGACCGGACCTGTTGTAACTTCGAACGCAGTGGCGGCTGAATTGGTGAAGGCCAGTACTGCAATAAGGATCGCTGACAATGAGAACAGACGTTTGAACATCATTAACTCCGACAAGGTCTAGGATGCGGACAGACTAGCACTTTGCCGATAGGAAGCGACAGTTTTGCAACTTTGAAGTTATGAAATTTCAGGCAGCAGAAACGACGAGGGGATATGACCGGTCTGAAAACAGCTCAGGCGGTCATATCCCCGTCGATATCAGTTATGTCAGTTCGGCGCCTTGAGCGTCGAGCCTTCAAAATATTTGAAGAACTGGCTGTCAGGCGAAAGCACCAGTGAGGTGTTTCCGTCGGCCAGTGCCTTCCGGTAGGCTTCCATCGACCGGTAGAACGAGAAGAACTCCGGGTCCGACTGATAGGCATTACGCAGGATGCGTTCTTTTTCCGCATCGCCCTGACCGCGGGTGATTGCAGATTCACGCTCTGCCTCAGCCACGATGACGGTCCGCTGACGATCTGCCTCGGCCCGGATGGTTGCGGCGATTTCCTCGCCCTCCGCCCGCAGCTTGTTGGCTTCCCGCTGACGTTCGGTCCGCATCCGGTCATACACGTTACGTGAAATTTCTTCCGGCAGTTCGGTCCGGCCGATACGCACGTCGAGGATCTTGATGCCGTAACGGGCACCTTCCTGATTGACCTGCTCGTTGATGGTTTTCATCACGTCATCACGTTTTTCCGACAGCAGATCGGTCAGGTCGAGACGACCCATGACTTCACGCATGGCGGAGTTGATGATGCCGCTGAACCGGCTGCGCAGACCGATTTCATCCCGGACAGTTTTCCGGAATTCAAGCACATCGACAATGTTGTACCGTGCGAAGGCATCGACATTGATACGCTTCTTGTCAGCCAGAATGACTTCCTGAACCGGCGGATCAAGATTGAGAACCCGCTTTTCATAGAATTCGACGGACTGAACAAACGGCAGCTTGAAGTTGAGGCCGGGATCCGTGACGACCCGCACCGGATTACCGAACTGCAGGATCAGGGCCTGCTGGGTCTGGTGTACGGTGAAGAGCGACATGGAGGCGATGATGCCGATCGCGCCGATAATGATCGCGGCGATGATGAGTTTGGCGTTACCCATTACTGGCCTCCCTGCTTCTGCAATTGATTAAGCGGCAGATAGGGGACGACACCGGACCCGCCGTTCTTGGTGTCGATGATCGTCTTGTTCGAATTGCCATAAATTTCCGACATGGTTTCCAGGAAGATACGCTCACGCGTGATTTCCTTTGACCCTTTGTAGGTGTCGTAGATCGACAGGAATTTCTGCGCTTCACCTTCGGCTTCCGCCGTAACCTTTTCCTTGTAGGCCGAAGCACCCTGAATCATCTTCTGGGCTTCACCACGGGCGGTCGGAACCACACTGTTGCGATAGGCTTCGGCTTCGTTCTGAAGGCGTTCCTTGTCCTGACGGGCACGCTGCACTTCGTTGAAGGCATCGATGACCGGCTGTGGCGGATCTGCTTTCTGCAGCTGCACGTTCGTGATCTCGATACCGGTCTGGTACTGATCGAGCGTTTCCTGCAGCACCTGCCGGGTTTTCGCCTGAACTTCCGCACGACCGTCGGTCAGGGCGTTATCCAGCGAGGTCTGGCCGATGACTTCACGCAGCGAGCTTTCCGCCATGATCTTCACGGTGGTTTCCGGATCACGCACGTTGAACAGATAGTTTGCGGCATCCGAGACGCGCCACAACACATCGACATCCATATCAACGATATTCTGGTCACCGGTCAGGATCAGGCTTTCGCCGGGAACCTCACGGCCACGACCGCTCTGGCCGGAATAGCCGATCTGAACGCGGCGGATATTCTCCGCATCGACAATGTCGACGTCTCCGATAGGTGAGGGGAACCAGTAGTTCAGACCGGGAGTAGTGCGGCCATTGAATTCACCAAACAGCAGCTGCACGCCTTCTTCGCCGGGCTGTACCCGATAGAAGCCGGTAATGCCCCACAGCACGCCTGCGACGATAAGACCAAGGATGATACCTTTGCCGCCGCCAAAGCCGCCGGGCATGAATTTCTTCAGGCGATCCTGACTTTTTTTCAGCATTTCCTCAATGTCGGGGGGCGGTGTTCCGCCGCCATTTCCACCGCCAGAGGGCCGCTTGCCCCATGGACTTCCGCCGTTATTGCCGCCGCCACCGCCGCCCCATGGGCCGCCGTTGCCGCCGCCCTGTTGATTCCAAGGCATATATTGTTCCCTTCGGATTAATCCCTGCGCTTTGCATTCACGCTGCCTGCGCCTTATATGACAGGCACACCGCTGCCGCAATGGCAGGTGATGAGCTGTCCCTGCCAATATTGGCGGAAAAACAAGGTTTTCAAGAATGCCCGACGTAACAAATGACTTAATTCTGGCGGCCCTCAAGACTGTCGTTGATCCGAAGAAGGGCGCAGACATTGTCTCGCTGGGTATGGTGTCGGGTCTGATGATCAAGGACGGGCATGTCGGTTTCGCCCTAGAAGTCCCCGCAGAACGGGGGGCAGAACTGGAGCCGGTACGCAAACAGGCCGAGCAGGTTGTGCATGATATGCCGGGCGTTCTGTCGGCCACCGTCGTGCTGACGGCAGAGCGGTCCGGGGGCGGCGAGGCACAAAAGCCGGCAAAGGAAGCCGGTGCTGCCCATGGCCGCAAACGTGCCGATGAGGGCGAGGCTTTTCTGCCGGGTGTGCGGGCGATTATCGCCGTTGCTTCCGGCAAGGGCGGTGTCGGTAAATCGACAACGGCGGTCAATCTGGCACTGGGACTGTCACTGAACGGGCTGAAGGTTGGCCTGCTGGATGCGGATATTTATGGTCCGTCGATGCCCCGGATGATGGGGATCTCCGGTCGTCCGAATTCACCGGATGGCAAGGTGCTGATACCGATGGAAAATTTTGGCGTCAAGGTGATGTCGATCGGTTTCATGGTGCCGGAAGACACGCCGATGATCTGGCGTGGCCCGATGGTCATGGGTGCCCTGCAGCAGATGATGAAGGATGTGCTGTGGGGTGAACTGGATGTGCTGGTGGTCGACATGCCGCCGGGCACCGGTGATGCACAGCTGACCATGTCACAGAATGTACCGCTGGCCGGTGCAGTGATCGTCTCGACGCCGCAGGACATCGCCTTGCTGGATGCGCGCAAGGGCCTGAACATGTTCCGCAAGGTGGATGTGCCGGTTCTCGGTCTGATCGAGAACATGAGCTACTTCCTCTGCCCGAGCTGTGGTGAGCGGACGGAGATTTTCGGGCATGGCGGCGCACGGGCGGAAGCCGACAAGCTGGGAATGGATTTCCTTGGTGAAATTCCGCTGCATCTCGATATCCGGGTGACGTCAGATGGTGGTCAGCCGATCACGGTCAGTCAGCCGGACAGCCCGCATGCAAAGGTCTATCGGGATATTGCGACGAAAGTCTGGGCGAAGGTTGAGCCGAAGATCGCCGCCAACAAGGCTGGTCCGAAAATCGTTTTCCAGTAGGAAATTACCGGCGGGCGCGGGGCTCAGACGCCCCCGCCGCCTTCCATTTCCAGATCGCTGAAACTGACCTGGCCGTCAACCTTGCCGACCACGGTATAGCCGTCTCCGGCACCGTTGGCGTCGTAGTAGAACGTGCCGGTGTCATCATAGATCAGCACCGGTGTTCCGGCCTGGAACGAGCTGTTGCTGACGTTCGTGCCGTCAAACACGTCATGCAGCCGGATGGCGGTAATTCCGTCGACAAGGCTGGAAATACCGCCGAAATTGTAGCCGTCGAATGACAGTTTATCGGTGCCTGTATCAAAGTCTGTGATCTTGGTGACGGAAGCCAGTTCAGCGTCGGTTGCGACACCATTGGTGGTTTTTGCATAGCCGTCTTCTGCACCGCCAAAATGGAATGTATCGGCACCATTGCCGCCGGTCAGGGTGTCTGCCCCGGGACCGCCGTTCAGTGTGTCGGCTCCGTTACCACCCTGCAGAATGTCGTCGCCTTCGCCACCTCGTAAGTCATCAGCTCCGTTGCCGCCGCTGAGATGGTCGTTGCCGTCACCACCATCGAGATAATCATCACCATTGCCGCCGCTGAGGTAATCATTCCCGGCACCACCCACCAGTTCGTCATTGCCGTTGTCACCAGTCAGGGTCTGATCTGAAGCGGATTGTCCATTTCCGGAACGGGGAGAATCCAGCCCGGCTGCAAGCAGGTCATTTTCATCTGCCGTGACCGGCAGGTCATTGCCGTTGTTGTCTGACGTATCGTCCTCACCGGTTGTATCCTGCTCTCCCGGCGAGGCCGCCAGGCCGGAAAGTGCCGTAAATATCTGGTCAGATGTGTAACCGGCATTCAGCCCGGCCTGGATGATCTCGTTCAGGCTGCCCGGAAGGCCCGGGAACCCGCCTGTTTCGGTTGTCGGCAGTCCGTCACTGCCAGAGATTTCATCTGTGTTGCCCACCGGAAGGTCAGCGCTGACGGCGGGGCTGAATTCTCCGCCGGGGGCCGCTGCCACGGTATTTCCTGATGTCAGTTCAGGACCTGCGACTTCGCCAATCTCTTCATCAAGGCTCAGTTCTTCCTCTTCGTCAGAAGCGTTTTCCTCACCGGTTCCGATTTCTTCAATTTCAGGCCCGGCTTCGAGTTCGGATTCCTGCAATATCTCAGGCCCTGCGGCTTCTTCTTCCGCTGCGGCCAGTTCCTCTTCAGCCGTTTCCTCTCCGTCGGCGGCTTCGCCGGGCAGGGGCGGGCCGGATTCCTCGCCATCGTCTCCCCCGTCCTGGGGGGCCGCATTGCCGTGATCAACTGCGGGCAGTGCGCGGAGCGTCATGTCGTAACGGTTTGTGACATCTTCCTGGGAAATCACGACCGGATCCGGAACCCCGGCCGAGGGATCGCTGATTGTAACAGTCTGGAAGGGACGGTTGAGAACCTGGATGCCGCCTTCATTATAGACCACGATCTCACCGGTAGTGCCGTCATCCTCACGCAGCAGGGTAAAGCTGTTGTCGCTGCCTTCCGGTCCGGCCTCGCCGACAACCTTGGTGCCGCGAACGCCGATGGTGGCAACCGGGGTCTGAACCATCATGCCGTCGGGTGTGGTTTTGGCGATAGAGCCGGAAACGAAACTGAATCCACCCTGAATTACGGAAAAGAAAGAAGACCCTTCCTGTGTCGCGGGATTGTAGATCATCTCGTCAATGGTCATCTCGCCATTGGCCCCCAGCGAGAAGGCGGAGCCGTCGGTAAAGGAAACGCCGACCGCGCCATCATCGGCGGTTTCGATCAGATCACCCTGAAAAACCGGGTCACCGTTGCCAAGCTCTGCACGGGATCCGTCGGACCGGACTACCCAGACGCTTCCTTCTGAAGCTTCCACGGTACCGATTGCTGCTGATTGCTCATTCATGTTTCAGTCTCCTGTGTCGGATCATTCCCCCGACGATGAAGTTCTTACTATCCGCTGAATCCCCGCTGTTCTGTGACTTTGGTCACAAATCCCTGAAATTTACGTCGAATACGATGTAAATCGTGTGGAAATGCAGAAAATGCGAAATTTCCGGACTGTTCCGGTTTTATGAATCCGGAATGCATGACGTACTGAACAACTGGAGCCGGGTGTTCTGCGGAAGATGCCAGATTGCCGAAGGTTCTTATGGAGGGCGACAAAAAAAGTGCCGCTTGCCAGAAGGGGGAAGAGGGCAAGCGGCACCTGAAAGTCACAGGGAGGAACATTGACCGGTTCATCTGAGCACCTACAGGGAGAGCAGAGGCATCGGGGACATATCCCCGGAAACGATCAAAACCATGACTGTAAGGTAGCGAATCTGCCGGTTGATGCTATTGGGGATAACCCGTAGAGGTTTTCTCTGTCAGCCGGGCTGGCTGAAAAATAAATCAATGCGGTGGAAGTACCGTTCACCGCTGTCCTGTGCGGCGTTGGTACCATCAGGTACGCCTTCGCTGCGGCCAAGCTCAAAAAACTCGCTGCCTGACAGCTTCACCAGCATTTCGGCACCCTCCTGCACATCGCCATGCCCGTCGCCCAGCAGCTTGCTGGCTTCCAGATATATCGGCAGCCGGAGGATGCGGTCGAATTCCACACCGTCAGCGAGACTGACCGCCTCTGCAAACCCGAGAAGATAGCCGAGATAATACTGGATATATCTGTCCTGGCCGGGGGCCAGCAGAGCCGGGTTCAGATTTTCACGGCAGAGTTCGATGGTGCGGATCATTTTCCAGACGGCACGGTCTTTCAGCACCTTGTTACGGTGCATCCAGGCTTCTTCCATCCGGCTCTGCCTGTCGCGCAGCAATGTCGTATTCTCGGCGTCCGGGTCACGTCGTTGCATGACGATAAAGGCGACGCGGACGACGGCAATGACGACCAGAACGACGGTGGCAAAGGTAAGCCCGTCAACAATGTTGCCCATTGTCTTACCGGTCCAGTCGGGCGACCAGTTCCGTCTGGTCGGAATAGAGGAACTGATCGATCGGCTGGACCCATGTCAGGCGCCATCCGGCCTTTACCAGCAGGGCTGTATCGCGGGCAAAGCTGTCGGCTGAGCAGGAGACATAAACCAGCCGGGTGAGCTTCTCGCAGCCCGCAAGTTCGCTGACCTGATGTCTTGCCCCGGCGCGGGGCGGATCCAGAATGACGGCGCTGTAGCGATCCAGGTCTGATGTGATGACGGGTCGTCTGTCGAGATCCCGTGTCTCTGTGGTCAGACGGCTGGCAACGGCACTGCGCCGTGCCGCAGAGGCAAGGGATGTTGCCATTCGTTCCATTCCCTCGACCGCATGGACCGGGCGGTTGCTGGCAACCGGACAGGACAGGCTGCCGAGACCTGCATAGAGATCGAGCACGGGGCCGTCTGTGTCTGCCAGTGCCTCGGCAACGGCCTGACGGATCAGTGCCTCGCCGGCACTTGATGCCTGCAGGAAAGCGCCGGTCGGAATGGCGATATTGATTTCACCGAATTTTACTGTCGGTTGTCGTCGTGCTGCGGCCGGGGTTGCCTCGCCACGGGCACCGTTCCGCCAGGACAGGCGGGCCAGATCCAGCCGCTCTGCAAGACCGCTGAATCCCTGCAACAGTTCCAGATCAGGTTCATGGTCGAGTTCCAGCAGTACATCGGGTCCGGAATCACTGGCGGTGACAAGAATCCGTCCGCGTCTGACAACAGGTCCGGTCAACAGGGTCGGAAGCTCGCGGCGCAGTCCATCCATGACATTCTGGAGCGCCGGTTCCAGCAGCAGGCAGCTTGTGGCATCAATGATCCGGTTGCCCCGCCGGACCGAATATCCCAGCAACAGACGGCCTTCGCCGAGGCGGAACTGCCAGACAGCGCGCCGGCGCGTCCGTTCTCCTGTCCGCTGCATCGGCTCCAGACATGTTGTATCGAGTCCGGCTGCTTCAAATGCGGTGGAAACGGCGCGGGTTTTCCAGTCGATATAAGCCCTGTCGTCAAGATGCTGAGCCATACATCCGCCGCACAGGCGGGCGATCGGGCAGGGCGGCTCACGTCGTGATGGGGAGGCCCGGACAATGTTCACCAGCCGTCCGCGTGGCGGACCCTGTTCAAGGAAGGTAACCTCAGCTTCGACGATTTCGCCGGGCAGGGCGCCGTCAATGAAGGTGGTCCGGCCATCGGGCAGGGCGGCGATACCGTCGCCCATGACACCAATATCGCGGATTTCGAGTGTGAACCGGTCACTGGGCGCAGGGCGGGGTGGCTGTCGTCTGGTACGTCGGGCCATCGCCTATTTGCTGGCGTCTGTCAGCAGGCCGTTCAGGATGCGGGTCAGTGCCTCGTCGAGGGCTGTGATTGCATCTGACATGCCGTCGGACCGGGCGTCGACTTCTTCGCTGTAGGTTTCCAGCAGCAACAGTTTGTTGTCGCGGTAATTATGCAGGGCAAATTCGATCGTCAGTGCCACCCGGGGGGACGGACCATCAATGATGCGCTCCATCCGGAGGATTTTGCTGGTCAGCGCATAGTCATTACGGATGCGCAGTTCCGGGGTGACCACCTGACGGGCGATATCAGCATCGCGGAGAAAACGGACGATCTGCTGTTGCAGCATTGCTGCCGGAGGCTCGGCCCAGAAATGATAATGATATTGTTCGATCATCGACCGGTCGGCGTGACGGCTGAGCACCAGTGCGCGTTCGGAATAAACACCGTCGGCATTGGGCCGGTCGACCATCAGTACACCGCTGAGGCGGTTTGCGGGTGAGGCTGTCGGGGCTGCAGCGGTCAGCCGGTAGAAATGATCTTTCGGCACAGGTGGTGCGGAGCAGGCGGTCAGCCCGGTGACAAACAGCAATAACAGGAGAGGACGGATCAGATGTCTCATTGCGGTGAACTCGCGCCTGATTCACTGGGGGCTGAACCGCCCAGCAGGAGGCCGGGATTCTGCCGGATCTGGCGACTGAATTCGAGCATGTTGCGGCTTGTTCCCTCCAGATTATAGGAGATTGCGTCGACATGACGGGACAGGGCCTGCACAACAAAACGGGTTTCCTCGACCGTTTTGTTGATGTTGTCTTCATTCCCGGCGACCAGACCATCGACCCGGTTCAGTATGGTATCCAGTTGCTCACGGGTTTCATTCATCCGCCCGGTGAACAGGGAAACGTCGCGTGCGGTTTTGTCGAAGTTGGCAAGGGCTCTATCGATGGTCGACATGTTCCTGGCGCTCATGATTTCCCTGACGCCGTTATCTACTTCCCGGCTGATATCATGCAGGCGTTCGGTGAAGTCTTCCAGATTGGCCAGAATCAGCGGCGTCCGGTCGGCAACTTCACGGGTCAGGCCGTTCACGTTATCGATCATGGCCGGCAGTTCGTTTTCAAACACCTTGCCGAAGGCGGTGACCTGACGATCAAGATTGCTGAGCAGAGGTTTGACGCTGTTTTCACTCAGGTCACCAAACTGCTCGGCGACACCGGACAGGGCGGCAAAGATATTGCTGGGACGTCCGGGCAGAATCTCTGACCCCGGTGCCAGCGCTTCCGCGCTCAGTCCCTCGCGGATATTGATGGTTACGGCGGCCAGCAGACCGGAGGCGGAAATCTCGGCGATTGAATCAGCCGGAATGCGCCAGTCTTCCGTCACAGACAGCGTAATCCTGAATTTTACCGACCCTTTGAAAGTGGTGGGCTCAATGGCCTCAACCTGCCCGATGGGATAGCCTTCATAGAGAACCTGGGTGCCGAACTTGATGCCGCCAACATTTCCATAGGTGGTGTAATAGGTGCTGACGGCGCCTGTACGTCCGGTCAGTACGGCAATCGTCGTGATCAGCGTGACAAGGGTCACCAGCACGAAAAAGCCTACAAGCGCATAATTTATCCGGTGATTCGTCATTGTTCCCCTGATCAGTTGATGGCGTCGTTCCCCCGACGCAATCAGTCGATCCTTTCTCCAACCAATCTACGCAAATATTCGTCCGGATCGAGAATAACTTCCTCGGTACGGCGGTTCAGAAGGTTTTGTACACGCTCATTCGGCGAATTGCGAACTTCCTCCGTCGTTGCACTGATCAGCACTTCGCCCTTGTCGAGCACTGTAATCCGGTCGGCAATCTTGAAGGCACTGTCCAGTTCATGGGTTACCACGACGATACTCATCCCCATGGCGTCGCGCAGGCGGAGGATCAGATCATCCAGTGACGCGGCGACAACCGGGTCCAGACCTGCACTCGGCTCGTCAAGAAACAGCAGCTTCGGATCCATGATGACGGCCCGTGCCATTGCGGCCCGTTTCATCATGCCGCCAGACAGTTCAGACGGCATGAAATCCTCGTAGCCGGCAAGGTCGACGACCTCCAGCTTCAGCCGCATCATGATTTCCATGGTGCCGCGATCCAGCGAGGTATGTTCGCGAAGCGGCAGCATGATGTTGTCGCCGACACTCATCGAACTGAACAGGGCGCCATACTGAAAGGCGACGCCCATCTTCTTGCGCAGTTCGTACATCTCCATCGCGGGCAGGGTGGTGATGTCCTTGCCAAGGAGTTTGATGCAGCCGGATGTCGGATGATGCAGCTTCAGCATGTGGGTCAGGCAGGTTGACTTGCCGGATCCGGACCCGCCCATGATGACCATGATCTCACCGTGATTGACGGTGATATTGACCTTGTTGAGGATTTTCCGGTCACCCCAGTGCGTGACCAGATCGACGACCTCCACGGCATAGTCGGACTGCAACCCGGGAAGAGGGGCTGTGCCGGTGTCTGGCATATGTGAGGTCAGCTCAGCCATCTTTTATCGGGTCGCCAGGAAGGCGAACAGCATGTCGGTAATGACGATAGCGCTGATCGAATGGACAACGGACCGGGTGGTCATCTTGCCGACCCCTTCTGCGCCGCCTTCGACACCGGCACCATTCACCACGCCGACCACCGTGATCAGGATGGCAAACAGGACGCTCTTGCCGAGACCATGCATGACGTCGTCAACGCTGAGGGCTTCCCGCAACTGGTCGAGATAGGCCACCATGGAAATGCCGAGGTCAGCCGAAACATAAAGCCCCGCCCCCAGCAGACCAACCATATCGGCGAACCAGGTCAGTGCGGGCAGCATGATGACCATGGAGATCAGCGCCGGTGCGACCAGAAACCGGACGGGGTTGATGCCCATGACGGTCAGCGCATCAATTTCCTGACTGATCTTCATGGTGCCAAGCCGCGCCGCCAGCGCGGATCCGGAACGCCCGGCAACCAGAATTCCGGTGATGAGGGGGGCGAATTCACGGGTGATCGACAGCGCGATACCCAGTGTCACCCGGCTTTCTGCGCCAAAAATACGCAGGGTATGGATGCCCTGAATGGCCAGCATGATGCCGATGGTCAGCGATAGCACGGTAACAATCGGAATGGCGCGGATACCGATTTCCATGCTTTGCGCAAAAACGGCGTGCAGCCGCACCGGCTGTTTCCGGTACGATCCAAGGACGATCCAGTAGAGACTTTCCCCGAACAGGCCGGCGGCGCGGCCCATTTCCGCTATGCCGGCGACGGTACGTTTGCCGAGCCGTTCTGCGAAGGAAATCATCAGATGGGCCTAGCCGCCCGTCACCGCATCAACCGACGCGTGAATGGTGAAAATCTTGTCGAGGCGTGCCAGTTCCAGCACACGCATGGCGGCGGCGGAGACCGATGCCAGCGAAAAGTCGGAACCGCGCTTGCGGGCGTTCTGGAAAGCTTCCACCAGACTGGCGACACCGGATGAATCGATATAGCTCACGCCGGATAGGTCAACGATGACCGCATGCCCGGCCCCGATCTGCTCCAGCAGCAGTTTCCGGACATCCGGCGACCGTTCGAGATCGACATCCCCGGTCAATTCGACGATTGCGTAGTCGCCAGTGTTACGAACCTTATATGCCATGTTTTGACCCTCAAACGATTTTCTTTGTCAGCTCCAGAAGGTTGCCCGCGCCTTCCGGTGGCCGCTTGAATTCTGCCTCGTCCATACATTCGCGGATAATATGCACGCCAAGCCCCCCCGGGCGGACATCTTCCAGATCACGCGATTTCACCTGTTCTACAACAACGGGCTGGGCATAGTCGATGAGCTTGATGACCAGCGTATCCTTCGCCAGCCGCACATCCACCGTAATCAGGCCGTCCGGATCGTTCTTGTATCCATGCCGGATGATGTTCTGACAGGCTTCGTCTACAGCCATCACAATATCCTGCCGACAGGCTTCAGAACAACCAACGGTTTCAGCGGTGCTCCTCAGCGTATTGCGGATCAGCTTCAGCCGTTCCGGCAGGGCCGGTACGGTGATCTCGATCAGTCTGACATTGTCTGTGTCGCTCATCCCGCCCTGTCGATCCCGAGAATGGTGATATCGTCATGCAGCTTTGCGCCATGCTGCGTCAGTTTGTTGGTAACGGCGAGAAGTCTTTTGCGCAATGGTTGCCGGGCGGTTTCATCAAGGATGGCCTGTACACCATCCTGTCCCAGCATTTCACCGCTTTCGACTGAACCTTCGGTAACGCCGTCTGTATATATATAAAGTGCACCATCACCGACATCGATTTCAGTGACAGGAAATGTCATGCCCGGAAAGGCGATGATACCGAGTGGCTGGGCTTCCGCAGGAAAATCCTGATAGCTGCCGTCTTGCCGCCGCAGCAGGGGCGGTTCATGCCCGGCATTGGCCAGCCGGACAATACCGGACGCCGGGTCAAAGATGCCCCCGGCCATGGTAACGAACATGCCGTGGGTGCTGGTCTCGCAAATTTCCTCGTTGATCCGGACGAACAGTTCGCCGGGGTCCTGGGCGTTACGGCCAAGGGCCCGGAACAGGCTGGAGGTCTTGGCCATCAGCAGGGCCGCGTTCATCCCCTTGCCCGAGACATCGGCCAGCGCAAACCAGATACGTCCGTCCGAGGCTTCGAAAACATCATAGAAGTCACCAGAGACTTCCAGTGCAGGCTGGTTGATCCCGGCAATCGGGTAGCCTTTATCCGTCGGCCGTGGCAGCAGGTTGCGCTGAACCTCGGCCGCCAGTTCCATCTCGCGGCGGACCCGTTCCTGATTGACCATCTGCGCAGCCAGCTGGGCGTTGATGATCGCCAGAGCCGCCGTTGACGCCATGGCGCGCAGCATATCCTTGTGGCTGTCATCAAACAGTCCGTCGCCGCCGTTACGGTTGACGACCTGGATGGCCCCCAGCATCCGGTCACGGACTGACATCGCGGCAGACAGGATGGACCGGGTTACGAAGCCTGTGTCCTTGTCGACCTGCCGGTGGTGGTCCGGGTCATTGCGGACATCGCGGACGATCTGGACAATGTTGTTCTGCACTGTCCGGCCGACGATGCCCTTGTTCGAAGGCATGCGCAGACCGGTGATGTCGGACGAGCCGACACAGGCGCGGCATTCCAGTTCGCTGCCATCGTCGGACAGCATGAACAGCGAAGCCGCTTCCGCATCCATGTAATCACGGATCAGTTCCAGCGCCGTGGAGATGGTTTTCTGAACATCCTGTGATGCGGCAAAGCTTGCCGTCATCTCGGCCAGCAACTCAAGATGGTCCTGAAAGGCATGGCCTGACTGGTCCATCGGTTCCGTAATTGTCTGTAGCGGCCGGATACTGTCCATTGCGACAAGACTATGCCGCTTTCGCAGCCGTTGGTAAATCACCCGTCTCATGTCGGGGTTCTGTTTGCGGTCCGGGTGGCTTCTGAACAGCGATTTATCTGAAGTGGTACGGTTGCGCGCCCGCTTCTACCGCCCTATATAGCGCCGTGCCGGGATTACCCCATCAATTCTGGGGACATTCAAGCCGGCTGACCAGAACGGGTCCGTTATCGGGACCCGCCGCCGGAAACGGCATACGACAACCAGAATGGGGATTCCATCCACGGTCGCTGAAATCGGGCCGTATCCGGAATCCGCCGAAAGAAAGAGGTATCAGATATGAGCAAGGTTATTGGTATCGACCTTGGTACAACGAATTCATGTATCGCGGTCATGGATGGCGGTGACGTCAAGGTTATCGAAAACTCCGAAGGCACACGTACGACCCCGTCGATGGTCGCTTTCTCCGATTCCGGCGAGCGTCTTGTCGGCCAGCCGGCGAAGCGCCAGGCTGTCACCAATCCGGAAAACACCCTTTTTGCGATCAAGCGTCTGATCGGCCGTCGTTTCGACGATCCGCTGACCAAGAAGGATATGGACCTGGTCCCCTACAACATCGTCAAGGGTGATAACGGCGATGCCTGGGTGAAGGTCAACGAAGACAAGTTCTCTCCCTCGCAGATTTCCGCCTTCATCCTGCAGAAGATGAAAGAAACCGCCGAGAGCTATCTTGGCGAGACAGTGACCCAGGCGGTCATCACGGTTCCGGCTTATTTCAATGACTCGCAGCGTCAGGCAACCAAGGATGCCGGCAAGATCGCCGGGCTTGAAGTGCTCCGCATCATCAACGAGCCGACAGCCGCTGCGCTGGCCTATGGCCTCGACAAGAAGAATACCGGCATCATTGCGGTCTATGACCTTGGTGGTGGTACCTTCGACGTGTCCGTGCTGGAAATCGGCGACGGCGTGTTCGAAGTGAAATCGACGAACGGTGACACTTTCCTCGGTGGTGAGGATTTTGACTCCCGGATCATCGACTACCTTGCCGACGAGTTCAAAAAAGAAAACTCGATTGACCTGCGCAAGGACAAGCTGGCCCTGCAGCGCCTCAAGGAAGCTGCGGAAAAAGCCAAGATCGAGCTGTCCTCGTCCATGCAGACCGAAATCAACCTGCCGTTCATTACGGCAGATGCCTCCGGTCCGAAGCATCTGAACATCAAGCTGACCCGTGCCAAACTCGAAGCACTGGTTGCCGAACTGATCAAGCGCACGATTGAGCCCTGCAAGGCAGCTCTCAAGGATGCGGGTATCTCTGCCGGTGAAATCGACGAGGTTATCCTGGTCGGTGGTATGACCCGTATGCCGAAGGTCTTCGACGCGGTGAAGGAATTCTTCGGTCGTGAGCCGCATAAGGGTGTGAACCCGGATGAGGTTGTGGCTCTCGGTGCGGCCATTCAGGGCGGTGTCCTTAAGGGCGACGTGAAGGATGTTCTGCTGCTCGACGTGACCCCGCTGTCGCTGGGTATCGAGACGCTGGGTGGCGTGTTCACCCGACTGATCGACCGCAACACGACGATCCCGACGAAGAAGAGCCAGACCTTCTCGACCGCTGAAGACAATCAGAATGCGGTTACCATCCGGGTCTTCCAGGGTGAACGCGAAATGGCGGCAGACAACAAGCTGCTGGGTCAGTTCGATCTGGTGGGTATCCCGCCGTCACCGCGCGGCATGCCGCAGATTGAAGTCACCTTCGATATTGATGCGAACGGTCTGGTCAATGTGTCCGCCAAGGACAAGGCGACGGGCAAGGAACAGCAGATCCGCATTCAGGCCTCTGGTGGTCTGTCGGATGAAGATATCGACAAGATGGTCAAGGAGGCTGAAGCCAACGCAGATTCCGACAAGCAGCGCCGTGCCATGGTTGAAGCCAGGAACCAGGCTGAATCGCTCGTCCATTCCACCGAGAAGAATATCGAGGAATATGGCGACAAGGTTGATGCTGCTGACAAGGAAGCCATCGAGAAGGATCTCGCTGATCTGAAGGAAGCGATGGAAGGCGACAGCGTCGAGGATATCGAAGCCAAGACGCAGACCCTGATGCAGTCCTCCATGAAGCTGGGCGAAGCCATTTACAAGGCCCAGCAGGACGAAACCGCAGCTGAAGGTGAAGGCCCGGACAATCCCGAGGGCACTGCCACAGCAGAAGACGGTGTTGTTGATGCGGAGTTCGAAGAAGTCGACGACCGCAAAGACAAATCGGCCTGACGCCGAATCGTATAACTCGAACAAACGCTGTCCGGCGCGTTTTCTGACGTGCCGGACAGCAAACGAGATCGGGGGCGGAGCTGAATGGCGAAGCAAGATTATTACGAGACTCTTGGCGCGGCCAAGGATGCCAGTGCGGAGGACCTGAAGAAGGCCTACCGCAAGATGGCCATGAAATACCATCCGGACCGTAATCCGGATGACAAGGCAGCCGAACAGAAATTCAAGGAACTGAACGAAGCCTATGACGTCCTGAAGGACGAACAGCGGCGGGCGGCTTATGACCGCTATGGCCATGCTGCGTTTGAAAACGGTATGGGCGGTGGCGGCGGACAGGGTGGTCCGGGTGCCGGCGGATTTGATTTTGCCTCGGGCTTTGCCGACATCTTTGACGAGATGTTCGGTGATTTCTCCGGTGGCGGACGCCGTGGTGCCGGTGCCGGTCGCGGGTCGGATCTCCGGCTCAATCTGGAAATTTCCCTGGATGAAGCCTTCAAGGGCAAGAAGGCGACGGTCAGTGTACCGTCCTCAGTCGGCTGCGAGACCTGTAGTGGTACGGGCGCCAAGGGTGGCGCACAGCCTGTAACCTGCGGCACCTGTAACGGTGCCGGCAAGGTCCGTGCACAGCAGGGTTTCTTCACCATCGAACGTACCTGCCCGGCCTGTCAGGGCCAGGGACGGGTGATCAAGGATCCCTGTGGTTCCTGTGGTGGTGCCGGTCGCGTCCGCAAGGAACGCTCACTCTCCGTGGATATTCCGGCAGGTGTCGAGGAAGGCACACGTATCCGGCTGGCCGGGGAAGGCGAGGCCGGGTTGCGGGGTGCACAGGCAGGTGATCTCTATATCTTCCTGTCGATCAGGCCTCATCGCCTGTTTGTCCGTGACGGGGCCAACATCTATTGCAAGGTGCCGATTCCGATGACAACCGCCACGCTTGGCGGGTCGGTGGATGTCCCGACGATTGATGGCAGCCGTGCCAAGGTAAACATTCCTGCAGGCACCCAGACGGGGCAACAGTTCCGTCTCCGTGGCAAGGGCATGTCGGTGCTGCGGCAGCAGGCCCGGGGTGACATGTTCATTCAGGCGTCGGTGGAAACACCCACCAACCTGTCGGATGAACAGCGGGATATCCTCAAGAAGTTCGAAAGCTCCGGCGGCGGTACCAAGGCCAGCCCGCAAAGCAGCGGCTTCTTCTCGAAGGCCAAGGAACTCTGGGACGACCTGACGGACTGACACAGCAGGAGCGGAGGCGTGCGTGACGGCTGTCCGTCAGCCTGAGTTTATCGAACATGCCTCCTGGGAACGCGGTTTTCAGGCGCATTTCGATGCAGAAATCGCACCGCTTCTGCGGGATCTGGAGGAGCACCGTCTGACGGTGCTCCGGTCCATCCGTCGCCGCCGGTTTTTTGCGATACTGTTATCGTCCGGGTTTGTGGCCGCGCTTGGGCTCCTTGTTCTCGGGGGCTTTCGGGAAGATTTCTTCCATATCCTGCCAGCTTTGATGCTGATTGCAGCTTTCGGAATGTGGATTGCCGTTGTTCTGGCCGGGAAGGCCTATGAGAAGAACCGCAAGTCGGTTCTGATGCCGGCAATTCTCGGCTTTTTCGGTTCGTTCCGGTATGCGGTAAAAGGCCGGGTTCCGGTCGGGCCCTTGCAGCATGACGATCTTTATTCCGGCTGGAACAAGGCCGCGCTGTCAGATGAAATTTCCGGCGATTATCAGGGCCGGAATTTCGTGCTGGCAGAACTTCTGCTGACCCGCGAAGTCAGGAAGGAACACCGGGACCATACAACGAAACGGGTATGGCCGGTCTTCCGGGGCGTGCTGATCCGGCTTGCGCTCAGTCAGCCTCCCGATGACCGGGTGATGCAGGATATCGGCTCGATCATCGCCGTGAAGTTTCCGGAGGGGTATAAATGCGCGGCCATCGATCAGGCTTTATGGCTGATGCTGCCCTGCAAGTATGACCATTTTGAGTCCGGCGAGATCACCCGGACCGCCTTGCAGACTGACGATATCCGTCAGATGCTGGCCGATACCGCAAAGCAGCTCGATCTGATCCAGGCGATTGGCGCAAGGCTGGATCATGAACCGGAGCAGTGAGGCAATATCTGGCAGTCCGGAAATCGTTATTAACCCCTGTTTCAGTCCGCTGCTTCCACGACACCCAGTTCCAGCAGTTTCGGCAGCCAGCCTGACCTGAAGGCGGCAAAGGCATCATTCAGTTGCTCCCGGGCCACGGCGTCACCAAAGGCGTGATCGCCAACCCCGGCCAGCTGGTGTCCGGTTCTGGCCATTTCTGCCATCAGCCAGTCCACAGCTGCGTCTGGTGCGATATCAAGGGCGCGCAGCATCATTGCCGTTGAACCACCCAGCCGAAGGCCGGACCCCAGTTCGGGGGCAACAACCGGAGCCTCCCCTTCATCCATCGCCAGCCGGTCAATGAGCCGCCGGGTCGTGTCATGAACAATCCGGCAGCGTTCGGGAACGGTGACTGCTTCTGTCGGTTTCAGGGCAGCATGGAACTGCCCTCCGGCGATCAGAAAGGCGGTTGCGTCCGATGCCATGTCGATATCCAGCCCGTCAATCAGCCGGGTCAGTTGCGCGGGTGAAGCAGCCCTGCCGGATAAGATGTCGATGACCGGATCGAATACCTCGCCATCATACTGAATGGCGATTTCACCAAACCCGACTTCCCGTTCAATCAGGGAGACAGGGAGGCTTGCAGTGACGGGAATGTCGTGGAGGGCGGCCTGCCAGTCATCAGCGGATAACTGGGTGCTGCCGCGCACGAAGACATCCTTGCGGAAGGTTTCGTTGCGGACGAAATCACGCAGCATTTCCAGTTCCGTCCGGGTGGTGCAGGACCGCGCCTTGTCCTGAAGCAGCGGCGGGAAGGCCAGATCAACATAGGTCAGGAAGGTCGTCGCGGTGCCGGCGAAGGTCAGCCCGGCGGTGCTGAACCGTTCAAAAATATCAGCGGCTTCGAACGCCCGGTTGGAGGCATTCAGAAATTCATGAACCACATAGCGCGGATCCATGTCAGCCAGCCGGTCAAGATGATTGCCAAGCTCCGGATAGCACCGGAAAAACGCAATATTGGCGGATTTCATCTGTTGCAGGGCAGTGATGGCCCCCATTGCCCTGTCGGCGGCATTACCGTCGATTGTGGCGGCCTCGGCAAGCAGACGGCTGCGGAGCGACTGTGTTGCCGACCATCCGGGCAGGGCGTTGTAACTGGCATAGACAATACCACCGGGGGCCACATGGCGGTCGAGAAAGTCAGTCAGGGCTGCAAAGGGCCCGTCATCCAGCCAGGAGACCAGACCATGCATGACGACAAAGTCGAACTGCTCGTCAGGCCCCAGTGCGACATCATCGAAACCGCCACAGAGCAGCCGCAGGTTCCCGGCATCGCTCGCCAGATCAGCCGCTTCCCGGATATGGTCGGGGTTCAGGTCGATGCCGGTGAAGCGGGCATCCGGAAAGGCTGCGGCAAGAACCGCGAGTGTTACCCCGTAACCGCAGCCGATATCCAGATAGCGGAACGGGCGATCAAGCGGCACCGCCGGATACCCGCCCAGCAGGGCCGTATAATTCAGCCGTACCGGTGACAGTTCTTCCTGAAACTCAAACAGGTAGGGTGTGTCGAGAACATATCCGGACGGGGTGGTATCGCTGGACATGGCAATCCTGTTCTTCAGTTGGATATCTGTTCTATCAGGCCTGGCTTTTCAGACCAACGTCTGTATCCGGGCGGACGGGCGGTCTTATTCCGTATGAAACACCGCCTCGCCGCGACCGATCATCTCAAACAGGGCCTGCTGGGCTTCGGTGCGCATGAACCAGGACGGCAGGGCGCGTCCGCTGCGCAGACGTTCGCGAACTTCGGTGCCGCTGATGGAGGCGGGATCGGTAATGGCTGAGGCCGGGCCAAAGCTGCCCTGATTGCTGTCGAAGGCAATTTCGTCAAAGAACAGCGGAGTGATGCCGATATCACCGAGCTGATCGAACAGCCGGACATTGGCATCCGGAGCATAGAAATCGCCAACACCTGTATGGTCCCGGCCCAGGATGAAATGGCTGCATCCCATGTTCCGGCGGCAAAGCGCGGTGAACACGGCCTCCCGCGGGCCGGCATAGCGCGACCATGTGGCAAAGGCTGCCAGTACGGCACGGCCTTTCGGGTAGATGCCCGCATTGAGCACCGCCTGATAGGCGCCGAGGACCGCATCAGCCTCGAAATCACCGGGTTTTTTCGGGCCAATCACCGGGCTGATCAGCAGGCCGTCTGCGCTGGCCTGTTCCATGGCGGCGAGCTGGATAAACTCATGCGCCCGGTGCGGTGCGTTGCGGGTATGAAAGCCGACAACCCGGTTCCAGCCTTTGTGTGAGAAGATTGACCGGGTCTGTGCCGGGGTCAGGGCATAATCGCGGAACAGACTGCTGGCGGCGGCGGTCAGGCGAACCGGTCCGGCAATGAATACCGGACCGGCCTTGCGAACCCGTGCAACGCCGGGATGGCTGTCTGATGATGTCCCGAACCAGTCGACCAGCAACCGGTCCAGATCCGGCTCATAGACATCGGTTACATCCATCAGTGCCTGGATGTCGCCGTCCGGTCCCTTCAGGGCCAGCGGATTGCCGGCGGATATCTGCCGGGCGGCCTCGCGATCTGCCTGCAGGACAACAGGCAAGGTCCAGGGGTCTCCGGATGGCAGGCGGTAGTCAGCGATGACTGATTCCAGCGTTTCGCGATCCATGAAGCCCTGCAACGGTGAATAGGCACCGATGGTGAACTGCCGGCAATCCATGATGTCGGTCAGGCCGACAGCCAGCGACGGCAGCCCGTCCGGTATTTCCGTGACGTCACCGCGAATAATCAGTTTGCCGCCAACCGGTTCGGCCAGCAAGGAGACCGGCAGGAAGTCACCGATATCTTCCGGCGGGCTTGCTTCCTCCTGCTGGCGGATCATGCGGGCAATCATGCTGGCGCATTCAATCGGATAGGCGCCGATGGCGGTTTCCGCGGCCAGTACCAGACCATCTGCGCCGTCCTGCAATGTATTGAAGATATCATTCACCTCGGCGCGGGTCGGGGAGATCGCGGTCACCATCGATTCCAGCAGGTTGGTGGCAACATAGCAGGGGCGCGATACAGACTGTGCCGTGCGGATGATTTTCTTCTGCAATGGGGGAACACGCTCAATCGGGAATTCCCGCGACAGGTCGCCCCGGTCGATCAGGATGGCGTCAGAGGCAATCGCGATGGCTTCGAGATTTTGCAGCCCGGCGCGGCATTCGATCTTCGAGATGATGCGGGCATCCTTGCCGGTCAGTGCCCGCAGGCTGTCCACGTCTCCGGCGGATTGCGCGAAGGACAGGGCAAAATCCTGAATACCGACCGACACCCCGTAGGCGACTGCTTCGCGGTCCTTGTCCGAGAGAGCCTGCAGCGGCACCTGGCGTTCAACGGTAATTGCCTTGTTGCGGCCGACCTGTCCGCCCTGCAACACCCGCGCAACGGCACCGTCCTCATTGATTTCGATGATCTGCACCAGAACGGAGTTGAAATCGATACTGACCAGATCACCTTCAACCAGCAGGTCAATGGCATAGGGCGGATACAGATTGACCGCTGTAGCGTCGCCCGGATGGGGCAGGCGGGGGAAGGTCAGCAGAGCATGCTCGGCCAGTGTCACCGCGCCCGCTTCAATCCAGCCGGTCCGGATCTGTGCGCCTTCACTGTCGAGGCAGATCGGCACATCTGTTGACGCCCGTATGGTTTCGATGGCCCCCGGCAGCTGTTCCATCGTCGTATGGGACAGGTTGATGCGAAACAGCGTCACGCCAAGCCCGGTCAGGCGCCGGATGACACGGTCATTCATCGAGGCGGGGCCGAGGGTGGAGAGAAACTGAATGGATCGGGTCATGGGTCTGCCATCTGGAGAGATCGGATACTAACCGGGTTTAGCTGTCGGTCGTACAGTTGCGCAAGGGATCAATTTTGGCTTTTCCAATGATTGCCCGCCCGTATAATTACAGCTGTGTCAGTCATTAATCATCCCGTTTTACGAATATCAGGTCGTCTTGCGACACTTGCCATGCTGGCTGTTCTTTCGGCCTGCCAGACGACCGAGCAGACGCGGGATCGCGTTACAGCCTTCTTTACGGAGGTCACGTTCGGCGACAACACATCCCTTGTGTCGGAACAGCAGCTGAATACGCGGCGGGTCAGGCGCTGGCAGACAGCGCCAACAGTGGCGATTCAGGGTGCACCGTCAGAAAGCCAGAGACAGGCCGTCGCTGAGTCCGTCACCCGGATTTCCTCTGCGACAGGTCTGAATGTAACGCTGACCGACGGGTCTGGCGACATCATCATCAATTTCACAGACGAACGTGAGTTCGTTATCCGGAAAAATATCGCTGCTGGCTGTTATGCCCATACCAGACGGCGCGGAGACCGCATCAGGTCCGTTGAAATCAAGATCGGCAAACGCAGCGACCCGGAAACCGTCTGGTGTCTTGATCATGAACTGATGCATGCCTTTGGCTTTTTCGGTCATTCCCACCGGCTTCGTTCTGTCATGAGTGCCTCGCATCATGAGGTAAGGCTGACGGACTGGGATCTGATGGCCTTGCGGATTTTATATGATCCGGGGGTTACGGAAGGCGATAAATGGGCGGATATCCGTCCCATCGCCTTGAAATATATCAACAGGGAGATTGAGTGATGTTCCACAGCTTTAACAAAGGTGGCCTGAAGATTGTCGCCGTACTGACGGCCGGCCTGTTTGTTTCTGCCTGCCAGACCACAAAACTTGGCGGTGAGGTCAAGGCGGTAACGGAAGCGGAACAGCCGCTGGTTTTCAACGGGCCGGGACTGGAAGGCGGTTATCGCAGCTTTACCAGCGGGGACCCCACGGGGGCGCGCCATACGGTGACAATGGCGCATTACGGGCCGCGTTCCGGCAGTCTGCCCCGTGCCAGCATGCAGTTGTATCAGGCCAGTGGCGGCATGCATTTCACGAAGTCTCACACCCCCTTTGAGTCCATGAAACTCTGGCACTATTTCAAGGAACGAAATCCAGTGCAGGTTTCAGACGGCGTCGGGGTCAACCCCATCGGGGCTATCGAATATGTCGTTGCGAAAACCTCCGATAACCTTTCCTGCGTCGGTTTTCTGCAATTTTATGGCAGTCGTACAGATGCCGGTCTCGGGACAAGGCGGCTTTCCGGTTACTATTGCGCCCCGGAAGGTGTCTCCCTGAGCGACGCTGACGCGAAATCGATCGTGAAGGGTATCAGCCTCCGGGAATAGCATTCATGCAGGGCCGGCTGATTACCCTGTCAGCTGGCCTGAAGCTGGCTGACCCGGCTTGCCCCAACAGCATCAAAATCCTATAAAAATGACAGTCGGCGTTCTTCGGGAGGGTGCGCCGGATGCCAAATTATAATGTCGTCCAGGAAGGGGATCGTCCGATGTCTGAAGAGCTAGTACCCGTAAAACCCGAAATTGCCGCCAATGCCCTGATTGACCGCGCGAAATATGACGCGATGTACAAGCAGTCCGTGGAAGACCCGGACAGCTTCTGGGGAGAACAGGGCAAGCGTATCGACTGGATCAAACCTTATTCGAAAGTCCGTAATGTGGACTTTAACGCACCGGTCTCTATCAAATGGTATGAAGACGGTACGCTGAACGCCTGTGTTAACTGCGTCGACCGGCATCTGGAAACCCGTGGCGACCAGACCGCGATCATCTGGGAAGGCGATGACCCGAAAGACGACGCGAAGATCACCTATCGCCAGTTGCACGAACATGTCTGCCGGCTTGCCAATGCGATGAAGGCAGAGGGGGTCGGCAAGGGCGACCGGGTCTGTATTTACATGCCGATGATTCCGGAAGCTGCCTACGCGATGCTGGCCTGCGCCCGGATTGGCGCGGTCCATTCCATCGTCTTTGGCGGTTTCTCGCCGGACAGTCTGGCCAACCGCATCAATGATTCCGAATGCAAGATGGTCATCACCGCCGATGAAGGTCTGCGCGGTGGCAAGAAAGTTCCTCTGAAAGCCAATACCGATGCGGCGCTGAAATCATGCCCGTCGGTCAGCAGTGTGATTGTGGTCAAGCGGACCGGCGGCAAGACGGGCTGGGTCGACGGACGCGATGTCTGGTATGCGGATGTCTGTGCGGCTGCTTCGACCGATTGCCCGGCTGAGGAAATGAACGCAGAAGATCCGCTGTTCATTCTTTATACCTCCGGCTCTACCGGTCAGCCGAAGGGTGTGCTGCATACCACCGGCGGCTATATGGTCTTTGCATCGATGACCCATGAATATGTCTTCGATTACCATGAAGGCGAGGTTTACTGGTGCACGGCGGATGTCGGCTGGGTGACCGGCCACAGCTATATCGTCTATGGCCCGCTGGCCAATGGTGCGATTACCCTGATGTTCGAGGGTGTGCCGAACTATCCTTCGATCTCGCGTTTCTGGGAAGTCTGCGACAAGCATCAGGTCAATATCTTCTACACTGCACCGACGGCGATCCGGGCCCTGATGCGTGATGGTGAAGGGCCGGTGAAGAAGACCAGCCGCAAGTCGATCCGCCTGCTTGGGTCGGTCGGTGAGCCGATCAACCCGGAAGCCTGGTCCTGGTATTACAACGTGGTGGGTGATGCCCGCTGCCCGATTGTCGATACCTGGTGGCAGACGGAAACCGGCGGCATTCTGATTACCCCGCTGGTCGGTGCCATCGACCTGAAGCCGGGTTCGGCAACCCTGCCGTTCTTTGGTGTTCAGCCGCAGATTGTCGACGCCGACGGCAATCCGCTGGAAGGCGCGACCGAGGGGAACCTTTGTCTGATCGCCTCCTGGCCGGGTCAGATGCGCACGGTTTATGGTGATCATGAACGTTTCGTGCAGACCTATTTCTCGACCTACAAAGGCAAGTATTTCACCGGTGACGGCTGCCGCCGTGACAAGGATGGCTATTACTGGATTACCGGCCGGGTCGATGACGTGATCAATGTCTCCGGTCACCGCATGGGTACGGCAGAGGTTGAAAGCTCGCTGGTGGCGCATGCCAAAGTGGCCGAAGCCGCCGTGGTCGGGGCACCGCATGACATCAAGGGGCAGGGTATCTATGCCTATGTCACCCTGAATGCCGGTGAAGAACCGTCTGACGAGCTGAAAAAGGAACTGGTGCAGTGGGTTCGCAAGGATATCGGCCCGATTGCCAGCCCGGACTGGCTGCAATGGGCTCCCGGCCTGCCGAAAACCCGTTCCGGCAAGATCATGCGTCGGATCCTGCGAAAGATTGCAGAGAACGATTTCAGCAATCTCGGCGATACATCGACACTGGCTGATCCTGCGGTTGTCGATGATCTTGTCGACAATCGTCAGAATCGCTGACCGATTGCAGAAGACGGCGATGATGGCGCTTTTCCGTCCGCGCCTCATCGTCGGCTTGCTGCTGCTGGTGATTGCGGCTGGCCTGGTCTTTCGCTCCGGCAATAGCGGATATGTGGAATTTGTTGAAGGTGACTACGAGACCGCGGCCGTAAATCTCGGACAGCGGGCCGCTGATGGTGACATGGTTGCGGCGACCATCGCAGGTGATCTGCATGTCGGCTTTGCCGGCCTCGAACCCCGTCTTTGTCTTGCACGGCGTTTCTACAAGCTGGCTGCCGACAGGGAAGATGCCATTGCCCGTGTGCGTTATATCGCGACGGCCCTTAAATTCGTCAGTGGCGAGGGGCGATGTGACTGGGTCAGGTCATCGCTTGAAAGCCTTGTGGGAAGAAGCGGGGGTACGGCAGAGGCCATGCTTGCGACCCTTGCCGAAGGAGGATGTCAGGCTTCGGATCCACAAGGCCGGCTGATTTACCTCCGGATGGCACAAATGCAGGGATTGTCAGTTGTCGGAGATGCTGTCGACAGACTGGGCGGTGACTCATTGCTGTCCGGTGACGCTGTGACGGCAGAAGCGGCACGACGGCTGGAAAAAGCCAGCGCATCCGGGCCGGCAGACTGGGCAGCGGTTTCTGCTTCTGAACCCGACTGGCCCTGTCCGTCAGAACAGACCGGTCCTAAAGCCCCCAGTAAGTGACCCCCGACGGAAATTCCTTTCCGCGCCAGATGGCCTTGATGTCTGCGACCACGCCGCCGTCCCGCAACAGGCTGGCCAGCCGAGAGGGTTCCAGTGCGGTGATTTCGGCGTGGGGAACGAGCCCCACAACACAGTCATAGTCAGCCTGTTGAGGCAGTTCCGTCATCAGGTTGATGCCGTAATGTGACCGGGTCTCTCCCTGATCTGCACGGGGGTCAAAAACATCCACGCTGCATTCCATTGCGGTCAGGCAGGAGATGACATCAACGACTTTCGTGTTGCGGAGATCAGGAACATTTTCCTTGAAGGTCAGCCCCAGCACCAGCACGCGCCGGCCGGCGTAATTGCCGAAAACCCGTTCCATCTGCTCGGCAACCTGCTCGGCAATGAAAATTCCCATACCTTCATTGACCCGCCGCCCGGAGAGAACAACTTCCGGCTCGACACCAGCCTTGATCGCGGCATTGGCAAGATAGTGGGGATCAACGCCGATACAGTGACCGCCAACGAGACCGGGCGTAAAGGGCAGGAAATTCCACTTCGTCTGACTGGCTTCCAGAACATCATGGACCGAGATGCCCATGCGCCGGAAGATCATGGTGATCTCGTTGACGAAGGCGATATTGATGTCGCGCTGGGCGTTTTCGATAACCTTGGCAGCTTCTGCCGTGCGGATGCTGGCGGCCCGGAAGACACCGCCGGTGGTTACGGCGTCATAAACTCCGGCCAGCCTGTCGGTTATTTCCGGGGTCTGTCCGGCGACAACCTTGGTGATGCGGTCGACGGTATGTTCCCGGTCGCCGGGATTGATCCGCTCCGGTGAATAGCCGAGGTGAAAATCGCTGCCGCAAACCAGACCTGATGCTGCTGCCAGCGCCGGACCACAGATATCTTCGGTTACGCCGGGATAGACGGTGCTTTCATAAACAACAACGGCGCCCCGTGCCATATGCCGGCCGACCAGGTCGCTGGCTGACATGACATAAGCCAGATCAGGATTGTTATCCTCATCGACGGGGGTCGGAACTGTAATGATATAGATATCAAACCCGGCGATATCGGCCTCCTGATCACTGTAGATCAGATTGCTGGCAGCCAGCCGGTCGGATTCGACTTCGTTGGTCCGGTCATGGCCGTCCCGAAGCTCGCGGATGCGGGTCCGGTCGATGTCAAAGCCGAGTGTCCGGTGGTCACGCGCGACGGCAATGGCAAGTGGCAGGCCGACATAACCGAGCCCGATGATACAAATGGATGGTCTTGACGACATTCGGTGTTCCCGTTTCTGGAACTGGCGAAAACGGCAGACACCACGTCATTTCGCCTGCGTCAATAGTGCGATTGACCTGTGCCGGATGCCGGGTTGTGGGAAAACGGTGAAATCAGGGCGATGGTTTGCACTCCGATGGAAAAGATTCCGGCGAGGAATCAACAGGAAGGATAGTGCTGATGTCTCCTTCAATCCGGGTGTTCTCCAGACTGGTTCCGCTGGTTCTCACGCCACTTGATTGCAGTCTTCCGAGACGAAAAGGAACATCCTGCCGGTTTTTCCGGAGAGAGACCCGGTCGAGATAAATATCCGCAAGGCGCGCCATCTGGATTTCCGCACCATCAAGATTGATGTCATGCAGCCGGGTTGATTCCATGACCAGTTCGGCAATTTCAGCCGAACCGAAATAGCTGTCAGATATACAGCTGCGGATCAGTGATAACCGGGTTCCTGCAATCGGAAGGCCGGCCCGCCTGTTGCGATTGATGCCGGTCAGTGTGCTGTCTGAAAATGCGAGGTTATCAAACCGGGCGGCATATATCCGGATATCCGAGATATGTGACCGGGCGATCCGGGTGTTATTAAAATTGGCATGCCGGAAATTGACTCCGTTCAGGGTCGTTTCCTCAAAGGTCACATTGTCAAACCGGCTGCTGATCATGCTGGACTGATGAATGATGGTTCCGTGAAGGGATGCACCGGACAGATTTGCATGTTCAACGAGAACATTTTCCAGGCGGGTGCTGTTCAGACTGGCATTGAGCAATGATGTGAGAATTAGCGAACTGTCGCGTAATTCTGCTTTGCTGAAGCTGGCCCCGTTCAGGCGGGCCCCGGTAAAATTCACGCTGGAGATGCTGGCTGCGGTGAAGTCGGCGCCACTCAGGTCGGTGTTTTCGAGACTGACATTCACCAGTGTTGCACCGGTGAAATCCGCTTCTCTCAGATCCGCACCGGCGAGGATAATACCGTTGAGTTTCTTGCCGGAGAAATCCTGTCCCCGGAAGTCGCAGCCCCGCAAGTTCGCTCCGGGGGCAAGGGGTGATGTACAATCGGATGGCCATAACCCGATGACCGACAGTCCTGTGGCGGTGCCCAGAATAAGGATGCTGACCAGCCAGCCGAGACAGCGAACGGCCCTCATGACCGTTCTCTCCCGGTAAACAGCCAGACCATGAAGCAGAGCAGCGTCAGGCAGATATAGAGCAGTGGTATGGACCCTGCGATGACAGAGATGTTTGATTCCGGATAAACCAGCGGATGAAATACGGTGAGCCCGGTCAATGTGGTCACTGGCCCGGCGGCTGAGGATAACAGCCATCTGAAGAGGCCGGCCAGACAGAGACCGATGACGCCCATGCCGACGATCAGGCCCAGCGGTCCGAAATTCGCCAGAAGTTCGGTTGGCCAGGGTATGTTGACCGAGGTGCGCGGATCGTCGCCTGTCAGCAGGTCATAGCGAATCCCGAATTTGTTGCCGGCAACTTCCCGTGGTTTGTCCGGATAGATTACGCGTGGAATCATTGCTGTCAGCAACGGCTTCAGGGTTTCTCCGCGCCAGTAGGGAACCGGATCGGGGGTTCGGTCATAGACATGCTGGAAAACCCAGAACTGACTGATCCGGCGGATCAGGGAGGCTGCACCCGGAGGTATGTCCAGACGTTTGAGGCCTGTACGGGGATTGGTCTGAAACGGATTGTTCAGGTCGTCGATGATTGCGGAATAGACCATCCTGAAGCGTTCAAAACCGACCTCGCCAAAACTGCGACTGGCTGTTGTATAGCGATATCCGCCAAGCAATGTTGCCCCCAGAAGGCCGGCAATCAGCATCAGACGGAGTTGTCGTTCATACAGGAACAGAAAAAACATGAAGGCGGTGATCAGCAGAAACTTTGTGATCAGCAGAGCGCGCAACACGGCGTAGGCTTCAAGCGGGAGCAGAGCGAACAGAAAGAACAGTTTTTCTGCAAGGGTCAGCCGTTGTCGTCGCCAGGCAAGATACAAGCCACCAACAGCGAATAACCCTGCAGGGTCGAGAAGCTGTCCGATTGACGGGAGGTTTCTGACTTCCGGAACATAGGAATAAACAAGATGGACCGCGCCTATGATCCAGAGTATTGCCCGAAAATATCCGCTGAATGCGGGCTCTGGTCCGAGGAAGGGCCGCAGCCGGCTCAATGGACCGCAGATGGCGGCATAATATCCGGTCAGCACAGCCAGGACTGAGGCACTGAAGACCGCATAGGCATCGAGATTTAAGGGGCCCACCTCGGCGATTTCATAAAGCACGACGGATCCGTCGGTCCAGCCAAGCGGGGCGAGGAAGGGTGATGCCGCGAAATAGATGGCGAGACAGGTGCAAAATGCCGGAAACAGCGGTGCCGAGGTTTTCTCGATCCCTGCAAGCCAGAGTGGCCAGGGCAGCAGGCAGATAAAGATAGTCCCGGCGACCAGTATTGTTGTGCCGGTCTCCATTGTCTCGGGACGGACCATGCTCAGCGCCAGGATAAAAAGCAGAATTGCGGCAGTTGCGACGATAACAACCAGGCGGTTGCCGGTTGTCTGGTCGCGGACAACATCACTGCGGGAGAGGGCCGGGGTCATGGTTCTCTGGATTGTTGCGGGAACAGGCCGGGACCAGCCTGCAATCCTGCATAATCTGCGTGTGACAGATTGTCGAGGAACGATGTCCGGAAGACCAGTTGGCCGGTGGTTTGCGCCTTGCCTTCCGGGGCGACCAAGAGTACCGCTCCCCTTGCTCTGAGTCATAATCGAACGGGACGGACATATGGGAAGTCAATCCGCGGTTAATCACAAGACGATCAGATCTTCCGGTTCTGCTGGCCGTGGACATTCAGGCTGGCTGCTGTTCCTGCTGCTTTTTCTGACAGCCCTTGTGCTTCCCCGGTTGATTGCGGGACCGTTTTCGGTTGTTGGTGTGCTTGGGGATATCGGTGATTACTCGGTTCCCTACTTCATGATGGCGGCATCCGATATTGGCTACTTCGGGAACGGCTTTCTGCCGGCTGTTCCCACGGGGGGCAGTCTTTACGAAATCGGCATCCATGCGCCGGCACAGCTGTTTCTTTTTGCTGTTTTTCCAGGCTGGCTGGCGAATGGCCTGAACTGGCTGTGTCTCACACTTGCCGCTGCAACAAGCCTGTATTTGCTGGCGGAACGTCATTTCGATCTGTCTCCGGAATGGGCGGCGCTGGCGTCCCTGATTGGCGGTGCGTCGATTATCAACGGTAATTTCGGATATTCCGTTGTTGCTCTTGTGCCTGTTGTCCTGCTTCAGGCGCTGGAATTTCTACGAAGGCCGACGCCCTTGCGCGGGCTGCTTCTGGTCCTGACCGCCCTGCTCCTCGGTTTGTGGGTGCCGGTAAAATTCCTCGTCCTGTTTCCTGCGCTGGTTCTGACGATTTCTATCCTGACGCTGGGTGATGGCCGGTTTCGATGGCGGGTGCTGGCCTGCCTGCTTGTCATTCTGTCGATCTACAGCTTCCGGACCGGCGATATCGCGGATTTCCTCATGGCGACAGCGACATCTGACCGGGGCTGGATTGTTGAACGCCAGCCGGCTGGCAGACTGTTGCTGATGGGTGCTGAATTTGCGTTTGAGTATGTCGATCCGAGGGTATTGTTTGAACTCCGGCCCTGGCCGCAGACAAATCCGACCTGTGTTGCTTTCTGGCTGATAATTTCAGCGATTTTGTTGCGGGCTGTGACCGGGAAATTCAGGCGTCTGCTGTGGCTTGTTCTCGGCTTGGCGGCGCTTCAGATCGTTTTCCCGGTGATCTGGCAATGGGTACTCTTCGACCTTCTTGAAATGCCCGGCCTTTATTTTCATCCGAAGCTTTGGCGACCGGTCATGCCGTTACTGTATCTCGGTGCGGGTTGTGCCGCGGCAGGACTTGCAGCCCGCTATGGTGCCGCGATTTCGGCAAGGCTGAGTGACAGGATGGCCGGTCGTCTGATTCATGCGCCGCTGGCTGTGTTTGCCCTGGTTGTTGCTTTGCAGAGCTACGGATTTGCGGCTCGCAGCTGGGTTCTTGATGGCAGTTTCAGGGCGCTTTATCACGACCATGCGATTGGCGAGGTTGCCCGGACGGTCGCGGCAGGGCCGTTACCTCCCCGTTCGGTGATTCTCGACAAACCGAACGGATTTCTCGCAGCGTATGGTCTGAGAACCTCCCTTGGACGGACGGAGTGGTTGCCGCACCGCTTCGCGGTCCTGATGCGGGCGGCAGGACTGCTGCCCGAGGTCGGGCGTGACGATATGGGGTATCAGTCCGCTTCGCTGGGGCCAACGATGCTTCTGCACGATGCGTTGATGACTGGAGACCGGGCCGCGACCCTGCGCAATTTTCTTGCCCTGACATCGGTCGAGTGGGTTTTCAGCCGTACGGTTCTGCCGGAAGAGTTTTTTGTGTCGCAAGCCGCTTCCGGATGGAACGACTGGTCTTCCTATGATCTGAGACAGCGAATTGAGCATAGTATCGCCTCAAACCTGTCGGGGCATACCGCCCTTGCGGCGTTCCGCAACAAACAGGCCTTGCCGACAGTTTATTCAGTGACCCGTTATGCGGTTGCTGACACAGCGGCAGAGGCCGCCGGACAGATTTTGGCGCAGCCTGCGGATGATTTACATAATTTTGCCGTAATTGAGCGGGACAACGATTTCGCAGCCGGTTCTGCTGCGTTATCAAAAGTTATCATTCACAGGGTCAGCGGCCAGCCATCCGATATTGTCCTGCAGGTCGAAAGCAACGGACAGGGACTGTTGGTTGTGACGGAGCCGATTGATCATGGCTGGCGTTACCTGGTAGACGGGATGCCTGCCGAAGTGATTGCTGTGAATGCTGCTTTTGTCGGGTTGCCGGTACCGCAGGGTAAGCACGAGCTGGTGCTCCAGCGGGCGTTAATTGATTGAAAAGAAAAGAAACAAAGACTAATACACGAGGATTGAGACGCCGCTTGATGCGCGTGAAAACGGGATGAATGTTGCCTTGAAACGTTACCTTCGGCTTGTGCTGCTTCTGGCTATACTATCTGTACCGGTCTTTGTGACCGTGACGCTGGTTCTGTCACCGGGACTGCGATACCAGGCCTTTCGGGTGATTTCCGAAGCTCCGGGAATTGTGACCTTCTTTACGCTCCGCCGGGATGTCGTTACGCGTGATTTCTCATCTGCCGGTGCGACACTCGAACGGCAGCTCGGCTGGTCGATGTCCTATGATGTCGATCAGAGTGTGCAGGTGCCTGCCCTGATCGAGAACACGGCTTTTACCATGCAGGCCGCAGCACTGGACAGCGAGCGGCAGGCTCTGGCACCGTTTCTGCGTAAACTTGCAGACAGTTACCCCCAGCTCTATCGCCCGCAGATGTGGCTGGGTCAGGCCCTTGCCACTGCAAGCCCGGCGGAAGCCCTGAACAGTCTGAACCGTGCTGCTGAACTGATGTCCACGGATGAAATGATTTACCGGGCAGCTATTCAGGCCGCTGCGCGTCTGGATGATAACGATCTTGTCGCGCAATGGTGCCGTCGTTATCGCACGGCAACTGCGGGTGGGTCTCACCCTTTTCAGTTTAACCCCCTGGCAACGGGTGTGGGCATGCGCCGGGTGATTGCCGAAATTCCGGGTGCTGGCGAAACAACAAATCTTATTGAGTACAACGCCCTGACTCCGGAAGCGGAAAATATTCTCGAATTCCAGATGACAGAGGGTGCGGAATTATCTGAGCTCATGCTGCATTTCGCGACAGCGCCATCAGTGATTCTGACCATTCGGGAAATTGTGTTGCTGGAAAAGGGTCTGCGTACTGCGCGGATCAGCGATGGCCTGGTCTATCAGAGCCGGAGTGGCTATGTGCTGGATGACAACCGGGTCATGCTGACGGGCCAGTTTGGCGATCAGCTGAGAATTGGCTGGCCGAAGCTGGGCCCGGTCCGGGCCGACAAGGCGCTGGTTTTTGTTGATGTTACCCGTGCTGCGCTCACGAATCTGCCGGGATGCCGCCCGTGAAACGGATGTCGCCCCTGACGATTGCGGCAGTGTTTCTGCTGGTTGCTGCGTTGTTCAGCATTCCGGCGGTACTTGTCCGCGATGTTTATCGGGAATGGGCGGCCAGCCATAAGTCGCTTTATCAGTATATCGAACCGCTCGACAGCATCGCTTTTCGACTGAACGGAGCGATCAACGCCATTGATGCTTCCCTGTTTGGCGGCTCAAAACCGGGTCTTGAACAGGTCAGGCTGTATGTCAGCGAGCGCCGGCTCAAGAATCTGCAAAGTGATCTGCCAAACTCTGCCAAGAACTGGAAAAAAGGCCAGATGCTGTTTCCGGATGGCACGCTGGGAAATGTTCAGGTCCGTCATCGCGGTGATAACCCCTTTAACTGGCTCTACGAGAAGCAGTCCTGGCGCATCAAGACCAGCAAGGAACGTATGCTGGGGACAGTCCGGTCATTCAATCTCATTTCGCCGCAGGACCCGGTATTCATTGATACCCATTTCTATCTGCGGCTGGCCAGGGCCTGCGGGCTGATCGCCGGTGACAGCCGTATGGTTGAGCTGGTGATGAACGGGGAAACCCGGGGCGTTCATACGCTTGTTGACCAGCTTGATGAAAACTTCCTCCGAAATAACGGGCTGATGCCTGTTAACCTGTACAAGGGGGAACAGCGGATGAGCGAGCGGCGTTACGGGGTGGAATTTGACCTCTATTCCAATACGGCGCTCTGGAGCAAGGATTCGGTAAACAATTACACGCTGATTTCGGGTGCGCGGGACGTTGACGCCGATATGTCCGACCTGGACTATGTCATGAAGACCACGCAGGAAGCGCTGACCGGTGAGGTGGCCTTTGAGCGGCTGCGTGAAATTGTCGACTGGTCATACTGGGCCCGCTTTGCAGCCTATGAAATTCTGGCGCAGCATTCATATGATGCCCTGCATAATAACCGCCTTGTTGTCGATATCTGGAAGGGGCAGGTTCTGCCACTGCCGATTGACCCTCAGGCGACCCGGGTGGAAAAGCCGGATGATGTGACCTTTTTCCATGAAGGAAGCCGTCTCGGTATTCTGGACCGGCTGGAGCGTAATCCGGAATTCCGTACCGCGACGATGGCAGCGCTGAAGGACATGCTGGAAAGCGGCTGCCTTGATCAAACCATCACCGAGATGCGTGACGGAATAGACGCCCTGCAGATGTCGCTGTCCCGCGATTCGGCTGTCTATCAGGCGCTTGGGTCGCGGTCTTATTTCGGCTTTGATGCGGTTGCTGAAATTGATCATCTTCTCAACGGCTATGAGATTGTGAGGGATGAACTGAAGCGGCGGCTGGCTGCGGTGAAGCCGGTTCAGTGGCAGTCGGCACCGGGGCAGCTGGCGGTCGTCAGCGGCAGTGTCGGCGGGGCGGGGCCGTTCCGTCTTGAAGTGGAGGGCGCCGTGGATACGGATGCGCCTCCGTCGGTGTACTGGGATCGCAATGGTTCCGGTGATATTGATGCAGAAGATATGAAACTGCCGGTCACGGTGACGGGTAATTCCCTGATGCTTGATGCCCGGTTTGCCGGGAACTTTAACCGGGTCGGTGGTGTCCGGCAGACCATTCAGGAAAATTACGGCAGCACACCGATGGTCGTGGCGGCAGAATTCAGGCTGCTGTTCGACCAGCCGTCCCTGCGCGTGTCATCGCTGACTTTGCTCGGCGCAGATGACCCGGTTGATATTCCGGCGAGTACAGCGGAAGGCCAGACCCCGAACCGGCAGAACTATCCGGTTATCCCGTCTGCGCCTGTGGCGGAAACGGTTCTTTCGGGCGATCTGCTGATTGAAGATGTCCGCATTGAGACGGGGCCGGTCCGTATCGAGGCCGGAACGACAATACGAATGGCTGAAGGTGCGTCACTGATTTTGCGGGGCCGCACAGTAATGGCCGGTACGGAGACGGCACCTGTTGAATTCAGATCAGACAAGCCGGGCCGCAACTGGGGAGTGGTCGCGATTCAGGGGGCGGCAGCCAGCGGATCTGAACTGCATCATGTGACATTGTCCGGAGGCACGGGCTCACGGGCAGGGCTGTCGCGGTTTATTGCGATGCTCTCAATCCATGATACCTCTGACATCCTGCTCGATCATCTGCGTTTGTCGGATAATGCAGTTGAGGATGACATGATTCACATCATCTATTCCCGGGATGTGATGATCCGCGACATCGCCATGGAAAACGCTCTGTCCGATGCCATCGACATCGATATTTCCAGGGTGACAATTGAGGGTGGTGTCATCGAACGCAGCGGGAATGACGCGATTGACCTGATGTCATCGGATGCGGTTATCCGTGGGATAAGACTGGCAGGAAGCGGGGATAAGGGTGTTTCAGTCGGTGAAGGGTCAAAAGCCGGGATTGTGGATGTCGACTTTACAGATAATGAAATCGGCGTGCAGTCCAAAGACGGCTCAGTTGCCCGGATCGAAAACAGCCGCTTTGCAGGCAACCGCTTGCAATTGTCGGCCTATCAGAAGAACTGGCGCTATGCCAATGGCGGCGAGATCATGAGCGAGAATTCCGAATTCAGGGCTGAGGGGGGAGCCGGGAGGTTCTCTGCGGATGTGAAATCACGGATCACCGTTGGCAAGGGAACGCTTGCCGGCCCGGTGACAACCGAGGGTGCCGTGATTTTTGATGCTCCGAAAACGGCCGGACAGTAGGCGGTACCATGTCCATTTTACCTCAGGGAAGAACGCGATAATGGCCCCGGATATCATGCGGCGGGGGACGGTCGAGGAATTCTCTCGCTATGAGTTCAAGTATCTCCTGGATGCGGACATGCGTGAACAGGTTGAGAGCGAGATATCGAATTTCATGCGTTATGACGGCTTTGCCCATAGCGAGATGGAAAATTCCTATATCGTGCGGTCCCTCTATTTCGACGATCAGGAACGCACCCATTATTATGAGAAAATCGATGGCCAGCTTGACCGGCGGAAATACCGTCTGAGAACTTATGTTCATGACGATGATGGCCAGACACCGATCTTTCTGGAGATGAAGGGGCGCTATAATCAGCGCGTCTACAAACGCCGGGCCCGGATTGCCCGTCAGGAACTGGGATCGTTCCTGGATCCATATCTGCTTGGCGGCATTCCGCAGGGGCAGGAGGATACGGAATTCCTGGAAACCTTCCTGTATTCATCGCTGCGTCGCAGGCTGTCGCCGGTTGTGCTGGTTGATTATATCCGCCGCCCCTATGTCAGCGACTATGATATGAACTTCCGCGTAACCTTTGATTCTGAACTTCGGTCGGCAGCGACCGGTCAGCTGTTTCCGGATGCGACACCGCCCTGGAAGCTCGCAGAGCCCGGCCGGACAATCGTCGAGATCAAGTTCAATCGTCGAATACCGGCTTGGTTTCATCGTATAGTTCAGGCATATGGTCTGCGCCGTCTGTCCATTTCAAAATTCTGCCGGGGCATGGAAATCAATGGCCTGGCAGCCCGTCTCGAATAACAAATAGAGGTTTTGATATGCAGGGAACAAATAGCTCGGCGCTTGTTGACGCCCTGAGTTCCTTCGTCGTTTACTCGTCGACCGAGATTGTTCTGAATATCTGCCTGGCATTTCTGCTCGGTATCGTGGTCAGTTCGATCTACAAATATACCCACAAGGGCATGAGTTATTCTCAGTCCTTCATGATCACGCTGGTATTTGTGGCAACCATTGTTGCCATTGTGATGATGGTGATCGGCAACAGTCTGGCCCGCGCCTTCGCGCTTGTCGGTGCGCTCTCGATCATTCGCTTCCGGTCGGTGGTGAAGGACACGAAGGATATGTCCTACATCTTCATGGCACTGGCAGCGGGCATGGCGGCTGGCACGTCCAGTTACTTCCTTGCCCTGTTTGGTACCGGCTTTCTGGCGGTCGCTTCACTGGTGCTCGACTTCACGAATTATGGCAGCCTGTACAAAAGCGAGTTTATCCTGCGGTTCCGCAAGCCGTCGGGTGATGAGGGCACGGCACGGCGATACAGCGACGTGCTGGCTAAATACGCCAAGCGTTCTGAACTGCTGCATGTTGAAGGTTCCGGTGACGGAATGAGCGAAAAAGTGACCTTCGACATTGTGCTGAAAAAGGATGTCGAACCGACGACCTTTACCGGGGAGCTCGGCAAACTCGATGAACTGAGCGAGATCGTCTTCGTTGCATCAAAAACGGATGTCGATTACTGATCCCGGATGGTGAAGTCCGGTCCTCCAAAAGAAACAGTCAGCCCTGCCGAAGTGATCGCCCTTGTGGCGGGGCTGGCAATCATTGCGATCTATCTCTACCGGTTCCGGGATTTGATTGAACGGGCCCTGCAACTGGTGGGCCTTCAATGACGAACTTCGCCGGACTTGCCGTTGGTTTGCTGATCATTACGGCTGCCGCAGGGTACGGGGATTTCCTCGGGCGTCTGCTGAAAACCGGATTGCAGGCTGGGGCAACCGGCCTTGCCCTGCGTATTGCGGTTGGTCTGGTTTTCCTCGGATGGATGATGTTCTGGCTGCTGCTTGCGGGCAGCACTTCGGCGATCTGGTTCGCCGGCCTTCTGTTGCCGGGCATTCTCTGTGCGACCCTGCAATGGCGGATACTGGTCCATGATCTCGGGTCAGATCTTCAGGGTATCTGGCCGTTGCTTGCGATTGCGATGGTGCTGTTTGCGGTTGATATGCTGGCGGCATCAATGCCGGTATTCGATGCTGACAGTAACGCCTATCATTTTGCCCTGCCGCTGCAGTTTCTGGCGCGTGGTGAGCTGTTTCTGATACCGCGCGCTGTCGACGGTGCGGCGCCTCTGTTGTTTCAGGCATTCTATGCCCTGCCCCTGCAGCTGGGTGGCGAATTCGCCATGCTTGCGACGGCGAAGCTGATTGTCTGGGTGCTGGTCTTGCTGATCTACGGTGTTGCCCGCCCGCTCTGTGGCCGCTGGATGGCCGGTGCCCTGGCACTGATTTTCCTGACGATGCCTGCTGTTATTTATGGTCTCAGCGCCGGACAGGTAGAGACACGGATTGCTCTTCTGACGTTCGCGGCTGCCGCTCTGATTTTTTCGATGCGGGAAAACCCGACAATTGGCCGTGCGGTTCTGACAGGTCTGTTATGCGGCGGTGTTGCGGCTGCAAAATTCACCGGTTTGCTGTATGCGGCAGCGGCAGGTCTGATGCTTGTCGCAGTGCTGCGCCGGCCCTCATGGATTGCCGCCGCTGCTGTCGCCGGACTGATTGCCGGAGGTCAGTGGTATGGCTGGCTCTGGCTTGAAACCGGAACGCCGCTGTTTCCGATGTTTGCCGGCCCGCCCTACTGGGGAGCCAGTCATGCGGCTGAATTTAGTCAGCGCATCCTGCAGAGTGAGGCTGTCCTGCCAGGCGATTTTATCGGGCTGATTACCTATCCCTATCATGTCTTCATGGCGACAAACCCCGGGTTTGAAGCTGACCGGACCGGGCTTGGTCCGGCGTTGTTTGCCTTGTTGCCGATCAGTCTTGTTGCCGCAATCCGGTGGTGCAGGCAGGGTACTCTCCGTTCTGCGGCGAACTGGTCGGAAGCTGCCCGGCTGGGGCTCATCTTCTCCGGTATCGTCCTGCTGTTTTATATTCTCTGGTGGTTCTTCGGTGCCTCGCAGCGGGTACGGCACCTGGTGCCGGTTATTCCGCTGGTCATGCTTATCCTGGGGGTGGCGGCACACCGGGCATGCCAGTCCCGGCCGGCCTGTGCGCTGCTGGGGCTGGTGTTGCTGTTGTCTGCCGGAATTCAGGCCGGTGGCTGGGCCTTTTTCCATCGGGCGACCGCCGGATATATCATCTCCGGATCAGACCGGGCCGCTGCATTACAGCAGGATCTGCTCGATTATGACGCTATTCAGTGGATGGCAGAGAATTTCACCGACGATGATCTGCTGGTTCTGATGGAACGCCGCAACAACTTCTATCTGGGTCAGCCTTTCTATCGTATCAGCAGCGATATGGAGCGGCTGGTTTCAAATGGTCAGAACGATACCGACCCCCGCCGCTTTCTGTCAGACCTCACTGCACTTGGTGCCACACATATTCTGTTTCATCTGATCGACAATCCGGCTTTCTCTGTTCGCGATGATGGCAATGGCTCTGTCCTGGTGCTGTACGAGGATGTGGATAGCCTGGGTGTTGAGGGGTCGGGTATCGGACGGTTTCATCAACTGGTGATGAAGCTGTTGCGGGATGGTTGTGGTAAGATTGTTCATCTCAGCCGCACACAGCGGAAAATGTCGCGGACACTGGCTCAGTCTTCCGCAGTTGATGAAATGGTAATCATTGTCCGGCTGGTAGAAGACGGATGTGCTTATCCGGCCGCTTTTGATGACGACCCTGTCCGGCGTGGTCACACGGACTGGACGGGACAGCCCCGGCTCAAGCTTCCGGGATGGTGAAAGCTTGACGTTCATGCCGTGAACGCGATATCTGTTCATACCATGAACGTCAAAGACAGCCAGCAAACCGCCGATCTGCAGGAAACTGCCCTGACGCTTGGCCTGCTCAATGCGGTTGAGCAGGACAGCAATGTCACGCAGCGCGCTGTTGCGACCGAGCTTGGCGTCGCACTCGGACTGGCAAATGCCTATCTGAAACGGTGCGTGAAAAAGGGATTCATCAAGGTTCAGCAAATTCCGGCGAAGCGATATGCCTATTATCTGACGCCGCAGGGGTTTGCAGAGAAAAGCCGGCTGACGACCTTCTATCTCACCCAGTCCCTGAGTTTTTTCCGCGCCGCCAAGGACCAGTGTCTGGCGCTGCTGGCAGAATGCTACAAATCGGGACGGCGCAGGATACTGATCGCCGGGTCAGGTGATCTCTGTGAAATTGCAGATCTCTGTGCCCGTGAATTTGCCCTCGATGTTGTCGCCATCATTGACCCGGATTCTGAACGTCAGGTGATGCTTGGACATCAGGTTGTGTCATGCCTTGCGGAGGCGCCGGCTTTTGATGTGATTCTGGTTGCGGACATGACAGCGCCACAGCAGATGTTTGAACGTCTGCGTGCGGACGTTGCCGACGACCGTATTCTCACTCCGCCTCTGCTGCATGTGACGCGCAGCCAGCCGGTTCTGGCGGAGTAGGCGCATGTTGCAGTGGTTCGCCGTCCATACCCAGCCAAGGGCCGAAGCAAAGGCCGCTTTTCATCTGTTGCGGCAGGGCTACAGCGTTTATCTGCCGACCTATCTGAAAAAGCGCCGGCATGCCCGAAAGACCGATATCGTCAAACAGCCGCTGTTTCCGCGATATCTGTTTGTTGCAATCGACGGGGCAAAAAGCGGCTGGCGGGCGATCAACTCTACGGTCGGTGTGCTGCATATCGTAAGCGACGGTGGGCGCCCGGCGCCGCTGAAGGAAAAGGTCATTGATGACATCCGGTCGCGGGAGAACGCTGACGGATATATCGAGATTGCCGCCCGGCCAATGGACCGGGGGCAAAAGGTGCGTATCGAAGAAGGCCCGCTGAAAGAACTCAGCGCCGTTTTCGACGCAGAAGACGACCAGGCACGCGTTACCCTGCTGATGGACTTTCTCGGTCGGCAGGTACGGGTGCGGATGAATGCCGGAGCGCTGGCGCTCGAAAGCTGAGCGATCGGAATTGTTTCGGCAGTGCTGTAATCGTGTAGGTGCGTTTTCACCTGCACTGCGGTAGCATGCGTGGAATCAGGCTTTCGCGCGATATGACACAAGGTACGAAACATGCGCATTTTCCTCGCTGATCTGCAGAATTCCTACTATCGGTATATTCGTAATTCAGTGCCGATTGGTATGGGGTTCGTGGCGGCTTATCTGAAGCATCGTTTCGGTGATGCCATCACCATTCATCAGTTTCGCAAGTTCGAGGAAATGCATGAGGCGATGCAGGATTACCGGCCCGATATGGTGGCCTTCGGATCCTATTCCTGGAATACGCAGCTGACGCTCAAGACCGCTTCCTATGTGCGCCGTATCTTTCCGGATGCGCTGATCGCCGTTGGCGGACCGGATGTGTCCCAGAATCTGCATATCACCAACAAGGAAATCCTTTCGAACCGGCAGGTCGATTTCTACATGCCGAACGAAGGTGAAGGTCCGACGGCCAATATTATCGAGGCTTTTCTCAGTCTCGGGGATGCGAAAAAGGTCCGGGGCTCGGTTGTCGAGGGCTGTATTTCCGTTGACCCGGATTTCAGCCAGCCCGTGGGTTCGGTTATCACCCGGTTCGAGGATGACATTAACAATATTCCGTCGCCCTATCTGGGCGGCATGATGGATTACTTTCTCGACGATATCGACTATCTGCCGATCATTCAGACAGCCCGTGGCTGTCCTTACCGCTGCACCTTCTGCGTTTCCGGCAAGGATACCTGGTCGAAAGTCAAAGCCTTCGATATGGACCGGGTGCGCGATGAGATCGACTATATCGAGAAGCGGGCAAAGAACCGCTACATGCGATTTGCGGATGAGAATTTCGGCATTCTGCACCGGGATGTGGAGATCGCCGAATATCTGATGGATACCCGTCAGAGGACCGGCTTCCCGCATTCCGTTTCCATCTACACGGACAAGCATCCGACGGAGCGTGTGAAGCATATCTCGAACATGCTGCGCGACATGATGCCGTTCAATATCAGCTATCAGTCTGCAACCCATGACGTGCTGCAGAACATCAAGCGGATCAACCTGAAGGACGGCGTGGTTTCCTCGGCTATCGGGTATGCCCGCGAGAATGATCTCACGCTGGTTTCGGAACTGATTTTTGCCCTGCCTGGGGAAAGCCTCGACAGTTATCTGTCCTCCATCGACAAGCTGCTGGATTTCCGCTTCGAATCAATTGCGATGAACCAGCTTCGTGTCCTCAAGGGGTCGGAGATGGACGACCCGGCAGACCGCGCGAAATATGGTGTCCGGACCATGTTCTCGATGTCCGAGAACGGTTACACCCAGCATCCGGACATGGAGAACATCGAGATTGATGAATGGGTCATTGAAAACAATACGATGACCGAGGAAGAATATTTCCTTGGTAACCGGCTCATCGCCCTGTTCGATTTCGCCCATTTCCGCAGCTATCTGAAAGAGCTGTTGTTCCTGTTTGAATGCCATGGTGTCCGCTCGACTGAAATCCTGCTGGATATCGCCAAAACCGAGGACAAAGCACCGATCCTGCACAAGATGTCGGTCGAGTTTGAAACCGGCATGCGTGAGTTTCTGCACGATACGCCGGAAGAAGTTGTCGAATATGTCCGCCGGAAGATGGCCGCAGACGAGCCGCTGATGGGCATTTATGTGCTGGAAGACAAACTGATCATCGGTCTGTTCGAGAATGGTCATTTCGAAGCCTGTGTCGATGAAGCCATCGCCACCGGGCTTGAGATCCTGCGGGAGCGAAATGGCGGTGAGGTTCCGGCAGACTTCCTGGCGGAACTTGCAGTTGTGCGCCAGATCGTTCTGGATTCCTTCATCCCTGCCGACACGCCGGTTGATGAAACCCTGCTGATCGAATCGCCCTTCGATATCATGGCCTGGATCGCCGGCAACTATGCGGACAAGCTGACGGACCTGAAGCTGGAAAAGCCGGTTGATTTTGCGCTGAACATTCGTGGAATAGACGCCTACCGGGCGCTTTGGAACCGTGATGAATCAGTGAATGACAAGTATCAGCGGGCCTTCGCTGTTGTTACCTCAGCCAACCGGCGCCGGGGTATTGCCTACGCTCCCGGTCAGGGAGACAAAGCCGCGCTGTATGGTGCCTCCTATGGTTTCCGGCAGGACCAGCAGGTTGAAAAACCTGATCTGACCGCCGCCGCCGGGGAATGATGCCTGCGGCTTCATGCCTGCCTGACGTTCACAACATCCTTTTGATAATCTGCAGATGGTAATAGATGCTCAACGATAAGCATATTCTTGTCACTGGCGGGACCGGTTCGTTCGGTCGTGCCTTCGTCAAACGTGTCCTCGACAACTACCAGCCGGAACGGCTTGTGGTGTTCAGCCGGGATGAGCTGAAGCAATCTGAAATGCAGCAGGAATTCCCGGAATCAAAGTTTCCGGCAATGCGGTATTTCATCGGTGATGTCCGCGACCAGAGCCGTCTGGAAATGGCAATGCGTGGTATTGATGTCGTCATTCATGCGGCCGCGCTGAAGCAGGTGCCGGCGGCAGAATACAACCCGTTTGAATGTATCAAGACCAACATTCACGGTGCCGAAAATGTCGTCAATGCGTCACTTCATACCGGTGTCAAAACCGTTCTGGCGCTGTCGACCGACAAGGCCGCCAATCCGATCAATCTGTATGGGGCGACCAAACTGGCATCGGACAAGATTTTCGTTGCGGCGAACAACCTGTCCGGAAAGGGCGGCGCGCGGTTCTCTGTTGTCCGTTATGGCAATGTGATGGGCAGTCGCGGGTCCGTGGTGCCCTTCTGGCAGAAAATGATTGATGAAGGTGCGACAACCCTGCCGGTCACCGACCCGCGGATGACGCGGTTCTGGATTACCCTGCCGCAGGGCGTTGATTTTGTGCTCAACAGTTTGCAGCGGATGATCGGCGGGGAAGTTTTCGTGCCGAAGCTGCCCTCCATGAATGTGGTCGACCTTGCCCGCTCGATGTTGCCGGATTGCGGTATCGAGAATGTCGGCATTCGCCCGGGTGAGAAGCTGCATGAGGTCATGGTGCCGCTGGAAGATGCCCGGAACACCATCGAATTTGAAGATTATTACGTCATTGAGCCGAACTTCCAGTTCTGGAGCCGCAAGGGGTTCACAGAGGAGAAAGGCGGGAAGGCGGTTGCTGACGATTTCGAATATAATTCGGGAACCAATCCCTGGATTCTGACTTCTGATGAACTGCGCGAGATGCTGAAAGCGTCGGGTAAGGACGCCTGATGCTGTCTGGTGCGAGCCCGGCCTTCGTGCTGGGTACTGTCCAGATCGGGATGACCTACGGTGCAACCAACGCCCATGATGCGCCGGCGGACGGGCGTGAAGTGCTGGCTGCGGCGGCGCGGGCTGGTGTGCAGATGCTGGATACGGCGCAGGCTTATGGCCGGTCCGAGGAAATCATCGGACAAGTGCTGGGTGAAAACCCGGACTGGCAGTTCAGCATCATCTCGAAGATCTCCCCCGACGTTGATCATCGCGACCGGGGGGCTGTGCTTGTCGCCTGTCAGGAGAGTGTCAGACAATTGGGGCAGCCGCTTTATGGCTGCATGTATCATGACCCGGCTGTCGTTTATGACTGGAATGACGGAGCAGGTGCCGGACTTCGTGATGCGCAGGACGCCGGACTGACACAGCGTATTGGTGTTTCGGTCTATACTCAGGACCAATTCCGGCAGGCGCTGGAATCAGATGGTATCGACATCATTCAGGCGCCATTCAACCTGCTGGACCGGGGGCTGGAAACCAGCGGCCTGATGGATAAAGCGATTGCTGCTGGCTGTGAAGTTCATGTCCGCAGTGTCTTCCTGCAGGGACTGTTGCTGGCAGACCCGCTGAAGACTCCGGAAAGACTGGCGTTCATGCAGCCCTGGTTGCAGGGCGTTCGCGATATCTGCCGGCTGAACGGGGTCAATCCGCTGACTGCATCAGTGGGCTATGTCCGGCAACGTTTTCCGGATGTCAGGCTGGTGATCGGTTGCGATGACGGCATGCAGTTGCAACGCAATCTCGCCCTGTTTGAAGATGAGGCCTTGCCTGATAAATTCATTTCGATGATCCGCAATCTCGAAACACCGCCTGACATCGTGGTCAATCCGGCGCTCTGGCCGAGAGCCGCCACGTGACAGATGTTCTGATATTCGGTTCGACCGGCCTGTTTGGTCAGGCGCTGGTTTCTGCCGCTGCTGCACGCGGGCTGTCCGTGACGGGGGCGGCGCGACATGGCGCGGATGCCACAGTTGATATCAGCGATGATGCGTCGGTTGGTGACGTGATTGACCGGGTACGCCCGGCGGTGGTCATCAATGCGGCCGCGATTATCGATATCGGGCAGTGCCAGCAGGAACCGGAGAGGGCCTGGGCCATCAATGCTCGTGCGCCGGGGGTGATAGCTGAACATGCCGCGCGGACCGGGGCCCGGCCGATTTATATTTCGACGGATCACTATTTCTCCGGTGACGGTGACAGACGGCATTCCGAGACTGATCCGGTCTGTTTCCTGAATGAGTATGCCCGGACCAAATTTGCCGGAGAGGCGATGGTCATGGCGCAGGCGGAGGGACTGGTTGTCCGCACCAATATCCTTGGTTTCAGGGGATGGACGAAACCCACCTTCACCGAATGGGCGCTGGATATCATTCTGAAGGATCGTCCGGTAACATTATTTGATGATTCCTTTGTTTCGTCGATTGATGTTGATCATGCGGCGCAGTCGATTTTCGACCTTGCCGATCACGGTGCGCAGGGTCTCTTCAATATCGGCTCCCGGGATGTGTATTCGAAGAAACGTCTGATTGAAGAACTTGCGAGCCGGCTTGGTCGCCGCCTGACGCAGGCCAGAACCGGCAGCGTGTCGGAATTGCCGGTACGGCGGGCCGAAAGTCTGGGGCTGGATGTGTCAAAGGCTGAAAGCCTGCTGGGATATCCGATGCCGGACCTGCCGGAAGTTCTAGATGCCATTATTGAAGCAGGAGCACAGCGCAATGCGATATGATACCAGCCTGAAGATGGGCAACCGTGAAATTGCGCCGGATCAGCCGACCTATTTCATTGCTGATCTGGCGGCCAATCATGACGGCGACCCGGAACGGGCGAAGGCGCTGATCTATTCCGCCAAGGAGGCGGGTGCGGACTGTGCGAAGTTCCAGCACTTTCTGGCCAAGGATATCGTCTCGGATTACGGCTTCCGCAACATGGGCGGACAGCAGAGCCACCAGTCGACCTGGGAAAAATCGGTCTATGAAGTCTATGAGCAGTATCACTGCCCCCGCGACTGGACCGACATGCTGGTTGAGACCTGTCGGGACGCCGGTATTGATTTCATGACGACGCCCTACGATTTTGAAGCCATCGATGCCTTCGCCGACGTCATTCCCGGCTACAAGGTCGGCTCGGGTGATATCACCTGGCCGGCTTCGCTGGCGCGCATCGCGTCGAAAGGCAAGCCGGTCATGCTGGCGACGGGGGCGACCTCGATGGCGGAAGTCGAGGGCGCGGTGGAGACGATCCTGCAGCATAACAGCCAGATCTGCCTGATGCAGTGCAACACCAACTACACCGGTGATCTGGAGAACTATCGCTACATCAATCTCAATGTGCTGCGCAGCTATGCCCTGCACTGGCCGGGTATGGTGCTCGGCCTGTCCGATCATACTTTCGGCCATGCGACAGTGCTGGGGGCGGTGACGCTGGGCGCCCGGATCGTCGAAAAACACTACACTGACGATAACAGCCGGGTTGGTCCTGACCACCATTTCGCCATGAATCCGGCGACATGGCGCGAGATGATCGACCGCACGCGCGAGCTGGAATATGCACTCGGTGACGGCGTTAAGCGGGTTGAGGCGAATGAACAGGAAACTGTTGTCATTCAGCGGCGGGCGCTGCGGGCGAAAACGGATATTCCGGCAGGAACAGTGTTGACGGATGACCATCTGGAAGCCTTGCGTCCCTGTCCGGAAGATGGCCTGGCCCCTTATCGGCAGCCTGATGTGGTCGGGCGGACTGCGACCCGGGACATTCCAGCAGGAGACCATCTTCGATGGACCGACCTGAACTCGCCATCGTAATTCCGGCACTGAACGAGGCAGCGACCATCGGTCCGGTTGTGAAGGCGGCAACGGCATTTGGTCAGGTTTTTGTTGTCGATGACGGATCAGGCGACGGTACAGGTGATGTCGCCCGTGCGGCAGGGGCCGTGGTTGTACGCCATGAAACCTCCTGCGGTTACGAGGCCAGTCTGGGTGACGGCTGTGCTGCCGCCAGTGAATCCGGCGCGAAGGCCGTCGTGACCATGGATGCGGATGGCGAACATGACCCGGCCCTGCTTGGTGAATTCAGGCGCCTGCTGATTGATGAGGATGTACCACTGGTTCTGGGGGTTCGTCCGCGTCGCCAGCGTCTTGCCGAAAGCATCATGGGGTTGCTGTTCCGCTGGCGTTACGGTGTCTCTGACGCGCTGTGCGGCATGAAGGGATACCATCTTGATCTGTATCGCCAGAATGGCGGTTTCGACCATGTCGGTGGTGTCGGAACGGAACTTGCCGTTCAGTCGATCCGCCGGGGAACCCGCTTTCATGAAATCCCGGTCAGCGGCAACCGGCGTGTTGATCGCCCCAGATTTGGCAGGGCATTGCAATCAAACCTGCGGATCGTGTGTTCCCTGAGCCGTGTCATGCGGCTGGATGCGGCCAAAGGCCAGTAGGATGACGGATGTGACCGATAACGCAGGCACAGCGATGCACGCGCTGATGACGGAACTGTTTCCAATCTGCCGCAGTCTGACCGGCCCGGGGCTGCGCCAGACCCTGTCACGGTTTGCGGATTTCGTGCCTTTCACCCTGCATGAAGTCCCCAGCGGTACAAAATGCTTTGACTGGACGGTGCCGCCGGAATGGATCGTGCGGGATGCCTGGGTGGAAAATTCCGCCGGTGAACGGGTCATCGATTTTCAGGTCAACAACCTGCATCTGGTCGGCTACAGCGAACCGGTGGATGTGACCCTGTCACTGACGGAACTGAAAGAACATCTGCACGCGCTGCCCGACCTGCCGGATGCGATTCCCTATGTTACATCCTACTACCGCCGCTACTGGGGATTCTGTCTGACCCAGAAGCAGCTCGACCAGATGCCGGAAGATACCTATCGGGCGGTTGTTGATACGACGCTGGATGATGCGGGCAGCCTCACTTACGCCGATCTTCTGATCCCCGGCGACAGTGACGAGGAAATTCTGCTGTCGAGTTATTCCTGCCATCCGTCGATGGCGAATAACGAACTTTCCGGCCCGGTACTGACAACCTGGCTGGCGCGTTATCTGATGGATCTGCCACAGCGGCGCTACAGCTATCGCATTGTCATTGTGCCGGAGACCATCGGCTCGATTGCCTATATCAGCCGTCACCTGGAAACATTGCGCCGCAATGTGCGTGCCGGATATGTGGTCAATTGCGTCGGCGGTCCGGATCAGGCGACGTTTCTGGAAAGTCGTACCGGGGATACTCTGGCAGACCGGGCGGCTCTGCATGTGCTGAACTCACGGGAAGAGCCGTTCAAGCACTGGACCTATGCCCGCCGGGCCAGTGACGAGCGGCAGTATTGCTCGCCCGGTGTTGAACTGCCGGTGGCTTCTGTCCTGCGCTCGAAATATCACGACTATCCGGAATATCATACGTCACTGGACGACCTTGATTTTGTCCGGCCGGAACATATGCAGGCTTCTTATGACCTGTATGTCGAGATTATCACGACACTGGAAGCCAACCGGACCTATCGGGCAACAGTTCCCTGTGAACCGCAACTGGGCCCACGCGGCCTTTATCCGAATCTGGGTGACCGGACGCATCAGGAAACCGCGCTTTACGACCGGATGGCCCTGCTGGCCTATGCTGACGGCAACACGGACCTGATTGAAATTGCCGAGCGAAACGACTCAACGGTCGCGCGTCTGGCAGAGCATATACCGGCTCTTGCCGAGAACGGACTGTTGCTGGAAACAGGCGAGGGGAGATAGCGAAATGAAGGTTCATTTCTTTTCAGGAAACAAAGCGATTTCTGACGCCGCATTCGACGGATGTACCGGTCTCCGGGGTGATGTTGAATGGCGGCGGTTCTCGCTGACCGATCAGGCTGCCCGCGACGCCTATAATGCGGAAGCGCCGGAAGCGGACATTATTATCTCTTTTCTTAACCCTTTTGTCTTCCGGGATGAGCATCTCGCAAGAACGAAACAGGCCTATAACATCCATCCGTCGACACCACAGCATCCCGGACAGGATCCGCAGCACTGGACGATTTATGACGGTACCTTTGTTTCCGGGGCGACACTGCACCGAATGACGCGGAAAGTTGATGCCGGTGCTATTCTGGACGTGGTCGAGAAGAAGCTTCCGGATGACAGTCTGCCAGCTGATATTGACCGGCAGTCCGAAAATATGGCTTTGGCATTACTGTTCAGGCGGCTGGACGATATCCTCGCGGGCAATCTTGAACCCATTGACCGGCAATGGTCTGCGGACCGATATCGCAAGCGTGCTGATTTTATCAAGATCTGTCAGATTCCAGCAGATATTGATGCGGCTGAACTGGAATACCGGATTCGATGCTTTCATGCCCCCTCCTATAAAAACCGCCTGCAGACGGTGATATGCGGTCGCCGCTTTGTTTATGCAGGCGATGCCGAACCGGAGGATGAGTGAAGTGTACCGGTCCAAAACCAAAAAAAACATAAGTGCCGGTTTTTCCGCATATAAGAATGTTATTGTCTGGGGGACCGGTTCAAGCGGACAGACGGCTTATAGCCTGCTGGGTGATCGTATAGATTGCTTTGTCGACAGCTACTACAGTGAAGACAAGCTGTTGGGAAAAGATGTTCACAAGCCGGACTATTTACGCGGTCTGGGCTCGGAAACGATCGTTATCATTGCATCCATTGCCTTTCGCGAGATTCAGACATGGATTAGTGCTTCGGCGCCCCGGGTTGCGATAACAACACTGAATGATGTGCTGACGGAGAGAATGCCGCGGAATTCCGAGCTTGAGCGGCTCAGGGTTGATATGCTCGTCTATTATAATAAAGGCTGGTTCAACAGCTGGGTGACGCAACCTCAGCTGTCGGTCAACATTACCTATCGTATATGTCGTGCACTCGCTTCCGGGAACAGCCTGTGGCGGCGGGCGTTGCTGATACCCGCGCGTATCTGGCATACGCTGAACTGCGCTTTTTTCAGCATTGAAATGCCCATCACCGTCGAAGCCGGTGCCGGACTGCAATTTGTTCATTACGGCGGCATCGTCATCCATGACAATGCCAAACTCGGTGAATTCTGTCGAATTTACCAGAACGTGACAATCGGCTCAGACAGGCGGGGCAGAGTACCTGAACTAGGTAATCATGTGACCATGTGGGCCGGTTCTATTGCAATCGGTGGTTGCAAGCTGGGTGATTATACACAGGTCGGGGCGAATTCGGTCTGCACCGGTGAGATAGATGTCAGTGACGTCAGCCTGGCTGGTACTCCGGCGAGACCGGTAGGTGCCCGAAAGCCTGCTGTAAAACGGAAGACGAAGTTATCTAAATGAGCGGCGCAGATACCAAGAATTTCTATCGCGGCGGCATGATGGACCTGACGGACTATCGTCTCGAAGCGGCTCAACTGGATGACAGTTGGGACCAGTTTGTCGATAGCTCACCTCAGGGCACATTGTTTTGTCAGCAGGTTTTTCTGTCGGCTCTGACGGGCTGTTTCCGGCCGTTTTATGTTCTCAAGAAAAATGAGCCGAAGGCAGCTGTTCTGCTGATGGAAACATCGGATGCGCGTACTGATCTGCACGAGCTTGTCATTCACAGTGGTCCGATGCTGGCAGGTCCGGATCCTCAGCAGAACCGGGCCCAGGCTTTGTCGGAAGAGTTCAGGGTACTGAGTTTTATCGCTGCCGAATTGCCGGAAAAGTTTTCTGCGATTGCTTTGTCAACACACCCCGATTTACCCGATCTTCGTCCATTCCTGTGGCATAATTACGGGTCTGATGGCCCTAAATATGACTGTGACCTGCGCTATACTGCCTATCTGGATATAACAGGCGCGGATGCAGCCGGCCCTCTGAATGATAACCCGGTTTACAAACTGGCAAACAAAAGCCGCCGACAGGAAATCAGATATGCGGCCAAGGCCGGCGTAACGACTGTTGAAGAAGTTGATCTCGGCCTGTTCGAATCATTCTACGAGGCTGTTTTCGAACGTCAGGGACTGACGCCGGAGCCAACAACGAAGGAAGTGTCCGGCACTATGGCCGCTCTGGCCGATGCAGGGCTTTTGCGCATGTTTGTCTCTCGAACGGCAAGCGGACAGCCCGGCAGTATCGCTGTCTTTGGTCTGGATGCACGTCGCGCTTACTATCTCTATGGTGCGAACGACCCTGCCCTGCGTGACGGTCACACCGGCACGGCTGTGCTGTGGGATGCATTCTGTGCTCTTGCGAAAGACGTCAGGGAAGTTGACCTCGAAGGTGTCAACAGTCCGATGCGTGGCTATTTCAAACTCAGTTTTGGCGCGGAGCTGAGGCTCTATCATCATGTCAGGCTTGGATGCTGAAGGTGGCGTCAAATACTCAGTCTGCCAAGACAGGGCTGAAGGTCCGCCGGGTTATCTGCGACATCATTCCGGATGATTTTGACCCGGCTACTGATCTGATTCCCGGGCCATGGATATTGGCCGGTCAGGAAGCGGCATGGCCTGATTGGGAAGATTACGAATTCTTCATTCCGGTCACGACAGTTGAAGAAATCGCCGGTGCAGACAGTCTGACCGGAGAAATCGCAGAGAGTCTGACAGCTCTTTTTGCCGAGCGGCTGAAGGAACGACATGGATCTGACCGATCACCGGAATTCTGGTATTTGCTGCTGATCCGGTGGGTGCTGGAGACGGTTCAGATGGCGTGGATGCGTTATCAGGAGGCTGAATATCTGCTGCGACAGGCGAAGGGAGACAAGCTCTCAGTGATGGCGCCGCCCGGGGAGACAACATGGCGGTTTACCAGTATCGGCGATATGTACCGCCGTGGTATTTGTGATCGGCGATATAACGCATGGCTGCTGGCCCTGGCTCTGGAAACGGTCGGCGGGCAACGGGTCTTGCGTCAGAATTCACCGGTAGATACCCGGGATGAGGCGGCGGATAACGGGCAAAATTTTTCGCGGCTGCAACGTATTTACCAGACCGTGAAGCTCGGGCGCTGTGAGATCGGCAATATGGGCAGCGAGTATAATCTGACGACTAAACTGCTGAGTGCCGCAGCGCATGCCATCTTGAATCTCTGGCTTGAAGTTATTCCGGCGAGGAAAAAAATTCACAGCCACAGGGCCAGATTCGATCCAGCCCTCAGAGAGAGGGTCGGTGAAAAATTTTATGACTATCTGGTAAGGGTGCTGGAACAGTCTCTGCTGCTTCCCTGCGGCGATGAGTTTGCGCGTAACGATGCTGCCGCCCGGAAGATACGGACCCGCAGGGGACGGCTCAGTATCAAGACAATTTCCTATCAGATGTCGGCGGACAGGTTGTTTGAGGTTGCGCACCGGATTGATCAGGGTGAAGGACTGATTCACCTTCAGCATGGCTGCAATTACGGTCTCGCCCGGGCCTATAATCTCGGGAGCATGATCGAGTACAATCAGCATGCTTTCCTGACCTGGGGATGGCGGCGGCATGGCGATTATGCCGGGCGGTTTGAACCTTTCCCGGCACCGCAGCTTGCACCCTGGCTTAACAGTCATCGAAGATCCGGCAATGCCATTCTGCTGGTGTCGAGCATTGTGCCGTTTCTCCCGACCCGGCTGATCTCGAATGGCGAACTGCATTGTCATGACCGCCGGGCTGACCGGGCAGGGTTCATCCGGTCTGTTTCGGCAGATCTGGCATCAGATCTGCTGTACCGTCCCTACCGGCAAGTCGATCATGCGGCGCGGGACGCCGATTATTTCCGGAAGGAATTTCCCGGGGTCCGGCAGATATCGGAGCAGCTGGAATTTTACCGGGTGTCCCGAAGCTGTCGCGTGATGGTGGTCGACCATCCCGGTCTGACATTCTATCAGGCGCTGGTTGCCGGAACGCCGGTTATTGGCTTCTGGAAAGATCTGCACTGGCCGATCGATGAAGATGCGAAGCCGATGTTTGATGAATTGCGGCGTGTCGGTCTGCTGTTCGATACGGGGCAGGAGGCAGCGCAGGCGCTCAATGAACGGGCCGCAACCTTTGAGGACTGGTGGCAGCGCGACGAGGTTCAGGCGGCCGTTACAGCGATCAAGAAATTCAACATGCAGACCAGCCGGTTCTGGTTGCCCCTCTGGATGAAAAAGATTCTGACTTTATGACCCGTGATTATTTCATCCTGAACGAACTGCTGGTGCCGCGGCTGCTTTATCTGGCCTTCACTGGCAGGACGCCGGTTGTACTGTCTGTCTGGCCGCTGGTCGGAGCGAACCGGGGCTGGATGAACCGTCTTTGCGGCTGGCTGACAGTGCGTGGCAAGACCGGTGATGCCTTTGATATTCATCCGGACTGGGTCAGGTTTCAGGAGAAGCAGGGTGGCGTTGAGGCCTACGGATTTTATACCGACGCCTATATGAAGCTGGAGCCGGCGCAGGAGGCCTTCTTCGGTATGCGTGACCTGGACAAACGCATACCGGATTATGCGCAGGCCGCACGTCACAGAATCTGTACCCATTACGCTGATCTTCACTGGCTGGTGCTGGCGTTGCGTGATCTTGATCCTGCAGACCGTGTTTTTGGACTGCTTCCCGAACTGAAAGCATTCGTCGAAGCCTATTCAGACAGGCCAGTCACCTTCGCGGCTCCCCGTCCGTGGCAAGGCAGCAGGTTGCTGAATGCAGGGGTCTGGCTGTCGGGTATTCTGTTTTCGGTTGTCTGGATGCTGCGTCATCTGGTCCTCCGCCAGCCAGTCCGGAAGGCTTACTTTCTGGGTGCTGATCTGCTGCAGGTGCTGCGCCATCTCTATGTCACCCGCGAGATGGTGAATGATGACAGTGAGTGTCTGATCGTCTTCCGGACACAGCAGTTTCAGGATCTGTACCGGGACAGAATCGGCAGTATGGATCACTGTCTGGTGACGGACGGGGTTATCCCGCTGGTTCAGTTGCCGGGGATGCTGTGGTTGCTGCTGCGTGACCAGACACGGATATTCTGCCGGTTTGGCGGGCATTCACCGTCACTATATCGCCGGATCGTAACGCTGGTACACTGGCGCATCGTGTTTCGGGCACTGTTCAACCGGTTTGAACTGAAAAACTTTCTGGCGCGTGATGATTACAATGGCGAGCATGTGATCCGGACCGGCGAATTACGCCGCATTGGTGTCAGGTCGCTGGGGATCGGCCATGGCCTGCCGACAACGAACCGTATCTCGCCGGTGTTCCGTTATCTTGATTTTGATCTGTACTTTACGTTCACACGAAAATTCTTCGAAACTTTCTATGCCAGCAGTTTCTCGCCCGATACCGGGATCGTCGGTATCGGATCGATCGGGTTACCACGTGACTTGCTGCATCGCCTCGGAGACCAGCGTCCGAATGACATCATCGCTTATATGTCTCACGATCTGCAGGCTGATCGCTATATCGAGGCAGTGCAGGATATCGCCCGCCGTTTTCCGGATCGCAGGGTAATCTGCAAGATCAAGGAAAGTCAGTTCACGCATGGCACGGCAGATATCTTCACCAGCGCCATTGAAACCGGACCGGATAACATGGTGGAGAGCCGGGACGACAGTTATCAGCTGATGCTCAGAGGCAGATATGCCATTTCAAACGATTCGACAGTGATCGCTGAAGCCATCGGGTTTGGCCTCTGTACTTTCATGTATGACGTCTATGACGAAGTTGCGCCACGTGACGGACATCCAAGCATGTTCCGGAATGTGCCGGAGATATGTTTGCCAACCCCGGATGATTTTGAAAACAAAGTCCGGTCGATAGAAGATGGTTCCTGGAAGTATCCCCGGGAGAAAACGGATGTCCTGATTGAACTTTCGGGCCTGAACCCTTTCGACCTTATCCGTTCACGGATTGGCCTTGAACCGAAAGAACCTCTGGTGCCTTTAAAAATCAACACGGCCTGAAGCATGCGACATCACATCATCTATCGCGAACCTGACCGTTATGCCTCGTTTCCGTATATTTGCGGAGATGGCAAAGGTGGCCATTGGGCGACATTTCGTCAGGCAGGTGCAAAAACCGCGAAAGCCGCGATGACCGGCACCCATACGCATCAGGACACGGACAGCCGGATCATGCTGGCGCACCGGCCCGCCGGTCAGCCGGACTGGTCACCGGCAAAGATAGTCTGGGAATCATCGACGGATGGTCTTGCCGTCAATGACCCGTCGGTAACGGTGCTGTCCGATGGGTCGATGCTGTTGCGGTATGCGCGCTGGAAACTGGTTCCCGTCAACCGCCGGGCAGAACTGGACGGACCGGCGCAGCGCCATTTCCCGCGTACAGCCGAGGTTGGCATGATGGTCGGAAACGGGTTCCTGTTATCCCGGAATAACGGGGAGACCTGGAAGCCTCTTCCGTCTCGCATTGACGATAAGGAACTGGCCCGGGCCTGTTCCCGCAGTCCGGTGATCGAGACGGTCGACGGGGTCTGGCTGTTGCCGGTTTATGGCGGCTATCCGGCGCAGGTTGAAAGCGCGATGATGATCCGGTCCTGGGACAAGGGTGAAACCTGGGGGGACGCGTCGCAGATCGCCGGGCGCCCCTGGCTCAACATCCCCTACCGGGAAGGGGTCAGCTATAATGAAACCTCGGTGATTGCACTGGATGAGGTAACCCTGCTTGCCGCCGTGCGGGCCGATTCCGGTTTTGTAACCGAGGATGACACCTTCATTTCCGAAGGCGGTGTCGGCGAGCTCTGCTGGACCATATCCCATGATGTGGGTTTTACCTGGGAGCCGGTGCAGCCACTGGGTCTGTTCGGGCAACCTGCGGATCTTTGTCTGATGCCTGACGGACGGATTCTCTGTACGTATGGCTATCGTCAGCCGCCTTATGGTGTACGCGCCGCAATTTGTGAGTTTCAGGGTAGCAAACTTGTGCCGGTATCGCATATCACACTGCGGGATGATTCGGATAACTGGGACTGCGGTTATCCGGCCTCGGTGCTCAATGCGGATGGTTCGGTCACCTCGGTCTACTATCTGAACCGTGATGGCAATGCGCTGAGGCATGTGGCCAGCACTGACTGGAGCCTGTCAGAAATGTCGGAGACCCCATGATCAGGATCGCAGTTCTTCAGGCGAATTCATCGCATCCCGAAGCCTTTATCAATATCATCAACGGATCGGGCTCACCGTTCCGGGATCGTGCCCGTGTGGTCACGATCTGGGATGAAGACTTTGCCCTGTCTACCGCGCAGGCCAGTCATGGTGTACGCGCCTGCGAAAGACTGGAGGAGGCTATTGACGCAGTGGATCTGGTGATGATCTGTGGCCGCTGGGGTGACCAGCATCCGGATCTGGCGATTCAGATGGCAGGGCTGGGTCTGCCGGTCTTTATCGACAAGCCACTGGCGGCATCTTTCAGCCGGGCCTGCGACGTTGTCGAGGCATTTGAGGCGGCCGGTGCTCCGGTGCTTTGCGCCTCAGCTTACCGGTTTGCCCCGGAAGTCCTGACGTTCTGTGAAGGGCTTGATCGTCTGGGACGCTTTCGGTCCGGTCAGGCGGCGGGGCTGTCGGAATGGCCGGATCTCGGGCCAAAGGGCCGGGAGTTGCATTTCTACGGGGTTCACACCGCAGAAATGATCCAGACGGTATTTGGCGAAGGTATCCGTTCTGTTGTGGTGCATCCGGGTGACGCGGCAGATATCGCCATCCTGGAATTTGCCGATGGTCGACGGGTGGACTGGCATCTGCTGCGCGACTGCGCGGAAATTTATGAGATCGGTTATTACGGGCAGGAAGGTCATGATCGCGTTCGCATCGACCCCTTCAGTGCCTATTATGAAAATATGATGGAGGCCGTGGTCCATATGGCAGAAACCGGAGAGTCACCGGTTTCGCTTCGTGCCTCGGCTGAAATCGTGGCGCTGCTGGATGCGGTCACACTGGCGCGCCGGACGCCGGGTGAGCGGCTGGTGCTGGAAATGCGGCTGGTTCCGGCGGGGAAGGTCTGATGCTGACAGCTTCACGTATTGCCGTTATCGGCGCGGGCCGGATGGGTGAACTCTATGCCCGTCTGGTTGCGCAGCATCCGCTGGCGGAACTTGCCGGGCTGGTCTGTCATACCGAAACCTCGGCTGAACGGCTGCGCGGTCTGTTCCCTGTGCCGGTTGTCAGTGGCGGCGATCTGGCGGCGCTTTCTGCGGCTGTCACAGAACTCGATGCTGTCATCGTGGCAACCCCGGAATGGGCGCATCTTGAACCGGTCCGCTGGGCGGTGGAGCGGGGACTGCCGGTGCTGCTGGAAAAGCCGATGGCCGGCAGCCTGACGGAAGCCCTGAAAATTGCCGGGCTGGTTGAGGCCGCTTCGGGCCTGCTGACGCTTTGTCACATCGTTCGTTTTGACCCGCGCTATGCTGCCCTCCGGCAGATCATTGCCATGGGGAATATTGGCGCGGTCCGCCAGATGTATGCCCGGCGGAATGCGGATCAGGTTGCGGCGGCGCGTATTCTCGGCAAATGCGACCCGGCCTTCTGGCTGACGCCGCATGATATCGACATCATGCGCTGGATTACCGGCGCGGAAGTGGTCTCGGTGACGGCGCAGACGATTGCCGGTGGCAGCGCCGCATCAGACGGTCTGTTCACGGATCTGCGTTTTTCGAATGGTGCGATCGGGCGGATTGAAAACTCCTGGGCGACACCACCGGCCCATCATTCCCGCAACTGCCTGTTCGATGTTCAGGGCGAGGCCGGGTCTGTGGAGGTCGATGCCTGGTCGCAGGGTGTTGTTTTGCGCGGCAGTGATGACCGGGCGACATCGCCCAACACGACAGAAGTGTGCGAGGTCAACGGCCGACTGGTCGGTGCCTGCGCCAACATGATTGATGACTTTGTTCAGGTGACAGCAACGGGCCGCAATCCGGCTGTGTCGATGCAGGATGGTCTGGCTACAATGCGGGTGGCCGATGCCATCAGCCGTGCCCTTGCCTCCGGCGGGAGTATCCTGCTTGAAGCCTAGCGTGGTAATCGCCGGTCTTGGCCGGATCGGCTGCGGGTATGATCTGGCGAAGGCAGCAGACAGCCTGCCGATGACCCATGTCGGTGCCGTCATGGCAGACCCGCGGTTCCGGCTGGCCGGTGCGGCAGATCCGGGTGCAGATCGTCGGAAGCTTTGTCAGTCGGTCTGGCCGGATATTGAACTGGCCGGAGATGCCGGAGACCTGATTGAGCGGGCCCGTGCGGATATCGTCTGTATTGCGACCCCGTCGGCGATCCGGCGCGACCTGGTTGAGACGGCGGTGAGGGCGGGTGCCCGGCTGATTTTCTGTGAAAAGCCGCTGGCGCTTGCTGTTGAAGATGCCGAATGGATTATCGATCATTGTGCGGCAAACAATGTCCGGGTTGCGGTGAATCTTTCCCGCCGGTGGGAGCCGGGTTGCGTTGCAGCCGGACAGATGATCGCCGGGGGCGATATTGGCGAGGTCCGGCGGGTGACTGGTCTCTATACACGCGGGATCAGTAATAATGCTGCCCATCTGATTGATCTGGTGCGGAACTGGATCGGCGATATACAGGATTGCAGTATTACCGGGCGTCATTACCCGGATGCACCGGATTTCCGGCTGATCGCCGGTGCGAATATTCCCGTTGATGTTCTGGGAATGGACGGAACAGCCGTCGATCTGTTTCGTCTTGAAGTCTTTGGCAGTGAAGGCCGTCTGCTGCTGGATGATTTTGGAGCGGAACTCTCCGTTCGTCTGGCTGAACCGCTGCCGGAAGACCCGACCTTGCGGGTGCTGGGGACTTCAAGGCCGATCGCCTCAGACCCCGGGGTGACGATGACGGCAGCCTGGGACAATCTGTATGATTGCCTGACCGCAGACCGCGCCCCGGCCTGCAGCGGCGACGACGGGCTGGCTGTTGCCCGCATCTGCCACCGGCTGGAGCAAATGGTGTGACGGATCAGCCGAAACTCAGAATTGCGGCCCGTGATCCGGGTGCAGCCAATCTGCTGGCCGGTCTGCTGGATGAGGCGGGCCTGACGGAAAACTATGCCTGTGACCTCTGGGTTACGGCCAATGTTGCATCCTATTTCGTCAAGGCAGGTCTGCCGGTCAGAATTTTTGACCAGCCGCCGACAGCGATTGAGATGTTGCGCGAATGGCAGGCTGATCCTGCTGATGCCCTGGTTACGGGCACCAGCCATTACGAACCGTTCGATGACCTGCTGTGGCGGGCGGCACGGCTGACCGGCACGCCATCACTGGCTGCTGTTGATTACTGGTCCAATCTGACCCGGCGCTTCCCGACTGTTCGTCCGGATAGCATTGGCGTCATTGATCTGGCGCAGGAAACTGAAGCCAGGGCTGCGGGATTTGATGATGTCGTCATTACCGGTCACCCGGCATTGTCGGCCATTCAGCCGGCACCCCCCCGCCCCGCCGGTGAAACGGTGTCGGTGCTGTTTGTCAGTGAACGGATTGCGGCTGATGTCGCGGAAGGTGTGAATGACAGCTATGGATTCGATGAAACGGATTCCTTCAGTCTGGTCATGGCGGCGGCTGAACGAGCGGCATCTGGCGGACAGCCGGTAGAGGTGACGGTCAAATTTCACCCCTATAATGACCCGGATGCCTTTCGTGATGCTGTGGGTGCCACCGGTCAGCCGGATAATGTCAGGCTGATCTGGATTGAGGGTCGTCAGCCGATCGCACCGCTGATTGAAGCGGCCGATATTGTAGCCGGAATCAGCTCTGTCGCCCTTGTCGAGGCGTCGCTGATGGGGCGGGTCGTGGTTTCTGTGCAGCCTGGCCTGACACGTGAAAACATGTTCGTACCGGGTGAGCGCGGATTTGCCGATACGCTGATCAATCCGGAACAGGCGATAACGCGGCTTTGCGGGCTGATGACGGATCCCGCCGGGCGGCAGGCGGCACGGGACAGACTGAGCGGTTTCCGGTCATCCCTCAGTTCCCCGGCTGATGTGCCGATACAATCCTGGCTGAAACGCGTTTTGCCGATACCCCTTAAATCTGCTATCGCGAGCGCCTCATGAAGATTGTCGGTATCCTTCTGGCCCGTATGGGCTCCTCCCGGCGGCCCGGCAAGTCCCTGGCCGATGTATCGGGTGCGCCTCTGATTACCCGGATTTTACAGCGGATGCTGGCTTTTGACCGCTTCGACGAAGTGGTCCTGGCCAGCCCGGATACGGAACAGGACCAACCGCTGCTGGCGGCGGGCAAGGCGGCGGGTGCGATTCCGTTTGCGGGATCAGAGGAAGATGTTCTGGACCGGCTGTATCAGGCGGCAAAGGCGCGTGGTGCAGATATTATCGTGCATATCGGCGGTGATTGTCCGTTTTGCGATCATGAACTGATGGGCCGGGCGCTGGATATGCTGCTGGAAGGTGAGGCGGAATTCGTCTCAAACCTGCATCCGATGACCTATCCGGCGGGGCTTGATGTTGATGCCATGACCATCGGTGCGCTGGAGCGCTGCTGGGAGCGGGCGACGCTGAAGACGACGCGCATTCATTGCCTGTCCTATATTCATCAGAACCCGGAACAGTTCCGGACCCTGAATTTTGAACATCCAGAGAATCTCGGTCATCTGCGCTGGACGCTGGATTACCCGGAAGATCTTGAACTGGTCCGGCGTGTGTTTGAGGCGCTGGGTCCGCAGGGTCAGTATTTCGGAATGCAGCAGATCCTCGATTTTCTCGCGGCAAACCCGGATGTGGCCGGCTTGAATACCCATCTCAGTGATTTTGTGCCGGACCAGCCGGCCCACTGGGACAGTGAAGGATATCTGTCGGACTTGCGCGATGACATCGCCAACCTGATATCCGCAGCCGGGTTGCTGGACGGGGACCGTAATTATGGTGCTGCCGCTGCCACTTATGCCCAGGCGCGGGATATGATCGGGGAATTGGTCGACCGCGCTGAAACTTTTGCCCGCCGGAATGGCGGGCCTGATACGACAACGGAGTGAATTGAATGCACACCTGCAGCAAATGTGTGATGCCGGAAACCAGTGAATCCCTGACCTTCGACAATGAGGGTGTTTGCTCTGTCTGTCGTCAGATTGAATTCAAGCAGACCGGTATCGACTGGGATGCCAAGCGGGCGGAACTGAACGAGATCGTCGATCCGGTCCGTGGCAAATACGACTATGACTGCATCGTGCCGTTTTCCGGTGGCAAGGATTCCACCTTTACCCTGCTGTATCTGGTCAAGGATATGGGGCTGAAGCCGCTGGTGGTGCGGTTTGATCATGGTTTCATGCGCCCGACCCTGCAGGATAATGCCCACAAGACATTCCGGACACTGGGTGTCGATGTGCAGCATTTCACCCCGAACTGGCAGGTTGTCCGCAAGCTGATGCTGGAGGCGCTGCGTCGCCGGGGCGATTTCTGCTGGCATTGCCATACCGGCATTTTCAGCTACCCGATGTGGGTGGCGCTGGAGAAGAAAGTGCCGCTGGTGATCTGGGGTGAACCCTCGGCTGAATATTCCTCATTCTATTCCTACGATGAGGACGAGGAGGTTGATGAGCGTCGCTTCAATTCCTTCGTCAATCTTGGCATCAATGCCGAGGATATGCTGGGTATGCTGGATGACAGCATCTCCGACTATCCTGTAACCGAACGCGACATGAAGCCTTATCGCTATCCGCCGGCGGCAGATCTGCGGAAGATGCGCCTGCGGTCGATCTGTCTCGGCTCCTACATTCCCTGGGATGTGAAGGCGCAGGTCAAACGGGTGAAGGATGAACTTGGCTGGGTCGGTGATCAGGTTGAGGGTGTGCCGCCGGAATATGACTATGAGAAAATCGAATGCTTCATGCAGGGTGTCCGCGACTGGACCAAGTATCTGAAGCGCGGTTTTGCCCGGACCACGCATCTGACCTCCATCGATATCCGCAACGGCCGCAAGACCCGCGAGGAATCGATCGAACTGGTGAAGGATTATGATGGCCGCCGCCCGCCGTCGCTGGATCTGTTCCTGCGCTATCTCGATATCACCGAGGAGCAGTATATGGAGATCGTCTCGCAGCATGCGGTCGCCCCGCACGTGATGCCGACGCTGGACGAGGTGCGGGCTGCCGGGATGCAGCCGAAACTGCATGATTATGATAAATGGAGCCGGGTGGTCGGCGATATGTCGAAAGACGAACAGGCTTCCTGACCGGAGATGACCCTCAGCGTTGTTGATTACGGTGCCGGGAACATTCTTTCGGTGATGAATGCGTTCGAAGTGATCGGCGAAGAGCCCGTGCTTGCCTCGACACCGGAAGCCCTGATGGCTGCTGACCGGCTGGTTCTGCCGGGTGTTGGCGCGGCCGCTGCGGTGCTGGAAAAACTGCGTCAGAACGGCATGGACCAGGCACTGCGGGAGGCGGTTGTCGACCATGGCCGGCCGCTGCTCGGTATCTGCGTCGGCATGCAGGTGCTGGCCACGACAATGCTGGAATTCGGTGAGACGGCGGGGCTTGGCTGGATGGCCGGGGAAACCCGGGATATCCGCGAACTGGGGGCACCCCGTGCGCCGCATATGGGCTGGAATCAGGCGGAGTGCGGTGAAACAGAGACCCCGTTCCACCGGCAACTGCATAACCGCAGTTTCTATTTCTGTCATTCCTTTGCGGTGACCGGTGTGCCGGAAAAGCTTGTGGTCGCAACCACGTCTTATGGCAGTTCCCTGACGGCAGCCGTTGGCTTCGGTACGGTGCTGGCAACCCAGTTCCATCCCGAGAAAAGCCAGCTTGATGGTCAGCGATTGCTTGAAGCTTTCGTTGACTGGACACCCTGACAATGTTGCAGAACAGGATTATCCCGAGCCTGCTGCTCAGCGGCGGCAGACTGGTCAAGGGGACGGCCTTTGCGAATCATCGCGATGCCGGAAATCCGCCAACCACGTTGCGGGCCTATGCGGCACAGAAGGCGGATGAGGCGCTGCTGATCGATATCGATGCGACCCGTGAAGGCCGCGGCCCGGATATTGCGGCGGTGCGACTGGCGGCGCGGGAATGTTCCATGCCGCTGACCATTGGTGGCGGTATTACATCGGTGGAACGGGCAAAAGCCTGTCTTGATAACGGGGCTGACAAGATCTGCCTGAACGCGGCAGCCAGAAACCGTCCTGCTCTGATCAGCGACTGTGCGCAGGTCTTTGGCAGTCAGGCGGTTGTTGTCGCTGTCGATGTCACGACCAGCGGCCCGGCACCGGCCTTGTATGATTACCGGGCCGGGACGGCTGACCTGTCTGTGGACTGGCTGGACTGGATTGAGCAGGTGGAGAGACTTGGTGCCGGTGAAATCCGGCTGATGGATGTCAGCCGGGAAGGGCGTCGTCCGGGATACAATACCGACCTTCTGACACAGGCACGCGGGCGAACCCGTCTGCCGGTCATTCTTGAAGGCGGTGCCGGAAAGCTCGACGATCTTGACGCAGCGATGGCCGGGGGCGCAGATGCGCTTGCGCTTGGTACAATGCTGGTATTTTCCGACAACAATATTATTCAGGTGAAACGATTCCTCAAAAATGCCGGTCATCCGATCAGGCTTTGAGCGACTACGGAGCAGGAAGATGAAGAAGGTAGCGATTATTCAGGCCCGCATGGGATCCTCCCGACTGCCGGGTAAAGTGTTGAAAAAACTTGGCAACCGGCCGGTGTTACAATGGGTCGTTGACCGCTCACGGCTGATTCCCGGCATCGATACTGTTGCCGTCGCAACATCGGAATCGACCAGTGATGATGCCATTCAGGCCTGGTGTGAGGATTACGGAGTTGCCTGCCATCGCGGGTCGGAAGACGATGTTCTCGCCCGTTTCGAGACAGCTGCCAAAGCGGAAGGTGCTGATATCGTGATGCGGGTGACGGCAGACTGTCCTTTTATTGATCCTCAGATCTCCGGCGCTGTTCTCTCCCGGCTGATCCGGGCCGATGCCGACTATGTTGCCAACAATCTGCCGGCCGTCTGGCCGGATGGTCTGGATTGCGAGGTTTTCAAGGCGTCGGCACTTTACGCCGCTGCCCGTGACGCTGTCCGTAAACTGGAACGTGAGCATGTAACCCCGTTCATCAAGCATAACCGCGACCGTTTCAAAGTACTGTCGATCGGAAGTCTTGCGCCGGGACTGGCAAAAGAACGCTGGACCGTCGATGATCCGCAGGATCTGGAATTTTTGCAGGAAATCGTCAAACGCCTGCCCTCAGAGGGCGAGCCGAGCTGGATGGATATTCTGGCGGTTCTGGATGCTGCGCCGGAGTTGCGCAAGATCAACAGTGCGACGATTCGCAATGAAGGTCTGGCAACATCCGTGAAGGCCGAACCGATTCCGGAGACCAGAAACTACGACCGGTCCAATGCCTACCTGCCACGGGCTGAGAAAGTGGTGCCGCTGGCAGCACAGACCTTCTCGAAAAGCCGTATTCAGTTGCCGCAGGGCAAGACGCCGCTGTTTCTCACCCACGGTGAGGCGGGGCGTGTCTGGGATATTGACGGCAATGAATATGTCGATCTGATCAATGGTCTGCTGGCAAATCTGCTGGGTTATAATGACCCGGACGTTAACGACGCAATCGAAGCCCAGCTGCGCGAAGGTATCAGTTACAGTCTGGCAACCAAGCTGGAAACCGAGCTGGCGGAACGGCTGTGTAATATGATCCCGTCTGCCGAGCAGGTGCGTTATGGCAAGAACGGATCGGATGCGAATACGGGTCTGGTGCGTATTGCCCGCTATGTAACGGGCCGCGATCATATCATCGGCTGCGGTTATCATGGCTGGCAGGACTGGTATATCGGTGGCACGCCGCGCAATGGCGGCATTCCGAAAGCTGTCCGCGAACTTATTCATCTCGCGCCCTATAACGATATCGACGCAATGGACAAAATGTTCCGTGAGCATAAGGACGATGTTGCCTGTGTGATCATGGAGCCGATGAACGCGGTCTGGCCGAAAGAGGGCTATCTGGAAGAAGTGAAGGAACTGGCGCACAAGCATGGTGCCCTGCTGATTTTTGATGAAATCATTACCGGCTTCCGTTTCTCGAATGGCGGTGCGCAGGAACTGTTCGGTGTCACACCGGATCTTTCCAGTTTCGGCAAAGGTATGGCGAATGGTCTGCCGATTTCTGCCGCAGTCGGGCGTGCCGACCTGATGAAGGAGATGGAGGAAATCTTCTTCTCCTCCACATTTGGTGGCGAGGCTCTGTCACTGGCAGCAGCCATTGCGGTTGTCGACAAGCTGGAACGTGAACCGGTGGTTGAGACCATCAACAAGCGAGGCACCGCGATGGCTGAAGGTGCCCGCGCCGCCATTGCCGAATTCGGTCTTAGTGACATCATGGCGCTGAACGGTCATCCGAGCTGGATGATTCTGGCGGTCAATGATCATCCGACAGCCCGCAAGGAAGCAATCAAGACCCGGTTCCTGCGCGAGATCATTCGTTCCGGTGTTCTGCTGGCTGCGGCGCATGATATTTCCTATGCGCATAGTGAGACAGATGTGGCACAGGTGGTCGCCGGCTATCGTGAAGCCTGCCGCATTACAGCAGAAGAGCTGAACAGTGGTAAGCTGGAAGAACGGCTGGACGTGCCGGTTATTGAACCGGTCTTCAAGGTTCGCTGATCTTGTTGCTCTCTGACGGTGATATTTCCCTCCAGCGGTTTCAGCCGGAAGACGTATCTGAAAGATATGTCGGCTGGCTGAATGATCCTGATGTTATGGGGCAGACTGAATCCCGGAACGGAGGTCATACGCTGGAATCGTCGCGGGCCTATGTTGCGGCATCCCTGGCCGATGACCGCTGCCGGCTCTGGCGCATCATGCATGAACAGGCGGGGCATGTCGGCAATATGCGGTTGTCTGATATCATTTCCTTTCATCGTCGTGCAGATACGGCAGTGATCGTCGGAGAGCGGACATTGTGGGGGGCTAATATTGCATCTCGGGCGATCCGGCTTGCTGCGAAATATGCCTTTGATGAACTGGGTATGCTGAAGCTTACGGCAGGTATGCTGGCAACCAATACTGCCTCAATCCGGGCTTTCGAAAAGGCCGGTTACACCGTCGAGGCCCGGCGGCCCTTACACTACCGCTATGGTGATATCTGGGTCGACGGAGTATTCATGGGACGCCTGTCGGAGACTGCATTTGACCATGCCTGAAGCTGTTTTTCGTGTCGACGCCTCACAGGAAATCGGGGCAGGGCATACCATGCGCTGTCTGACGCTGGCTGATGCGCTGGTTCAGGCGGGGTGGAAATGTTCCTTCGCAGTCGGGCCGCAGACGCTGGCAATTGTTTCTGATCTGAAGAAGGCCCCGCATGAAGTGATCGAACTCAGCGGGGACCGCATCCAGCCGATGCATGAACGCTGGCCGGACGGTGTCGATCTGCTGGTGATCGACCATTATGATCTTGGTGCCGCCTATGAAGTTGGCTGCCGCCCCTGGGCACGCCGGATTTTCGTGATCGATGACCTTGCCCGACGGATCCATGATTGTGATCTTCTGCTCGACCAGAATCTCGGTCGCGACGAAAACAGCTATGCCGGACTGGTCAGTCCGGACAGTCCGGTGCTGATCGGGCCGGAATACAGTCTGCTGCGCCCGCAGTTCCCGGAAATCCGGGACAGTGCCGTGCAGCGTCGTGAAACCCTTGGCCGTACCCGCCGGGTGATGATCAGCCTTGGGGCAACAGATCCGCATCAGATGACGATCCCCATCGTCGAACGCGTAGCCCTTAATGCACCGGATATCGAGATGGATATCGTGATCGCTTCGGCAGCCCGGCATATCGACAAGGTGCAGGCTCTGGCAAAGCGTCTGGGAGAGCAGGTCCGCATTCATATGGATGTCAGCGACATGGCCCGTCTGATGCACAATGTCGATCTGTCTATTGGCAGTCCGGGAACGACCTCCTGGGAACGTTGTTGCCTCGGGTTGCCGACGCTGCTACTTGTCACCGCCGATAATCAGCGGAGCAATGTGCCTTCGCTTGAAGCGGCTGGCGCTGCTATTGTCATCGGTGACTGGCTGCAGCCCGACTGGGACCGGTTCGATGATGCGCTTGCGGTACTGGCCGCCAACCCCGAGCGTCTGCGTGCAATGGCCCGGCGGTCCTTCAGTGTTTGTGATGGTAAAGGGACAGAGCGCGTTATTTCAGCCATTAACGGGATCACCCGCTAGACCGCCTGTAACGGGCGGATGGCTGACAAACGAAGTTTTGGGAAGGTGAATTGATGTATATTCTCGGACTGCAGAACGCTGCGGATTCCGGTGTCTGTCTCATGAAAGATGGCATCGTTCTGGATGCTGTGAATGAAGAACGGTTCAATCGGATTAAGCTGGCAGGTGGCTGGCCGGAAAGAAGTCTCGCCTATGTGCTCGACCGGCATGGCCTGACGCTCGATGATATCGACTGCTTTGCCTATGGCTGGCATGGCGGCACGACAAACAATTCCGATTACATCATCAGGTTTACGGACCGGCTTCTGGCGGAAACCGCTCACGGACATCCGGATGCACCGGAAATCATCCGTCAGCGTGTGTTTGTCGAGAACGACCGTGATGCCATGGTCCGAAATGATTTTGATACGAAGATGACCGAGCTTGGTATCAGTCCGGACCGTATCGTTTATCTTGACCATCACATGACGCACGCCTGGTCGGCTTATGCTTTCTCTCCTTATGAAGAGAGTTTCGTGTTTACCCTTGATGGTCGCGGTGACCGGAAGTCCGGGTCTGTATCCTTTGCTGACCCGAAGAACGGGGTGCAGGAACATGATTATCTGATTTCGGCTTTCGACGGTCTTGGGTTCCTGTATGGCCAGGTTACCCATCAGCTTGGCTATACGCCGCACCGGCATGAAGGCAAGGTGACGGGGCTCGCGGCGCATGGTGATCCGAACAAAACCCTGCCGCTGTTCAACAGGCTGATCAGTTTTGAAGATGATTCGATCCGTGCCCGGATTGGTCTCTACAAGCCGTTTTATACGAATCTGCAACCTGAACTGAAGGCTGCCTTTGATGCCCATACACGGGAAGACCTGGCCGCTGGTGTGCAGAAGCACTGTGAAAACCTGATCGCCCGCTGGGTTGAAACCTGGATGAAGAAGATCGACCGCCCGGATGTTCGTAATGTCTGCCTGGCAGGTGGCATCTTCGGCAATGTGCGGATCAATCAGATCGTTGGCGATCTGCCCGGCGTCGACAATGTCTATATCTTCCCGCATATGGGTGACGGTGGTCTGCCGATGGGTGCCGTGGCTTATGCCAACTTCCTGAAAACCGGCCATGCAAAGCATGATATGCCAACCGCCTACCTCGGGCCGGAATACAGCAATGCTGAGATCGAGAAAGTTTTGTCGCGTTATCAGGGCCGGATCGATGTGGAACTGATGAACGACAAGGTTGCCCGAATTGCTGATGATCTGCGCAATGACCGTGTCGTCGGATATTTTGACAATCGCATGGAATATGGTCCGCGTGCCCTTGGTGCCCGGTCAATGATGTATCATGCCCGTGATAACTCGGTGAATGAATGGCTGAACAAACGGCTTTCCCGAACCGAGTTCATGCCGTTCGCACCGGTCACACCGCAGGAATATGCCGCCGAGAGTTACATCGGCTGGCGTGAACAGGATGTCTGCGCGCATTTCATGACGAAGACCTATGACTGTACGGATGCTTTCAAGAAAGATCATCCGGCGGTTGCCCATGTTGACGGCACCGCCCGGCCGCAAATCGTCACCCGGGAGATGAATGGTGACTATTATTCCATCGTCAAAGCCTACTGTGACGCGACGGGTGACCGTGCCGTGATCAATACCAGTTTCAACCGGCATGAAGAGCCTATCGTCTGCTCGCCGGAAGATGCTGTCGAAAGCCTGCTGCAGAACACATCGGATGTTCTGTCGGTCGGTGATTACCGGATAACCCTGCCAGGATGACGGCTATCATGGATATCGCAGGCCGGCAGGTCGGCCCTGGTGCGCCACCCTATATTGTCGCTGAAATGAGCGGCAATCATAACGGCGACCTTGGTCGGGCACTGGAGATTATCCGGGTTATCGGGGAAACCGGTGCTGATGCGGTAAAGATTCAGACCTATACCGCCGATACGATTACAATTGACCATGACAGTCCCGAATTCCGGATTGAAACCGGTGGTTTATGGGACGGTCGCAGCCTTTACGATCTCTATGATGAAGCCCATACGCCATGGGACTGGCATCAGGCCATGTTTGATTGTGCCCGGGATGCGGGTCTTGCGATTTTCTCCGCACCTTTCGACCATAGTGCAGTTGATTTTCTCGAAGACCTGAATTGTCCGGCTTACAAGATTGCCTCATTTGAAATTGTCGATTTGCCGCTGATTGCAAAGACAGCGGCAACGGGCAAACCGCTGATCATATCAACGGGCATGGCCGTTATGGAGGAAATCCGGGAGGCGGTTGCCGTTGCCCGGAAGGCTGGGGCAACAGACATTGCTGTCCTGCACTGCGTCAGTGGCTATCCCACTCCGGCATCGGAAAGTAATCTTGCGACCATTCCGCATCTGGCGGCAGAACTGGGTGTCCAGATCGGGTTGTCAGATCATACTCTGGGCACGGCAGTGCCGGTGGCTGCGGTCGCCCTCGGTGCGACCATTATCGAGAAACATGTTACTCTTCGCCGTTCAGATGGCGGCCCGGATTCCGCCTTCTCGCTGGAGCCCGATGAACTGGCACGGATGGTTGAAGATTGCCGCACAGCCAGCCTGGCGCTGGGAAAAGCCGGTTATCACCGCAAGCCGTCGGAAGAAAAGAACACGGTTTTCCGTCGCTCGGTTTATGTTGTTTCGGATATCAGGGCTGGTGAAACCATTCAGCCACACCATATTCGGTCAATCCGGCCGGGTTATGGTATCCCGCCGAAACATATCGAAGAGATTCTCGGCCGGACCGCCGCAACAGACCTGAAGCGCGGTACGGCCCTGAAATGGGACATGATCGCGGACTGAACGGCTCCCCGGTCGAATTTCGCATGGAAACTGAAATCAGTATTTTTGAACAGGAGTGATGTCTCATGACGTCATTGATGCGCACGATCAAAGACCAGATCCCGCAGAGCGTTAAGCGCAAGTACCACGACCGCCGTCGTGAGAAGCGGTTGGCGGGGCAGGGGTCGCTGGAGACAATCCGGGGTATCGTCAACGACATGAAGACGCGCAGTGTTGAAGACTGCTTCCGGGCCGAAATTACGGATCCGTCAATCAGTGTCGAGGAAGCACCAATTCATGTCTCGGCGATCGAGATCAATGATTCCTGTAACCTGAACTGCGCGATGTGCGAAACCAAGAAGGCCGAGCGCGGTAAAAAGGGGCTGATGAACATTGATGACTTCCGTAAAGGTGTCGAGAAGCTCTGTGCACGCGGTATGCGGTCAACCAACCTGCATACCCTTGGTGACCCGATCGCCAACCGGAACCTGCGCGACTATCTGGAAATCCTGCGCGACAACGATGTCTATCTGACCAACTTCTCGACCAACGGTCTGATGATGAAGCGTCACATGGATACGATTTTCGAATTCCGCGACAATATCGGTACGATGCGGTTTTCGATTGATGCCGCGACCAAGCCAACCTACGAGCGAATCCGCGTCGGCGGCACGTTCGAGGGGCTGCACGAGAATCTTCTGGCCTTCAAGGAACGCAATGACGCGGCCCCGAATCCGTTCGCGATCAATGTCAGCGCGGTGGTTTCGGCTGACAACTATCACGAACTGGCCATGATCCCGCATGTCTTCTCCTATCTGGCAGAACCGACGGCCTTTTCGTTCGGCATGTTGTCGACGCAGGCTCCGACTCATGGTTATTTCCACAAGTTCAACCTGTTTGGCGAAAACTATCAGGTCCGGCAGCCCTGCAATCGCAACTGGCGCAGCCTGTTCGTTCTCAAGAACGGTGACATGACGACCTGCTGTCAGGATTATCACGGCGATATCATCTTCGGTAACCTGTTCGAAGATGATGTTGATAAGGTCTATAACTCCGACTTCATGCAGGGTGTCCGCAAGGCGCATCTGGAAAATGATGTGCCAAGCATGCCGAAAATCTGTCAGGGTTGCTTTGTTGTGGACCCCAGGCTGGATGAAGTCTTCAACGGTATTTTCCAGCATTTCTTCCGCAATGTGCGCAAGCACCCGGTCTATCTGCAGCAGGCGCTGAACGATTTGCGTCCGAAACTGGCAGCCATGGATATGGATGGTGTCATGGAGATCGTCGAAGCCCTCTAGGCGTCGTCGCAACCGATGTTCAGACAGATTATCTCGTCGATCCGGGTCATTGATCGTTCGGCCCTGCCGGGGGCAGTGCTGCTTGGCCTGCTGATTTGCCTGAATTCGATCATGGAGGCGGTCGGTGTCGGGCTTGTTTTCGGTCTGATGAAGCTGATCGAAAATCCGGCGCTTATTGTTGAGAACGAGAAACTGAGTGCGGTCTATGACTGGTTCGGCTTTGCCAGCAACCGTGAGTTCATGACCGCCGCCGTGATGTTTCTGCTTGTGGCTTTTGCCTTCAAGGCGGTCCTGTTTCTGCTGGTGACCTGGCAGAAATACAGCTTTACCACCCGGAATGAGGCGGCGGTCGCAAAGCGGCTGTTTCACCGCTATCTTGATTGTCCCTATCAGCAGGTCGCCGAACGCAATTCGGCCGAGCTGATCACGAATATCGCCAACCGGGTTTTTGCTGTCGTCCAGACCACGGTCATGGGGGCAATTACCATCGTCACCGATCTGTTCACTGTTGCTGCGGTGACATTGGTCCTGATGACGCTGGAACCTTTTGTCACATTGGGTACGGCGATCTTTCTGGGCGTTGCCGTTGTCGTTTCGGTCACTGCATTGCGGCCTTTCCTGTACAGGATGGGAACCCAGGATGTTGCGTATTCCGAAGCCTTCCTGAAAGTCCTGAAGGAAAGCCTCGATAGCCTGAAGGAAATCCGGATTTCCGGCTCCGCCCGGTTTTTTGCCCGGCGGTTTGGTGACATTCGCCTCAATCAGGCGGCGATGCGCAGGGTGTTCCTGACCCTTCAGGAAGCACCTAAAACGGTTATTGAGCTGGTTATTGTCTATGCCATGCTGGGTGTCATTCTGTTTGCCCAGTATCGGGCTGACAGTCCCGGGCAGTTGCTGGCCCTGCTGTCATTATTTGGTATTGCCGCGCTGCGCATCATGCCGGCAACCAACCGTATTCTGTTCACCATCAACCATATTCAGTCCCAGCGTGAGAATGTCCGGATGGTGGTGGCTGATTTCGATATGCTGGGGTCTGAAGAGGCCGTGACCGGCGAGGAGTCTTCCGTCGTCTTCAGCCAGTCGGTCGAACTGGCTGATGTTTCCTTTACCTATCCCGGTGCGGATCGTCCGGCGCTGGACGGATTGTCGGTGATCATTGCCCGGGGAGAACGTATCGGCATTGTCGGCCCATCAGGGGCAGGCAAGACCTCGTTTGCAAATCTGGTGATGGGGCTGATTGCGCCGCAACAGGGCGATGTCCGGGTTGATGGCCAGAGCATTCGTGGCCGGCTGGCTTCATGGCGGCGTCATATCGGCTATGTTCCGCAATCTATCCGGCTGTTTGATGACAGCCTGCGTCGCAACATCGCCATTGGCCGGGAAGATGACGAGATCAATGAGGAACGGGTGTCCTCTGCTGTCCGGCTGGCCCAGCTTGATCAGGTTGTTGCAGGTCTGCCGGACGGGCTGGACACGCTGGTCGGCGAACATGGCGCACGCCTGTCCGGCGGTCAGATGCAGCGGGTCGGTATTGCCCGTGCCCTGTATCACGACCCGGATGTGCTGGTGCTGGATGAAGCGACCGCTGCACTCGACATGGCGACCGAACGCGACCTGAATGATGCGATTGAGAAACTGGCGGGCAAGACACAGCTGGTCATTGCGCACCGCCTGTCGACCGTGCGGACCTGTGACCGGCTGTTCTATATGGAAGATGGCCGGATCACTGCGATTGGCCGGTTTGATGATCTCTACGACAGTAACCCTGCTTTTCGCCGGCTGGTTGACCTGATGCAAAGCGGTGATAACCGGGCATGACGGTCCGTCTGAAGGCAATATCGCCGGGAGGCGGTGGCCTGCTCGACATTCTGGGGCCGGATGGTGGCTCGCCTGAAGGTTTGTCAGCAGAACTGGAAGCCTGTTTTGCCAGGAGCCGTGAAGTCTGGCTGAAGCTGGCGGCGGACCTGCCTGCTGATGCCGTGAATGATCGCGGCCATTTCGGCACCTGTGCTCCAAACGTCAGTGATTTCGGCCTGCTGACCGGCTGGGCCGGGCTGGTGACCGAACTGGGCGCACGGGATGAGGTTTATGATGTTCATTGCGCGGACCCCTGGCTGTTTCGTCATCTCGCCGGGCTGCCCGGCGTCAGTGCCGGATCACCGCCGTCCCTGCTGCCGGTCAGGCTGAAAACCGCAGTGCGGGGCTGGCTGGCACGCGGGCGCGTGGCCGTCACCATGTTCCGGAACTGTCTGGCAGCGCGGGGGCAAAAACCATCAGCCGGTGGTCGATGGCTGATGGTATATGGCCATCCCGCCAGTACGTCTGACGGGCGTGACGGGTATTTTGGCGAGCTGATGCAGCAGCAACCGGACTTGCAGCGCATCCTGCATGTGGATTGCGCGGTTCCCCGGGGCCGCGAACTGGCGGCAGACGGCCGTACGTTTCTGTTGCATGGATACGGTTCCCCTTTATATGCCCTGTCGCTGATTTTCCGGGAATGGCGCCTGCGGGAAAGCTCCGTCAAAGGCCCGTACGAATGGCTGGTTCGCCGGGCACTGGTGCTGGACAGCGGCTATGCCGGGGCTGCGATGATTGCCTGGCAGATACATTGCCAGCGCCGCTGGCTGGCGACAATTTCGCCGGATGTCGTGTTCTGGCCGTGGGAGAATCATGGCTGGGAGCGCTCTTTCTGCCGTGATCTGCGGGCGTCGGGTGGAACCTCAGTCGGTTATCAGCATTCCGTGGTGGGCCAGCAATGGAATCTCGGACCGGGTTCGAACCCTGACGGTGCGGCCAGTCTGCCGGACCGGATTTTCTGTAACGGTGCGTCGGGCTTCCGTCAGTTGCTGGAGGCAGGACATCCGGAGGCGAGACTGGTTCTGGCCGGTGCCTGGCGTTTTCCGAAGCCGGAACCGGTGACCTGGTCAGCAGACGCACCGGTATTTGTCGCGGCACCGTTCGATCTCGCTGTGGCCCGACAGATGCTGGAGGCCTGCAGGGCGGTACCTGATCGTCGGTTTGTGATCCGGGTGCATCCGATGACACCACTCGAATTTACGGAAGAAGGCAATATTGCCGCGGCGACGGGGCCGCTCTCTTCGCAGAAATCGGTGTCGGCTGTGATTTACGCAGCGACGACAGTTGGTCTGGAGGCCTGGATGCTGGGTCTGCCTGTGCTGCGCTTTCAGCCGGAAGCGCGGATTGCCATTGATATTCTGCCGGATGATGCGTCTGTTCCCGTTTCTGACCATGCCGGGCTGGCTGACAACCTGAACCGGGTTATCAGCGCAGGGGCTGTTGAGGGGCGGCAGACCGGGGATATCTTCTCGCCGGTCGACAGGACGGTCTGGGAAGAGTATCCCCTGTCCACCAGAGATCACCCGGTTGATGTACCAGCAAAGGAAGTAACAGTCTGATGCGTGTGCTTTGTTTTATTCCGGCCCGTATGGCCTCCAGCCGCTACCCCGGCAAACCGCTGGCCCCCCTGCTGGGTCTGCCGCTGGTGCTGCATGTCTATCGCCGGTGCCGGATGCTGGCCGGTGTGGATGAAGTTATCGTCACAACCTGCGATGAGGAAATTGCCGAGGCGGCGCGGGCGGATGGTGCGACTGTCATCATGACCCGCGATACCCATCCCGGCTGCGTCGACCGGGTTGAGGAAGCCATTGAATATCTGCCGGAGCCACCGGCGGAGGATGATCTGATCCTGATGGTGCAGGGCGATGAAGTGCTGGTGACTCCGCAGATGATGTCTGCCGTCATTGATGCCTACCGGGCAGAACCGTCGCCGGTGGTCAATCTGGCCTCGCCTTTATCAAAGCCGGAAGATCAGGATGACCCGAATGCGGTGAAGGTGGTTGCGGCACCGGACGGGCGGGCGCTGTTCTTCTCGCGCTCGGCTATTCCGAATCGCTCGCGGGCGCCGGGTGTGGTTGCCTTCCAGCAAACCGGTGTCATCGGTTTCTCTGCCGCTTTTCTGAAGACATTCGGCAAGCTGCCGCAGACCCCGCTGGAACTGATCGAAAAGATCGACATGCTGCGAACCCTCGAACATGGCTATCCCATCCGCATCGTGAAGGCAGACCGGGAAACCATCGGTGTTGATACACCGGCTGATCTGGCCCGCGCCGAAGGTGTGCTGCGGGAGGATCCGGTGACCCGCGATTATATGACCCTTCCGGAGGAGACGGCGTGAGCCTGCGTGTCGGTATTGCCGGATTCGGCGTCGTCGGTCAGCGTCGCCGTGAACATATTGATGCACATCCGGATATGCAGACCGTGGCCGTGGCAGACCGCAGCTTTGAAACGGATGGAACCTTTGAAGACGGGGTTCGCTATTACCGGAGTTACAGGGACCTGCTGGGCGAAAATCTTGATGCCCTGTTTGTCTGCCTGACCAATGATGTTGCCGCCGAGGTGACGCGGGCCGGGCTGGAACGCGGGTTCCATCTGTTCTGTGAAAAGCCGCCGGGCCGCAATGTCGAGGATATTGAATCTGTCCGTGAGGTTGAACAGCAGCGCCCGGATCTGGTCCTGAAATACGGTTTCAACCACCGTTATCACGACTCTGTTCAGGATGCGCTGACACTGGTGCGTTCGGGAGAGCTTGGCCGGGTGCTCAATATGAAGGGCGCGTACGGAAAGTCTGCGATCATCAACTTCCAGTCGGACTGGCGAACGAAACGCGAGATTGCGGGGGGCGGCATCCTGCTTGATCAGGGCATCCATATGGTTGACCTGATGCGTCTGTTTGCCGGCGAGTTCGATGATGTCCACAGCTTTGTCAGTAATGATTACTGGAAGCATGATGTGGAAGATAACGCCTTTGCCCTGATGCGCAGCCGGTCCGGCGTGGTGGCCATGCTGCATTCGACGGCAACCCAGTGGCGGCATCGGTTTAATCTGGAAATGGCGCTGGAAGAAGGCACCATCGTACTGGCGGGGCTGCTGACCGGTTCAAAAAGCTATGGTGCGGAAACGCTCACGGTTGCCTGGCGTTCGCATAACGGGGAAGGTGACCCGAAAGAACAGGTGACGCGGTATAATACCGATCCGTCCTGGCGTCGGGAAATTGATGAATTTGCCGACGCTGTCATGGGTCGGGCCGAAGTCCAGAATGGGTCTTCCGCTGATGCGCTGGCAACGATGGAACTGGTTTACCGGATCTACCGGGCTGATCCAGAATGGCGCGAACGATGGGATCTGTAGAGGTGGCCATGTTTGACATCTGCTGTGCCCCCGCAGATAAGACCGCCGGTTTGCATCTTGGTCAGTAAAATGTCGTCACCCCTCAATCATGCTGTTTCTCTTGGTCTGCTTGCGTTCAAGCTGCTGATTTTCGTTTATCTCACGATGGAGACGGTGACGATTGTCAACGTCGCCTATCAGCAATTCTGACTGTGACGGACGGGATAACCCATACCGGCTGGATCAGCCGCCTGATCAGATGTGGCCTTGTCCTGATCTTTGCCGTTGCTGCCCTTGAACTGTTTGTGCGGCTTTTTGTTTTCCCGGACTGGCGTGACCTGTCGCCCCAGATTCTCGAACCGCATCCGGTGTTTCTGCGTTTTTCTGCGCCGGATCTTTCTGCGCGTCAGTACGATCCTCCGAATTTTGATGTTCTGATCGAAACCAACAGCCTTGGTTTCAGGGACCGCCGGGAAGGTTTTGAGCAAGATCTGGCTGGTCTGTGGTTATGTGGTGGCTCGAACGTCTTTGGCACCGGCGTCAACAATGACGAAACGATGGCCTCGCAAATCGAGAAGTTCGGTTACCGGGTTGCCAATCTGGCTGCTGAGGGATCACAGATCGAAATTGAAACCCGGGTCATGCGTTATCTGATGCGTGAAGGTTTCAGGCCGAAGGCTGTGATTTGCGCCATCACGACACCCGGTGCCATTTATGACACTGTCGATAAGGGCTGGTTGCAGCAGTTTGATGCCCCCTTGCCTGAGGCCGATGCCATCGCCAAGCCGGCTGCAAAAATTCAGTCTGCTGCCGACCGGCTCTGGTTCGCAGTGAACAGGGTGGTGCCGATTACCGAGGATGGTACGGCGTTTTCCGTGCTGGCAGCGAAAGCGCGACTGGTCAAGTCCAGCGCGATCTATGGCGCGCTGAAGTACGGTGTGGGTGAAATTCCGCCACTTTATGACTGGCTGCGTCAGCGCGGATATATTGCTGATTCCGATCTGCATATCAGCGGCGAGGCCGATCTGTATCTGAAAGACCTGCCGGAGAAACAGGTGGTACGGCTGGCGAATATGGGACGGTTCCTTGTGCGGCTGCGCGATCTGGTTCAGGAGCGGCTGGGTGTGCCGTTCGGCATCGTGCTGGTGCCGACACAGCATCAGGTTTATCCGGCGAGGTTTGCGAAATATCTGGCACATAACGGCCTGAACCCGGCCGCTTACGATCTGGCGCTGCCAAACCGGCGGCTGGCTGAAATTCTGTCTGCCAGCGGAATTCCGTCGCTTGATCTGCGGCCGCCTCTGCTGGCCCGGAATGATGAGGCCCTGACTTTCATCAACAATGGGCATCTGAATCCGCGTGGTCAGGAAGTTGCGGCTGAATATATCGCTCCCTGGATAGCCTCTGCCCTTGGTGTCGAGGCGGTGAAACCCTGATGATCTATGATCCGATCTCCGTCGATTCGATCGGTTTTGCCCTGCTTGCCAGCAGTCTGATTCTCTGCGCCTGGGGACAGCGCACCCGAAAGTATTTTCTTCCGGCACTGGGACTCGTCAGCGCGTTCATGGCGCTGACCTGGCTGAAACCGGCGGACCTGCTGGCACTGGCTGCCTTTCTTGTTCCCCCCTATCTGCTGATCCGCAGCCGCTGGGGAGCAGACCAGGATGAGGGGCAGTCGGCGGTGGTCGTACTGCTGGTCTGGCAGGTCGGATTGTTCATTCTGCTGCGCGGCTATGGCCCGGCGGATATCGAGCGCTGGATCAGCCATCCGGTTTCCGTGATTGGCCTGTCCTATATCCTGTTCCGGCAAATTCATATGATTGTGGATGCACCGGATTCGGGGGATCTGCCGCTGACGCCACTGCATTACTGGGGCTATCTCGCAGCCTTCTGGACGTTCCTTGCCGGACCCATCCAGCGTTATGAGGATTTTTGTGACGGCCTGAACGAGATCGGACGGCCTGATACAGCAGAACAGCTGGCGGCCGGCCATCGTATCGCGAATGGTCTGATTCTGGGCTTCCTGATCGCGCCACTGTTTCTGCCGACGCAGAATCTGGCCCTGCTGCGGGAAGAGGGGGCGAACTGGCTCGATTTCCTCATCGTGTTCTACAGCTTTCCGATTTACCTCTATCTGAATTTTACCGGTTATACGGATGTCATGATCGGAATCAGCCGCCTTTGCGGCATGACGACGATGCCGGAGAACTTCAACCGGCCTTTCCTGGGCCGTAACATTCAGGACTTCTGGGCACGCTGGCATATCTCGCTGTCCACCTGGATCGGCCATTATGTGTTCAACCCGCTGAATGCGACGATCATGCGCCGGGTCGACCCGGCCTGGCACAAACTGGCCATGGCGGGTGCGCTCTATGTCACCTTTTTTGTTGTCGGTATGTGGCATGGCACGACCCTGAACTTCTTCATCTTTGGTCTGGCCCATGCGACAGGTGTGCTGGTCAATGTCGCCTATGGTGCGATGATGACCCGATGGCTTGGCCGTGACCGCCGCAAGGTTGTGCTGGCCCATCCGGTGATGCGCTGGGCCTCGATCTTTCTCTGCATCAATTATATCTGCATCACCATGTTCGTGGTGAACTATGACCTCACCGACCTTTATCAGACCATGAGGCTGTTCTTTGGTATCTGACCCCGGTTCTGCATATGCCCGGTATCTGGAAAACGTCTTTCTGACGCGAACCAGCCATCCGTTTCTGATCTCGGGTTTCGATGACCGCAGCCTGACCTATGGCGAGGCGTTCGACCTGTCGCGGCGGGTTGCGGGCTGGATGGCAGGGCAGGGCGTGTCCGCCGGTGATGCCGTCTGCCTGTCGTCGCCGAATGATGTTGATCTGGCGGTCTGTTACCTCGCGGTGATGCATCTGGGCGGGCGGATCGTGCCGCTGAACCCGCAACTGACAACGACGGACCGGCAGAACATTGTCGCGGTCAATCAGCCGAAGCTGATACTGGCTGATCCGGGTTTGAGGGAATCGACAGAGACGCTGGCCCGTGCCGCGGGTTGTGAGGCGCCGCTGGTCAGTGGTGATGAAACACTGCTGCCGTCCGAGGCCCGTGAGGCTGCGCCTCATGCCCGCAGCTTTGGTGAAGCAGGTGACAATGATGTCTTCCTGACCGCCTATTCTTCCGGCAGCACCGCCGCCCCCAAGGGCGTTGATGTGACCTGGCTCGGCATGTTCGGAAATGCTATCGCCTATGCCCGTCATATGGGACTGGATCAGGATTGCCGGTTCTACAATACCCTGCCGATGACCTATATGGGCGGGCTCTACAACATGACCATGCTGCCGGCGGTGCTGGGGGCGACCACCATTGTCGATCACGTACTGGGCCCGGCAAACCTGTTTTCCTACTGGGATCAGGTTGATGACTTCAGGGCCGATACGCTCTGGTTTGCTGCTGCCATTCTGTCCATGCTGATGGCTGCCGACCGGGGTGATGATCTGTCAGAAATTATCAGGCGGGTACGGTTTTCCTTCTGCGGGTTTGCCCCGCTGCCGGAGGAAGTCAGGTTGCGTTTTGAAGACCGTTTCGGTCTCAGCCTGCTGGAGAATTATGCCTCCAGCGAATGCCTGTTTGTAACCGCCCGTAAACCGGGTGTTCTTCATCCGGCAGGCTCGAAAGGCCCGGTTCTGGAAGGTATTACGGTTGATATTATCGGTCCGGACGGGGCTTTGCTCCCACAGGGCAGTGAAGGGGAAGTGCGTATCAATACACCGCATCTGGCTGCGGGATATCGCGCCGGGAGCGAGACAGATGCCGCCGCGATCACGCCGGATGGCTTCCTGTCCGGTGATCTGGGATATCTGGATGACAATGGCGAACTGTTCATCACCGGACGGGCCAAAGACCTGATTATCCGGGGCGGTGAGAATATCAGCCCGGCGAGTGTCGAGGAGACACTGGTGGCACATCCGCTGGTCACGGCTGCAGCCGTTGCCGGTCTGCCGGACCCGGTTTACGGGGAGACGGTTGGTGCCGCGCTGGTTCTGGGCAAGGGAGGGGATGCCGGTAGTCTGGAGGATATTACCCGGTTCTGCCGGACAAATTTGCCGAATGCCCGTGTACCGACAAAACTGATAATCGTTAGTGATCTGCCGAAAGGGCCAACCGGCAAGGTTGACCGCAAGGCGGTACGCGACCTGCTGACAGCAGAAGGATAACACTCATGGCCGATGACAAACTGTACTGGAATACGGCGGCGGTTGTGGTGCCGCTGGGTGGTGGAAAGCTGCGCCTGTTCCAGCCGGTCATGCGCCGTAACCTCATTGCCCCGCTGGGCTTCATGGCGGCGGTTGATCTGTTGCAGGGCGGATGCCGCAAAGATGATCTTGTCGCCGCGCTGGGGGATGCCGGTGATACAATGACGCTGGAGGATGCGACATCCTTCACGCTCTGGGATCATGTTTTTCGCAATCCCGGCATGTTTGACCCGTCGGCGATTGAAGAGACGGTCACCGGACTGGATGAGGCCATCGACCTGCTGACGGATTGCGGGTTCATTGCGGACCAGGCGAATCCGCCGCTGGATTTTGCCAAACGCTCGTTCGCCGACCGGTTTCGCGGCACCTATCACGAGCAGATCGGCACGGAATGCCTGTTCAACCGGACAGAGCCTGCGGACTGGTGGACAGCCCAGAAGTTCGAACCTGATCTGACAACCCTTCGTCCGACACCTTACCGGGATATCGAGCAGAAATTTCTTGAGGCTTATGTCCCGGAAAATCTCGCCGGGCAGGATGTGCTCGAAGTTGGCTGCGGTACGGGTTTCTTCACCGGACTGATTGCCCGCCACGCGGCCTCAACCGTAGGCATGGATTATAACGCAGACTATATCGACGCGGCGCGACGGGATCATCCGGATGCGGAATTCCATGTTGGCGACCTGCTGGCACTGGATGATTTTGACCGCACTATTTCAGAACGTCGTTTTGATCGTGTGGTCCTGATCGACACCTTCCTGTTCCTGTTCGACCAGACCTTTCAGAACAGCCTGTATGAACAGCGCATCAAGGTCATGCAGGGGTTGCGCCGGTTCCTGAAACCCGGTGGCCGGTTGCTGATCATGGATCCGCATCCGTTCTGGCTGACCCCGTGGGTCGGCACGTCAGAAACCCCGGTCGGCCTGATTTCGGAATATCGCCGGCGCTGGTTCAAGGTGACACCGACTCTGGAAGAGGTCTCGGAGACCCTGACCGGTGCCGGTTTCCATATCGCCCGTATTCTGGAGCCGGATATCGACCCGGCCTATGCGAAGACCGACCCGGTCGGCCACGCCTTCATGGCTCAGTTCCCACAATGGTGGTTCTTCGAGGCTGTCGCCGCAGAGTAGAGAGTGCGGCCAGGAATCGGTTATTTGCTGATTGTCAGGCTTTTTTCTTTGCGACCACGGCAGTCAGGTCGCCGACATTCTTCAGGCCGGATATTTCACGGGTTGAAAAACGGATGGAAAAGGCCCGCTCCACGGCGATAATCAGCCGGACATGATTCAGGCTGTCCCAGCCGTCGACATCGTCGGCGGTCATTTCAGGTACAGGATCCGGGGCGTCGGGGCCGAACACATCGCGGAAAACCTCGCCCAGTGTGGCGTATATCTCTTCAGTCTGCATGAAAAAGGCCAGAGTCGTGCGGTTGACAAGCGAGCAAGGTAACTAACATAACAGTCCACTTCTGCAAGACTATCTGCCGTCGCAGGACGGCGCTGACAGGATAAAGGCACATGCCCCTCGATTTGAAGCAGGTTCAGATACTCGAATGCACGTTGCGTGATGGCAGTTATCTGATTGATTTCCAGTTTACCGCTGATGACACGACCCGCCTGACGCGGGCGCTCGACAAGCTCGGTATGCGACTGATTGAAGTCGGTCACGGGGTTGGCATTGCCGCTTCTCCCTCCAAGGGGCGGGCAGCAGCAACGGATGTCGAATATGTCCGGGCGGCCCGTGCCGGATCAAAGAATGCGCTGATCGGCATGTTCTGTATCCCCGGCATCGCGACGCTGGATGATCTGAAAGCCTGCGTTGATGCGGGTCTGCAATTCGTCCGGATTGGCGCCAATGTCGACGCGGTTGCACAGACCGAGGAATTTATCGGGGAAGCCCGCAAGATGGGCCTGCTGGTATTCTGCAACTTCATGAAATCCTATGCCATGAAGCCGGAAGCCTTCGCCTCCGTCGCCCGTATCAGCGCCGATTTCGGGGCGCAGTGCCTGTATGTGGTCGACAGTGCCGGCGGCATGATGCCGGACGAGGTGAAGCATTACACTCAGGCCATTCTGGATGTGGTCGATATGCCTGTCGGCTTCCACAGTCATAATAATCTGGGCCTCGCCGTCGCCAATTCGATGGCCGCCATTGATGCGGGTGCGACAATTGTCGATACCACACTGCTCGGCATGGGCCGGTCGTCCGGTAACGCGCCGACGGAAACCATGGTCTCGTTGCTGCAGCGCCGGTATGGCGCCTGCAAGGATATGGATCCGACGCTCTATGTTGAACTGGCGGAACGTGCCGTGGCTCCGCTGATGCGTAATCGCTGGGATGATTCGATGAAGACGGCGCTGGGTATGGCGCAGGTCCATTCGATGTATGCGCCGAAGATAGAGCGTGCCGCCGAAGAAGCCGGGCTGAATCTCTATAGTCTGATTGCCGAGGTTGGTCGCCGGGACATGCTGAACCTGTCGGATGTGGTGCTTGAAAAGGCGTCGAAAGCGGCCGCCAGTGAGCAGAAAGTCAGCGAACTTCTCGGTGATGTCTCGCTGGTCGAAGCGCCTGTTGACGCAAGTGATCTGGCCGGTGCCGTGTTGCTGGCACGCAAGCTGAACCTGCCGGTACATGCGGTTCTGGTGTCTGCCGACAAGTTTGCCTCGGTCGAGGTGACCCGTGCCGCCGTGGAGATTGCGACGACAGAGGCAAAGCTGGCCGATCTGCATGAACAGGCAAAGTTCCAGGGGGTTGATGTACAGTCCCCGCCTGACCGCAATATTCGTTTTTCCGCCTGATATCGGACACAGAAAACATGAAAATCGTTGATCTCTCTGTCGAGCTGGCGCACGGCATGGTGCGTTACCCCTCGCCTTATCTTCCGGCGGTCACGCTGGATGATGCCGCAACCCATGAGGTTGAGGCACGACATGCGCAGATCCTGCGCTGTGGCACCCATGTCTCGACCCATCTGGACGCGCCCTATCACGCAATTCCCGACGGCAAGAAGATCGACGAGCTGCCGCTGGAGCATCTCTGCGGCAATGCGGTGAAACTGCGCATTCCCGATGGCCGCACCAAGGACAGCCCGCTCGATGCGGCAGACTTCGCAAATTTCGCGGAAAAGGATACGGTCGAGAAACTGGTGATCGAAACCGGCTGGGCAAAGGCAACCTGGGGCACGGTCGATTACTTCACGGAAGGTCCGAACATCACCCGCGAGGCTGCCCGTGAACTGGCAAGCTGGCCGAAGCTGCATCTGATCGCGATGGATTTCCCGAATATCGATTCCAAGGCCGAGACGGTGATGGGCAAGCCGAACCCGAATCATGTCATTCTGCTGGGTCGGGAGATCCTGCTGCTGGAAAATCTGGTCCGGCTGGAAGAATGCCCGGATCATTTCTTCCTGTCCTCGCCGCCGCCGAAGCTGGTGGGTGGTGACGGCTGCCCCTGCCGTGCCGTCGCCATGTTTCCATCCCCCTTTCCCGGCTGATCTGACGAACCTTGCTGTCTGAAACTGAACAACGTGTGCGGCGCGACGCAGGCGAGCGCCTGCGCTGTCCCGCCTGTCATCATGACGGGCTGACGATTGCCGGTGACGGTGCGTCACTGGTCTGTTCGTCCTGCGGGGCGGGCTATCCCCTGGATGGCGAAGGGGGCTTTGCCTCGCTGCTGTCAGACTTTACCGGTGGTGAGGTCAAAGGCGATATTCAGGCCTGGTGGGGTGACCTTTATCGCCAGCTTTATGAGGGCCATGAAGAGGGCGTCGATCAGGCGGAACTCAACCGCCGGATTGCGGATGTCGAAGACCTGTTCCGGTTGCGGGAGCATCTTTGTACCGAGGAAATGCCGCTGGATGATCTGGCCGGCAAAACCGTGCTGGAAATCGGACCGGGCGCGGGTGCGCATTCCTGTGTCTTCCTGCGCCACGGGGCAGAGGTGACTGCCGCCGATATCACCATCGAACGTGCCGCGGCGACCATGCGGAAATTCTCGATCCTGGCGCCGGGCCGCGGGCAGGCCTATCAGGCGGATGCCGAGAACCTGCCGTTTCAGGATAACAGCTTCGATTTCGTCTATTCGAACGGCGTGCTGCATCATTCCGACGATACCAATCGCTGCATTGCCGAGGTCAACCGGGTGCTGAAACCGGGTGGGCGGGCAGTGCTGATGCTCTATGCCCGGCACAGCTCCGTCTACTGGTGCAACGTGCTGCCGCGTGCCCTGCTGACGCTGGAGTTCTTTCGCTGGCCGGAAGCCAACTGGGTCGGGCGTCTGACCGAGGGCAAACCAAAGTTCGGGGATGTCCGGAACCCGGTGACACGGGTTTATTCGGCGAAAGAAATTCACGAGGTAATGGCTGCCTTCGAGATGAAGAGCCTGCGCAAGTCCAGTTTTCAGTTCGATAATGTTACCATCCCGCGCATGACGCAGATTCGCGACTGGTGGCTGGAGAAGACGGGAACAAAGCCGCATCCCGGCGGTATCCCGATCTATGGCAAGAAGTTCCTGCCGGAATCAAAGCTGGAGCTCGCCATCGGACGGCATTTCGGTTTCTGCTGGAACATCGTGGCGGAGAAAAGATCATGACCGGTAAACTTCCCCTGACCGGCAAGCGTGCGCTGGTGACCGGCGGTACACGCGGCATCGGATATGCCATTGCGGAACGGCTGCGCGATGATGGCGCGGAAGTCTATGTCACCGGTACGGGACCGGACGGCAAGGGCCCGAAACGGACCGCTTACTGGCAGGTTGATTTTACGGATCAGGCATCGACGGCGGCTTTTGCCGAAACCATCTCGACCCGTGGCATTGACGTGCTGGTCAATAATGCCGGGATCAACAAGGTCAGCCCGTTTGCGGAGATCGACCCGGAGGATTTCCGGCGCGTTCAGAAGGTGAATGTGGAAGCGCCGTTTATTCTTGCCCGCGCGGTTGTCGGCGGCATGGTGCAGCGGGGATGGGGGCGTATCGTTACCATTGCATCGATCTGGGGCAATATCTCGAAGGCAGGACGGGCACCTTATTCGACCAGCAAGTTTGCGGTCGACGGCATGACGGCGGCACTGGCGGCAGAGGTCGCGGGTGCCGGGGTGCTCTGCAACTGTGTCTCTCCCGGTTTCATTGATACGGATCTTACCCGGCAGGTGCTGGGGGATGATGGTATCGCCGAACTGGTGGCGCAGGTGCCGGCCGGGCGTCTTGGACAGCCGCAGGAAATCGCGGCACTGGTGGCCTGGTTGTCGGGACCGGAAAACAGCTATATCAGCGGCCAGAATATTCTTATCGACGGAGGGTTTACCCGTGTCTGACCAGATGATCATTCAGTCCCACAAGGGACCGTATGAGGTGCATTTCCGGAAAGATGCCATCGACAATATGGCTGGCCTGCTGCCGGAAAGCGGTGTGGTGCTGATTGATGCCCATGTGGCTGACCTCTATCAGGACCGTATCGGGGCTGCGCTGGCAGGCTGGCCGGTGGTCCGGATCGACGCGAAGGAAACCAACAAGTCGCTGGAAGCCATGCCGGGTTTCGTCGATCAGCTTGTCGATGCCCAGCTGCGCCGTGACCAGTGCATTGTCGCCATCGGCGGCGGTATCATTCAGGACATCACCTGCTTTCTGGCCAGCACTCTGTTGCGGGGTGTCGAGTGGCATTTCTTCCCGACCACCCTGCTGGCACAGGCGGATTCCTGCATCGGCTCGAAAAGCTCCATCAACAGCGGTTCGACGAAGAATATTCTCGGCACCTTCAATCCGGCCCGGAAAATCTATATCTGCACGGATTTCCTGAAGACGCTGAATGAACGGGATCTGCGTTCCGGTATCGGTGAAATCCTGAAAGCCCATGCGATTGCCGGCCCTGCTGCTTTTGACGCGCTGGCGGCAGAATATGACGGCTTGCTGGAACGCGGGCCGGTGCTGGAGAAGTGGATCCGGTCGTCGCTCGATATCAAGAAGGAATATATCGAGGAAGACGAGTTCGATCAGGCGCGGCGCAACATTTTCAATTATGGCCACAGCTTCGGTCATGCCATCGAATCCGTCACCAACTATGCGGTCCCGCATGGCATTGCGGTGACCATGGGCATGGATATGGCAAACCATGTGGCGGCCAGTCTGGGCGTTGCCGGTGACGATCAGTTCCGGCGTACACATCCGACCTTCCGGACCAACTATGCCGGTTTTGAGACGGTTGAAATTGATGTCGATGCGATGCGCCGGGCGATGTCGAAGGACAAGAAGAACATTGGCCGCAACAGCGTCACGCTGATCCTGCCGGGCCGGGACGGAACCCTGTTCCGGGCGCCTTACGATAATGATGACCGCTTCGCCGACGCCTGCCGCAGTTTCCTGCACGAAGGTCGCGCTGCGTGATACGGTTGTCCCTGTCGGTCTGGTGAAATGGTTTTGGCATTACAATCTTGATTGCTGCCCTGCTCAGGAAATCCCGTCAGGTCGCGTCAGACCCGACACTACAGCGATGGTTGCTCCGGCGACTGCTCGGTCAGAAGGATGTTCTGGCGGCTCCGTCAATTGCGGGCAAGCGTCCGCCCTATCTTGAGACGATCTCCGTCGGCTCCCCTGATCCTGAGACCCCCTTCTTTCGCTCTTCAGTCTTTGCACCGCCTGCAACAGATTGTGTGATCCGTCTGGCCGGTACAGACCTGACCGTTACAGCGAACGGTGTTTCCGGCCTGTTTCATCGCAGTTTCGATGATCTTGAGGATTACCTGGCTTTGCACCGGTTTGCCTGGTTGCCGGTCTGCCAGCCATCGCCGGACTGGGTTGCGGCCCTCTGGCAGGAGTGGCTGACCGGGTTTGGGGATGACCCGCAGGGCTGGGCCTGGCATGCCTATACGGCGACGGAACGGGCGGTCAATATGATCGATTTTGCCAGCCGTCACGGTGCGCCGGGTGATGTCGCTGACTTTGTGAATATTCTGCATCTGCATGGCCGGGCAATTTCAGATGGCCTGGAATATTTTGGTGAACTGAACACCTATAATCATCTCGCCAATAATGGCCGCGGGCTGTTTCGGATCGGGCTGGCGGTGGGCGATGCCGGTATGGCGGCCAGCGGGGCGCTGATTCTGACACGGGAAGCAGATCGCATTTTTGACCGGTCGGGGATGCTGCGGGAAGGTTCCAGCCATTATCAGTTGCTGCTCTGCCGTCAGTATATGGATTGCTGGCTGGCCGCCCGTCGGGCCGGTCATGAAGCCGCAGAGGCCCTGCGCGACATCCTGACCCGTATTCTGCCGCCCTGCCGCCTCTTTGCTGGCACAGGCACAGTCTTTCCAGCAAGCCCCCCTGATCCTGAACCCGTTTCAGGATCCCTGTCCACAGACCCGGAGAGCCAGAGAGATGGATCCCGGATCGGGTCCGGGATGAGGCAGGGGATGCTGTCTGATGTTGTGGCTGCGTCCGGAATGGCGGAGGTACGACCGATACCGCTTGTCGGGGATATCTCGCCGGATTGTCCGCCGGCCTTTCTGCTGGGGCTGCTGCCGGGCCATAATGCGTCGCAGGGCTGGACCGGTACGCTCAGCGACGATGACCGTGCGGCCTGCATTGCCCTGCGGGATTCCGTTGCGGACCCGGATATGGAGGCCGTTGCTGACAGCGGCTGGTATGTTCATAAATCCGGGGACTGGTCGCTGCTGGTTCATGCGGCTCCCGGCGGCTGGCCGTTCTATCCCGGGCATGGTCATCAGGATCTCGGCGGGTTTGAACTGCATGTCGGGGAGACGCAGGTTTTCGTCGACCCCGGTCGTGGGGCCTATGGCGAGGAAGGTGAGGCCGCTTTCTATCGTTCCGGCCGGGCACATAACACCCTGCTGGTCGACGAAGCCGATCCCTATCCGGTGAACCGGCCCTATTACAGTGAGACGTTTCGAAAATCGGTGATTGCGGCTCCTCCGGTTGCTGGACGGGAGGCTGACGGGTTGACCCTGACACATCAGGGCTTCAGCCGTCTGCGCGGCGTCGGACAACTGACCCGCCGCTGGCAGATGGACGGAACGTCCTTGCGGATCAGCGACCGGCTGGAGGGAAAGGGACGGCATCAGATCGTCCGGCGGCTCTACACAACGCTGGAGGCGTCAGCGGAAGGTGATGACATTATTCTGACCGATGGTATCCACCGCTTCCGGCTGATGGCCGACAGGGCGATGACCTTGTCACCGGCGAAGGTCTGGGTAGCCTATGGCAGGAATGTCGGGGGGACGGTGATTACGATCTCTGCGGCGATGAAACTGCCGGCTGAACTCAACCTCGAACTGGTGACTGTCTGATGTGTGGTATTGCCGGTCTGTTTGTACCCCGGAATGCAACGCCGCCGGATCTTGACCTGGGCGCGATGCTGGCCCGGCTCGGCCATCGCGGGCCGGATGGCACGGGGGTCTGGACCGCGGATGACCGCCGGTTCCGCGCCGGATTTGCCCGTCTCGCCATTATTGATGTTGCGGGCGGTGACCAGCCCCTGATCAATGACCGGCATGTGCTGACCGGTAATGGCGAGATTTATAACTATCTCGAACTTCGGGCCGCTCTCGCCGCTGAAGGGGAACAGTTTTCCACCAGTGGTGATATGGAGCCAATCCTTGGCCTTGCCGCCAGACAGGGGCCGGATTTTCTGCATCAGCTCAATGGCATGTTTGCGCTGGCACTGTTCGACCGACGCGAACACAGCCTGCTGCTGGCCCGTGACCGTCTGGGAATCAAGCCATTATACTGGGCGCGTCTGCCGGGCGGGGCAATTCTGTATGCCTCAGAAGCGGCTGCCCTGTTTGCCTCCGGTCTGATCCGGGCGGAACTGGATGAGACGGCAATCCAGCCTTATCTGACCCACGGATTTATTCCGCATCCTCAGACCCTTTATCGCGGGGTGAACAAGCTTGCTCCCGGCAGTCGTCTGCGGGTCAGCGCAGAGGGGGACATTCAGGAGGAAGTCTGGTGGCAACCTCATGCTGCCAGCGATCTGCCCCGCGATGCGGCGGAAGCAGCAGAGGAGATCGACCGGCTGATCGGTGACGCGGTGCGCCTGCAACTGCGCAGTGATGTGCCGGTAGGGGCGTTGCTGTCCGGCGGGGTCGACAGCGGGCTGGTGGTGGCCCGTGCGGCAGAGCATGCGGGCGGGCCGCTGCGTACCTTTACGGTGTCGTTTGAGGGCGCTGCCTATGATGAGGCCCCGGTCGCCGCAGAAGTTGCGGCACGGTATGGTGCCGATCACAGCCGTCTCAGCCTGTCCCAGACCTCGATCCTCGACCATCTGGCGCATCTGGCCTGGCATAATGATGAGCCGCTGGCGGATGCGGCCCTGCTGCCGAACGACCTGATCCACCGGGAATTGTCAAAAGAACTGCGGGTTGTCCTGAACGGCACTGGTGGCGATGAGATTTTTGCCGGCTATATGCGTTATTTCCCGACCGGGATTGAACAGCGCTATGGCATGCTGCCGGATATTCTGCGCCGGTATCTGGTGGAGCCGGTTGTTGGTCTGGCTGATCCGATGCGGGCCTGGCAGCTTTCCCGGACCGGCTTGTTTCAGCAAAATCGCGGGGCCTATGTGCATGCCCATTCCACTTATTTCCCGGAACCGATGTTACGACGGATCGGCAATCGTCATCCCGTGACGATAGCTGCCCATGTCCGTCTGGCGGAAGCCTTTGGCGGCAACGGGCAGGCTGCCGGTCTGGCGGCAGATATCGGCAGTTATCTCGTCGATAACCTGCTGACCCTGCTGGATCGCACCAGCATGGCCTGGAGTGTGGAAGGCCGGGTGCCGTTACTGGATCACCGGCTGGTTGAAGCTGCCCTCGCCCTGCCGGAAGACCAGCGTACCCCCGGCGGAGAAGCAAAGGGTATCGAGCGGGCACTGGCCCGCAAATATCTGCCGGCCTCGGTAACGGACGCGCCTAAACAGGGCTTTGCCTCGCCGGTTCCGGTCTGGATACGCAGCGGGCTGGGCGATCTGGCCCGCCGCATACTGACCCGGCCTTCAGCCCTCGACCGTGGCTACTGGACCGTTGAAGGAATCGACCATCTGCTGGCCGATCCGGACCGGCATGGCCATCGGGTCTATGCGTTGCTGATGCTGGAACTGACCATTTTGTCCCAGATCGATCAGGGCTTCTCAACAGCGCCCGGCAGCCTTCAGGACCTGATGGATGCCGCCTGATATGCTGTCCCCGGTTTCCGTTGTCATGCCCGCCTTCAATGCGGCGGGCAGCATTGGCCGCGCCCTTGCGTCACTGGCGGCGCAGACCCGGCCTCCGGCTGAAATCATCGTCGTTGATGACGGGTCGACGGATGCAACGGCGGCAGTTGTTCAGGCAGAAATTGAAAACCTCCTGCCGTCCCGGCTGGTTCTGGTGACGCAACCGAACAGGGGGGCGGGGGCTGCCCGTAACCGGGCGATTGAGGTCGCAACGCAACCGTTTCTGGGTTTTCTGGATGCGGATGACCGCTGGCTGGAACAGAAGATCGAGCTTTGTCTGCCAGCCTTTGAGGATCCGGCTGTTCGTCTGGTCTGCACGGATTTCGACCTGGTGACAGCGGATGGCCAGACACAGCGTCTGCGCTCCAGCCGGCGTCTCGGCAATCCGGTGCGAAGTCTGCATGACCAGTTCCTCTATGGCAGTGTTGGCACCTCCACCGTTCTGGCCCGGCGTGATGCGGTTCTCCGCGCCGGCGGCTTCGATGACCGGCTGCCTGCTGCACAGGATTATGATCTCTGGATCGAGATACTGGGAGAGCCGGGGGCAAGGCTTGTCGTGCTGGAAGAACCACTGACGGTTTACACCGGGGGACATTCGGGTATTACAGGCAATGTCGCGAAGCGTCGCGACTGTTCCATGCTGTCATTGTATCAGCAGGCCTGGCGGTTGCGCGGGGCGGGCGAAATGGTGGCGCTGGCTGATGTGATGAAACGGACGCTGATTGTCCACCTGCAGGCTGTTGCGGCCCATCGGGAGAAAACCGAGATCATGCGTATTCCGGGGGATATCATTCTGATGCTTTGCAGATTACCGCTGGCCGCACTGAGGCTCTATCTGCCAGCGCAGCGTCAGAGAGCACTTACAGGAGACTCTGAACGTGGCTGAGCGTCGCAAACCGGTTGTCATTGATGTGCTGGTGCCTGCCTATAACGAGGAAGCCACCATTCTCGACCTGCTGCGCTCTGTCCGTAAGCAAAAGGTCGCCGGTTTCAAATTCAATATCATCGTTGTGGATGATGGCTCCCGCGACTCCACGCCGGAACTGCTGGCGGAAAACAGCGACCTCTATGATGTGATGGTGCGGCAGGACAATGGCGGCAAGGGTTCTGCCGTCATTGCCGGGCTGAAGGCGGCGGAAGGGGATTACATCCTGTTTCAGGATGCGGATCTGGAATATGACCCCAACGAATATGCCGATCTTGTCATGCCGATCGCGGCCCATGATGCGGATCTGGTGATGGGCAGCCGGATGCTGGCGCCAAAGATCACACGGGTGCATTATTTCTGGCACAAGATCGGTAACAACGTCATTACGCTGGCGTTCAATATCCTGAACAACACCACCTTCACCGATACCTATTCCTGCTATCTGATGTATCGCCGGGAACTGGTTTCCGCTGATGAACTGGAGACGCGGGGCTGGGAACAGCATGCGGAAATTCTGTCGCTGGCATCACGCCGTGGCCGACGGATTTACGAGGTGCCGGTCAGTTATCACGGCCGGTCCTATGAAGACGGCAAGAAGATCCGCTGGCATCATGCGTTGCCGGTGCTCTGGACCATATTGAAGATGCGGCTGTTTCGCGCCGCCAACTGACGGAGACTGAGATGTCTGATAAATCCACCATCGACCCGGTAACGGACGAGGAACGCGAGAGCTGGCCGAAGCACCCGATTGTTGCGCTGGAGCAGCCGTTCGACGATGTGCGCGGCTCGATCAAGCCGCTGGTCGACATGCTGATGAAGTCGGCGGTGCTGATTGAATCGAAAGCCGGTGCCATCCGTGCCCAGCATTACCATCTGACGGACTGGCATTATTGTTATGTTCTCGACGGGTCGATGGAATATTACCATCGTGAAACCGGCAGCGAGGCAGAGCCGGAAATGCTGATGATTACCAAGGGCCAGATGGTGTTCACCCCGCCGATGGTTGATCACGCCATGAAGTTTCCCGAGGACTGCACGTTTCTGACCCTGTCGCGTAATCCGCGCGATCAGGAAAGCTATGAGAAAGATGTCGTGCGTATCCATATGATCGATACGGACGGCGCGCTGACCTGGACTCCTGATGACGACAAGTAAATCCGCCTGTCATCGCAGAGATGACTGCCGTCTTTGCAACAGTAACGACCTGGAACTGGTTCTGGGGCTGGCCCCGACGCCGCCGGCAAATGCCTTTGTCCCGGCTGACCGGCTGGATGAGGTGCAGGCCGTGTTTCCGCTGGACCTGTTCCAGTGCAATGCCTGCGGCCATGTGCAGTTGCTGGATGTGGTCGATCCGGAAATCCTGTTTGCCGATTACGTCTATGTTTCCGGCACCTCGCCGGTTTTCGTGAAGCATTTCGAAGATTACGCGGGCAAGGTTGTCGCTGATTATGCACCGCCTGCAGGTGCGCTGGCGCTTGATATCGGCTCCAATGACGGGACATTGCTGGGCTTCTTCAAGCAGCAGGGCCTGACAGTGCTTGGTGTTGATCCGGCCCGGGCGATTGCGGCGGATGCCACGGCACGGGGTATCGAAACGCTGAACAGTTTCTTCGATCAGGCGCTGGCCCGGCAATTGCGCGCAGATCGCGGGGCGGCCCATGTCATCACGGCGAATAATGTGTTCGCCCACGCAGATGACCTCGGCGGGATCACGGCGGGTATTGCCGATCTGCTGCATGACGACGGGGTGTTCGTCTTCGAGGTGTCCTACCTGCTGGATGTTTATGAGAACACCCTGTTCGATACGATCTATCATGAACATGTTGCCTATCACACGGTTGCCCCGCTGATCGGGTTCTTCCGCAAGTATGGTCTGGAACTGGTGGCTGCGGAACGGATTGGCACGCATGGCGGGTCTTTGCGCGGATATGTGCGCAAGGCGGGACGGGCTGAAGTTACCGCCAGCGTTGGCGAATTGGTGGCACTGGAAAAGGCTGCGGGTCTGAATGACCCGGCGACGCTGAAAGCCTTTGCGGCAAAGATTGAAGCCGTGGGGCAGGAATTGCAGGCAATCATTCGTGATGCCCGTGCACAGGGTCGGCGGATTGCCGCATTCGGTGCGCCAGCCAAGGCGACGACGCTGATGTATCAGTTTGGTCTGGAGGCTGCCGACATCGAGTTCATCATCGATGACAGCCCTCTGAAGCAGGGGCTGTACAGCCCCGGAAAACATATTCCGGTCCTGCCGGCGACAGCGATTTCCGGGCGAAAGCCGGATGATCTTGTCGTTCTGGCCTGGAACTTTGCCGATTCGATCATGGACAAGCACCGGGCTTTCTGTGATGAAGGCGGCAGATTCATCGTCCCCCTCCCCAGCGTGCGAATAGTCTGATCCATGGCCGATTTTTATCTCGACAGCGATATCGACGACATCATCAAGTTGCTTGGGCCCGTCGCCCAGGACTTCTCCGGTAAAACCATTCTGATGAGTGGTGCCCGGGGCTTCCTCGGTCGTTACTTTACGGCGGTGTTCGTTCGTCTGAACGAAACCACCCTGGACAAGCCTTGCAAGCTGATTGCCCTCGACAATCTGATCACAGCCGGTCAGGCAGGTGATATGCCGGAAACGCCGAATGTCGAGTTCTACCGGCATGACGTCATCACACCGTTTGTGACCGACCAGCCGGTTGATTTCGTGATTCAGGCTGCCGGAATTGCCAGCCCGTTTTATTATCGCCGTTATCCGCTGGAGACGCTGGAAGTTGCGACCACCGGCACCCGGCTGATGCTGGAGCTGGCGGAACAGAAGGACGCACGCTTCACCTTCTTCTCCTCGTCGGAAATTTATGGTGATCCGGACGGCAAATATGTGCCGACACCGGAAAGCTATCGCGGCAATGTGTCCTGTCAGGGACCACGCGCCTGCTATGACGAGAGCAAGCGGGTCGGTGAGACGCTCTGCTATATCTTCCATGAGACCAAGGGGCTGGCGACCAACACGATCCGCCCGTTCAATGTCTATGGTCCGGGGATGCAGGAAGCCGATTATCGCGTGCTGCCGAACTTCGCCAGCCGGATCAAGGGTAACAAGCCGCTTCGTGTTTATGGTTCCGGCAATCAGACACGGACCTATTGCTACATTACCGATGCCATCAACGGCTTCCTGCGGGTGATTGCCCGTGGTGTCCCGGGTGAGGCCTATAATATCGGCAATCCGAAGCCGGAAATTTCCGTGCTGGAACTGGCGCAGAGTCTGGAAAAGGTGCTGGGCCGCGATCTTAAATGCGATGTCATTGACTATCCTGACAGCTATCCGGCGGATGAGCCGAACCGTCGCTGCCCGGATATTCGCAAGGCGCGCCTGCAACTGGATTATGCACCGTCCGTGACGCTGGAAGACGGCCTTGGTCGTTTCCTCGGCTGGACCGACGGTGTCTATACCGGCGAAGAATGAGCACGATCAGGCATGACCCGGCCTGTACCTGATGCCGCAGCACCCGGCGATGTGAGTCCGAGTTACGAGGGACGTGATCTTGAGGCGCTGTCCGGGCTGCCGAATTATTATGCCTGGATCGCTGATCTGCTGACGCCCGGCCTTTCCGGACGGACACTGGAGATTGGGGCCGGTATCGGTGCCAATGCCGACTGGGCGCTGGCCCAAACCACCGGTATGGATCTGGTCGAGCCCTCGGAAAATCTTGTCCCGAGGCTGCGCGAACGCCATGGCGACAAGCCCGGCGTGACAGTGACCGGTTCGACCCTCGAAGATTTCACACCCACTGTCGCGGATGCCAGCTATGACACGATCCTGCTGGTGAATGTTCTGGAGCATATCGAAGATGATGCGGCGGCACTGGCAGAATTTTACCGGATGCTGAAACCGGGTGGTCATCTGCTGCTCTATGTCCCGGCACTCAGCTTTCTGTTCAGTCCGCTGGACCGGCTGGTTGGTCATTACCGGCGCTATCACAAGCCTGCCATGACGGCTCTGGTGCGTCAGGCCGGGTTCGAGATTGCCCGGGCAACCTATTGCGACATGCTGGGTATTCTGCCCTGGTATCTGGTGAACCGCCTGATGGGGGCGACCGAGATCAATCCGGCGATGGCAAAGCTGTATGACAGCGTCGGCGTGCCGGTAACCCGTTTCGTTGAATCCCTGATTCCTGCCCCTGCCGGCAAGAATATCGCCCTGATTGCCCGCAAGCCGGTGAACTCATGACCCGTAAACCCCGCCTTATCTGTGTCGCCGGTGCGCGCCCGAATTTCATGAAGGTTGCACCAATCATTGCTGCTCTGAAGGCACGGGATATCTTTGATGTGGTACTGGTTCATACCGGTCAGCATTATGACCCGGACCTGAATGACCGGTTCTTCACTGATCTCGGCATTCCGCAGCCGGATTACCGGCTGGAAGTCGGCTCCGGCAGCCATGCGGTGCAGACCGGGACAGTCATGATCAAGTTCGAGCCGGTGCTTGATGAGGTTGCGCCTGTTGCGGTCATTGTTGTTGGCGATGTCAATTCCACGGTGGCCTGTGCGCTGGTTGCGGCAAAGAAGGGCGTGCCGGTCGTTCACGTGGAAGCCGGTCTCAGAAGTTATGACCGGGAAATGCCGGAAGAGATCAACCGTGTCATCACGGACAGTATTTCAGATATTCTGTTCATCACGGAATGTTCGGCACTCGACAATCTGCGTCGTGAAGGGGTGGATGAAAAGCGGGTGCAGTTTGTCGGTAACGTGATGATCGACAGTGTGCTTCAGAACGTCCGCCGGGCAACATCTGCTGCCACTACACTGGGTGATCGGCTGCCGGCCGGGCAGCCCTATGCGTTGCTGACGCTGCATCGGCCGTCAAATGTTGATGATCCGGTTGTGTTGCGCTCGCTGATTGATTGTATGGCGGGTCTGTCTGACCGCCTGAGTATTGTTTTTGGTATTCATCCGCGCACCCGCTCCCGGATTGAAGGGTTTGGCCTGTCTGACCTGCTGGCGAAAAGCGGCATCATCAGTTGTCCGCCCTTTGGCTATCTTGAAATGCTGGGCCTGATTGAAGGCGCGAAGCTGGTATTGACGGATTCCGGCGGTCTGCAGGAAGAAACCACGGCACTTGGCATTCCCTGTCTGACCTTGCGGCAGAATACAGAGCGCCCGATCACCATTTCTGAAGGCACCAATTATCTCGTTGGCAATGATCCGGCGGCGATTGTCCGGGCGGTGGATGAGGTTCTGACATCAGGTGGCAAGACCGGGCGGCAGCCGGAATTCTGGGACGGGCAGGCCGGTGAACGCATCGCACGGGCACTGGAACAGGCCTATCTCACATGACGGTCGCCTCTGACAGACTGGTATCCCGTATCGGGAGGCTGATGCTGATCACGGCCCTTCTGATCGCCCTGCCGGTTTCGGTTGTATCTTCGAAGGGGCTGGCTCCGGCATTCATACTGGCGGTTCTCGGCGCATTGCTGTCGCTGGATCTCTCGGGTGTCCGGAATTTGATTGCCTCGCACCGGTCGCGTCTGGCGGTCGGGGGGGCGTTGCTGGCGTTTGTCGGTTACGGCATGCTGTCGGCTTTCTGGTCGGTTGACCCGGCACGAAGTCTGAAGGTCGCCCTGACGCTGGGGGCGGTGCTGCTGGGGGGTGTTGTTCTGCTGGCGGCCATTCGCCACTCCAATGCCAGAGCTCGCTATCTGCTGCGGCAGGCCTGTCTGATCGGATTCGGGGTAACGCTGGCCTTGCTGGCATTTGAATATCTGACGGGTGCCACCCTGAACCGCATCGCCCGTTTCGGAGAGATCAATCGTGACCTTCCTCTGGCGGATATGAACTTCATCAAACCTGCGGCCAGTCTGCTGGGTGTATTCCTGTTCCCGATTGCCGCAATTGCCTTGTCTTCAGGTCGTCGGCTTCTCGCGGCAGCAGCCGTTCTCGGTAGTCTTGCCGCCATTGTGTTTGTTTCAGTCTCCAGTGCTGCGATTGCAGCGGGCGCCGGTTTGTTTGCTGCCCTGCTGTATATGCTGTTCCGGCGCTGGGCATTGCGACTTGCTGCATTTTCCGTCTGTATTATTGCCATTCTGATGCCGGTCATCCCGAATCAGGTGCCGCCGCTTCAGACGCATTACACATATGATAATCCGTTTCCGAATTCCGCCATGCACCGGTTCCGGACATGGCAGTTCACCGCAGAACGGATTGCTGAAAAGCCCGTCCTCGGCTGGGGGCTGGATTCGTCCCGCCATGTTCCCGGCGGCAATACCGAGGTTGAGGTCTTTGTGACGGAACCGGACGGATCCAGTATCCAGTTCGTTGAACAGTTGATGCCGCTACATCCGCATAACTGGTTCCTGCAAATCTGGCTGGAGCTTGGTGCTGTTGGTATGGCGATGCTGGCGGCTGTTCTGGTACTGTTGCTGCAATGGATCGGATCCGTCGGGCGCAGCCGGGCACAGACTGCGTTACTGTTTGGTCAGGCGGTGGCGATTATCGGGACGGCTTCCCTGAGTTTCGGGGCCTGGCAGAACTGGTGGCTGGGTGCGGTTTTCCTGTCCTTCGCCTTTGCGGCAACGGTGGAGCATGATGATGGAGGACGGGAGACTGTCTGATCTGCTTGTCACGGCAGTCCTGTGCTGTGTTCTGGCCATTCTGTTTGTCCGCCTGTCGATTCCTGTGCTGGTGAACCGGCTTCCCGATCTGCCGAACGAGCGTTCCAGCCACACGAAACCGGTGCCGCGTGGCGGCGGAATCGGGGTCATGCTGGCTATCTGGGCTGGTTTGCTGGTTTTCGGACCGGCTGGCGGGGGGGCAGCGGAGACGGGTCTGTTGCTGTCGACAGTTATCCTGGCTGTTGTTTCCGTGGTGGATGACGCCCGGCCTTTACCTGCGGCTGTTCGCTTTGTCCTGCAGGCCGGTGTTGTGGTTTTTGCCCTTTATCTGGCGGTCGATGTGGTGCCGATGCCCGCTTATCTGCCTTACGGGCTGGTGCTGGCCGTGGCCGGACTGGGGTGGATATGGTTCATCAATCTCTACAACTTCATGGATGGAATTGACGGGATCTCCTCAATCGAGACGATTTCCGTCGGTGCTGGTACCGGTATCGTCTGGTGGCTGACCGGGATGCCGGCCAGCTGGTCTCAAACCACCCTGTTTGCGGTTGCCGCTGCCGGTGCGATGGCCGGGTTTCTGGTCTGGAACCGGCATCCGGCCCGGATATTTCTGGGTGATGTCGGCAGCATTCCACTTGGTTTCATGCTGGGGGCGGCGCTGCTCTGGATGGCTTTGTACGGGCACCCGGAAGCCGCCGTTATCCTGCCCCTTTACTACCTGGCAGATGCGACCATTACCCTGCTGAAACGCCTGTTTCGTGGAGAAAAGGTATGGCTCGCCCATCGGGAGCATTTCTATCAGCGGGCATCGAATGAACATGGCCGTGGCCCGGTGGCGGTGGTCCGGGTGATTGCGGTTACAAATACGGGCCTGATTGGCTGTGCTGCCTATTCCGTTAACGGAGTTCCGGGAGTAGGCTTGCTGGTTGCAGTCGCACTGGTCTGTGGGCTGCTTTTCCATCTCAACAGGCAACCCCACTGATGCGCATTCTGTTTTTTACCGAGAACTTTCCACCCGAGACGAATGCTGCAGCGACACGGGTTTTCGAACGTGCCTGTTACTGGGCGAAATGGGGGCATGAGGTGACGGTGATTACCTGTGCCCCGAATTTCCCGGAAGGCCGGGTTTATGACGGCTACCGCAATGCCTGGTATCAGACGGAGGAGATGTCCGGTATCCGGGTTGTACGGGTGAAAACCTATATTGCGGCCAACCGGGGAACCCTGCGGCGTATGGCCGACTTCATCAGTTTCTTCTTTACCGGGTCCGTCGCCGGCATTTTTCAGGCCCGGCATGATGTGGTTGTGGCGACATCGCCGCAGTTCTTTTCAGCGGTGGCGGGCTGGTTTACCGGCCTGATCCGGCGCACCCCGTTTGTTTTTGAACTGGGTGACATCTGGCCGAAGTCGATCACGGCAGTTGGTGCGATGAAGAAAAGCACATTGCTCAGCCTGTTCGAGAAACTGGAGCTGTTCCTGTATCGCCGGTCAGCGGCGGTGATTGCCCTGACCCGGTCTTTCAAACGTGACCTGGTTTCCCGGAATATTGATGGCGACAAGATCGCGATTGTCATCAACGGGGTCGACCTGCCGCGCTATGCCCCCCGTGACCGGGATGCGGAACTGGCAGAAGAATGGGACCTGACCGACCGGTTTGTTGTGGGATATGTCGGCACGCACGGCATGGCCCACGCCTTATCAAATGTTGTGGGCGCGGCAGAGGTTCTCAAACAGCGGGGCGAGGACCGGGTTGTCTTCATGCTGGCCGGTGCAGGTGCGGAACGGGAAATGCTGATCGAGCGGGCCACGGCTTCCGGTGTGGCGGGAAAGCAGATGCGTTTTCTGCCGATGCAGCCGAAGGAACGGATGCCTGCCGTCTGGAGCCTGTGCAATGTTGCACTGGTACATCTGAAGGACTCCCCGACCTTTGCCGAAGTTATTCCCTCGAAAATTTTCGAGGCAATGGGTATGGGGCTGCCGGTGCTGATTGCAGCACCCGAAGGTGAAGCGACCGCGATTGTTCACGATGATGCAGCCGGGCTTGTGGTTGCCGCGGAAGATCCGGAAGCACTGGCCGATGCGGCGCTACGTCTGCTGGATGATGAGGCCCTGCGCACCTCACTTGCTGCGAACAGCCATGCTGCGGCAAACCTGCACAGCCGCGAGACGCAGGCGCGACAGTTTATCGATGTGCTGGATGAGGTCATTGCCGGCCGGGGAGCGACGGCTGGCAGGGATCATACGGCGTGACGCAGTTGCGGGTGCTGGTAACGGGTGCCACGGGTTTTACCGGCCCGCCGGTTTGCCGCTATCTAACCGATAAAGGGCATCAGGTTATCGCCGCAACGCGGCAGGAACAGGTGCCGGACGGGGCTGCATCCTGCCGGGTCGTCGGGGAAATTGACGGTGCGACAGACTGGCGTCAGGCGCTGGCAGATATCGATGTGGTCGTTCATCTCGCCGGGCGCGCGCATATCATGAAGGATACGGCTGACGATCCGTTGGCGGCGTTCCGCCAGGTCAACCGGGATGGTACCCTGCAACTGGCCAAACAGGCGGCAGAGGCCGGGGTCCGTCGTCTGGTGTTCCTTTCCAGCATCAAGGTGAATGGCGAGGAAACCGAGGCCGGTCCCTACAGGGAAGCAGTCCTGTCTCCTCCGGATGATCCCTATGGCCTGTCAAAATGGGAAGCCGAGGAAGGTTTGCGGGACATCGCCGGATCGACGGGACTTGAGGTCGTGATCCTGCGGCCACCGCTGATTTATGGCCCGGCGGTGAAGGCGAATTTCCTGTCGCTGCTGCGGCTTTGCCGGCGGGGTCTGCCGTTGCCGCTGGGGTCTGTCCGGAACGCCCGCAGCCTGCTTTATGTCGGCAACCTTGCCGATGCTGTTCATCAGTCGATGATACATCCGAAGGCTGCGAACCAGACTTTTCTGATCCGTGATGGTGAAGACCTGTCGATGCCTGACCTGCTGCACCGGATTTCTGCGGCGATGGGGCGGAGGGCCTGCCTGCTGCCCTTTCCGCCGGCTATGCTGACCTGTGCCGCAGGTCTGGCCGGGCGGGGTGATATGGCCCGGCGGGTCACCGGCTCACTTTGTCTCGATGACGGCCTGATCCGTCAGGAACTCGACTGGCAGCCTCCTTTCACGGTAGAACAGGGATTGCAGGCAACAGTCGATTGGTTTATCGCCAGCGATCTGTGAATCAGTAATCCGGACAAATGCGCACCAGAACAACATCCTTCAGCAAGGGCTATATCGCTTTCGGCCATGACGTGATCATGGCCGGGCTGTCGCTGCCGCTTGCCCTGTATCTGCGTCTTGGTGATGTGCTGACGTTCTATCCGATCACATCCATTGTTGGCTGGTCGCTGATTTTTGCTGCAATCGGCGGTGTCGTGTTCTGGCGCAGCCGGCTTTATCGCGGCGTCTGGCGTTATGCCTCGCTGATGGACCTGACCGCTATTGCCAAGGCCTCGACACTGACCATCCTGATTTTCCTGCCGGTGATGTTTTTTCTGACCCGGCTTGAAGACCTGCCCCGGTCCTTTCTGGTCATCAACTGGTTCTTGCTGATGGCCATGCTCGGCGGGCCGCGATTTCTGTACCGTATGGCCAAGGACCGCCGGATCGAGCTTTCCCGGATGCAGTCGACGGAGCGCAGGATTCCGATTCTGCTGGTAGGTGCCGGTGACGAGGCAGACCTGTTCCTGCAGTCATTGGCCCGCAGCGAAAGTGCCTATGAAGTTGTTGGCATCGTCAGCGATACGCCGGGTCGTGTCGGGCGGGTTATTCGCGGGCATGAGGTCATCGGGGCCAGCAGTGATATTGAGCGTGTGGTGACTGATCTGTCGGCCAGAGGTAACCGGCCGCAGCGGCTGGTTTTGACCAAGGAAGGCTTGCCGGGAGAGAGGGTGCGCGAGTTGTTTGCTGTGGCAGATCAACTGGGCATGACACTGGCCCGTGCACCAGACCCGGGTGAATTGCGGGAAGGCCTGGGCAGCGATGACCGTCTGGAAGTGCGCGAGATTGCGGTTGAAGACCTGCTGGGGCGCCCGCAGGCGGTGCTGGACCGCAAGGCCATGGCTTCCCTGCTTTGTGACCGTAAAGTGCTGGTAACGGGCGCCGGAGGAACCATCGGATCCGAACTGGCCCACCAGATCTGTCAGTTCGGACCGGCAATGATTACGCTGGTCGAGAATGGTGAGTTCAACCTGTATCAGGTGGATCAGGAGATCGGGCAGTCCTTCCCGGATGTTGCCCGGCGGACTGTTCTTGCCGATGTGCGTGACCGGTCCCGGATTTTGTCACTGATGCAGTCGGAATCGCCGGATGTGGTCTTTCATGCGGCGGCGTTGAAACATGTCCCGATGGTCGAGATGAATCCGCTTGAGGGCATGCTGACCAATGTGGTCGGAACCTGCAATGTGGCGGATGCCTGCGTTGCCGCGGCGGTGCCGAAAATGGTGATGATCTCGACCGACAAGGCGGTCAACCCGACGAATATCATGGGGGCGTCGAAACGGATTGCTGAATGTTATGTTCAGTCGCTGGACCGTGACAACACGGGAACCGATTTCGTGACTGTCCGCTTTGGTAATGTTCTGGGATCGACCGGTTCGGTTGTTCCGCTGTTTGAACGCCAGCTGAAGGCGGGCGGGCCGCTGACGGTAACCCATCCGGAAGTGACCCGGTATTTCATGACGGTCCGGGAAGCGGTTGAACTGGTGTTGCAGACGGCCTGTCTCGATGCCCGTGCACCGGGACGGATCTTCGTCCTCGATATGGGGCAGCCGGTCAGGATTGTCGACCTGGCCCGCCAGATGATCCGTCTCGCTGGTCTGCGGCCGGATGAGGATGTGAAGATTGAATTCACGGGTCTGCGCCCCGGCGAGAAACTCTATGAAGAGCTGATTCACGGCGGCGAACCACTGGTGGAGACCGCAGTTTCCGGTATCCTGCTGGCGGAGCCGCGGACGATTGAACGGGTGGCAATCACGGATGCGGTCGAACATCTCCGGCAGGCAGCAATGACGGGCAATCTTGAGGTTGTCTCGACTGTGATTGCCGGGCTGGTACCGGAATATCACAAACCGACCGACTGATTTCCCGGAATACAGTGTCCCCGGTGCAGCAGCGAAGCGGCTCGCGTCAGGGCCTCAGTGCATGGCCCGTTCATGGCTGACATAGCGGCCATCAACCAGATCATCGAAGAACTCGGGGATGTCCGGATGTGAAACCGGGTCCGGGCTGTCCGGGATCAGGTTTTGTTCCGACACATAGGCATTGTAGGTCGTCTCCTCGTTTTCAGCGAGGATGTGATAGAAAGGCTGATCTTTCTTCGGGCGCATCTCGGCCGGAATGGACTCATACCATTCGTCCGTATTGGCGAACTCCGGATCGACATCGACGATCACCCCGCGGAACGGGTAGACCCTGTGCCGGACGATATCGCCGATCCTGAAGCGTGCGACGCGCATTTCCATTGCCTGTATCTCACTCATATCGCCACTGTAGCCTATTTCTCCGGCCTCTCAAATGAGGGATAATCCGGATAGCTGAATTAGGCAGTCTGCGGGTCAGATCAATGGCAAAGCTATAATCGTCTGGGCAACATGCGCGACAGGCAGGCGGTGAACAGGAAAAACGCCCCAAGCAGATAGAAGACGGACTCAAATGGCAGATAAACCAGCGCCAGCGTGAAGATCGCCTGCGGCAGCAACTGGGACATCTCGATATAGGTCCGGAATACCGAAGTCATTTCCGCACGCTCGTAGCTGTGAACCGCCCGCAGGAACGGAATATTACCGACCGCATCCAGCGCGGCATTGCCGCCAGCCGCGAGGAAGAATAGCAGGGCCGTCACAATCGGATAGGGTGCGCTGAATCCCCCGGCGATGGTTGCCAGACCACCTAAAATCAGCGCGCCGGTGATAACCTGACGGACACCGATACGCCCGCCGAGGCGTCCGAAGACAGGGGCCAGAAACAGCAGTCCCTGACCTGCCGACAGCATGACGGCGGCGATCATCGGATCACCACCGGCCTTGATGATCGACAAGGGAGGATAGACGAAAAATGTTGTCCAGAAGCTGGACCGCGTGAAGGTAATAACCCAGGCCAGACGCATTCGGGGCTGCGATATGAACCGGCGAATGTTGGCCATGGCGCTTGGTGGCTTGCCTTTTGCGGGAGCCACCATGGGATTGTCCTTCATGCGAAGGTACCAGAAATAAAACAGCGTCATCATCGCTGCGATGGCACTGGGCACGAATACGTAGAGGGCACCGAACTCCTTGTGCAGCCAGATGCCGATACCCGGCCCGATACACCAGGCAAAGCCCATCGCCGCCAGTCTTTTCGGTTCGGCGACGAGGAATTCCTTCCGGCGGATGTAATCAAGAATATAGAGGTTCAGCGCGATATTGGCGAAGACCACGGCCAGGGACCGAAACTGAAGTCCCGCAAGAAAGGGGAGCTTTTCGCCGGTAATCATCAGCAGGGGGGCCGCCACCATGCAGAGACAGCCCGCACTGAAGACCCATTTTCGCCGGACCTTCCGCATCATCAGCGGTACCATCAGGCTGACGATCAGCGAGAAACCACCGACAATGGCATAGGCCTGACTGACCTTCGCTGCTGTCTCTAGCAGGCGATAGGCCTCCAGCGGCATGACACCGGCAATCAGGGCGCGCGAAAACGACTCCATCCCTGACAGGGCAGCGAAGACACGTGCCCCCGGGCGGTCGACCACCCGCAGCCACATAGGAAACCGAATTTCCATTACAAACCAGGTTTGCTGCCCCGAATCCGGGACGGGAGATCAGATCATACGTTGCCTGAAAATACGGACAACTGTGTTTTTTGAATCCCTGCATTGTTTGCAGGACATGGAAGGTGGTGGTTACGGCTGCAACTCAGCGATAACCCGGCCATCCTCGATCCGGGACGGGACTTTCCCAAGGCTCTGCCCTTTGCAGGGGCCGATGATGCAGTAGCCGTCACCAGCCCTGAACTGCGCGCCATGGGTCGAGCAGATCAGGTGGGTGCCCTGCAGGTTCATCATGCCTTCCGTTCCCCAGTGCAGCGGCACGCCGATATGCGGACAGGCATTATGATAGACATGGATATCGTCGCCTGTCCGGACGGCGAGCAGAGGATACCGGGCGCCATTGCGTTCCAGTTCGAACGGACGGGCATCCATTTCCGCCAGTTCGTCTGCCGCACACAGGTCGGCAGCCCCGTCATCGCGCCAGACAGCCATCAGGGGGTGACGCCACCGAGCGAGCAGAGCAACGTCCAGGCCTCAGGGTCAATCGGCGTTACGGACAGACGCGACTGACGAACCAGTGCCAGATGCTGCAACCGTTCGTCCGCCTTGATTTCGGCGAGTGTCACCGGCGTTCTGAAGGGCTTCACCGCCTTGAAGTCAACCATCCCGAAGCGCCCTTTGGCGTCTGACGGGTCGGGGTAATATTCCTTCACGACTTCGACGATCCCGACAATCTGTTTTTCGTTGACGGAATGATAGAAGAAGGCGAGATCACCGGTTTTCATGGCCTTCATGTTGTTGGCAGCCTGGTAGTTGCGAACGCCGTCCCAGTGTTCGACGCCCTTCTTCACCTGATCGTCCCATGACCAGGAACCAGGTTCGGATTTAACCAGCCAGTATGCCATGTCTCATTTCCCTCAGTCAGCCGGCAGGGCTTTTGCCCAGCGGGTGATGGTGACCGTGGAGAACAGGCCAGCCTTTGCATAGGGGTCGCCGGCGGCAAAGGCCTCGGCTTCCGCACGGTCTGCAAAATCCATGATGATCAGGCTGCCGATGGCGCTGCCGGCTTCATCCTGCAGGGGGCCGGCGCAGAAGACCTGTCCAACCTTTGAACGAAGATAGTCGAGATGAACCGGGCGGGTTTCTGCCCGCACATGGCTGTGGTCCGGCTTGTCGATGCACTGGATTGCGAAATACATGGTTTGCTCCTTATGTGTCAGTCGGCGGGACGGTGTCACCACGGACATAGATATAATTTTTTATGGCGGCGAACCGCCCGGTTGCGATGGGTGATGCCTGACTGGATGCAATCACGAAACCTGCGTCGGTCAGGGCGTTGGCAACTTCCAGGCCGGGATCAACCGCAATATCATCAAGTTCGACAAGAATCGACTGAAGCGCCGGATTTCGCAACAGGTTGGTGGCACCCCGGATAATCAGGGCTTCTGCCCCGTCGACATCGATCTTGAGATGGGTCGGCGCCGGTATGCCGAGGGTCGTGATCGCTTCATCTGCGGTAATCGTGACGGCACCCTGATGATGCGTTGAGGCCGTGTCGACAAGCCCGTCGACGCCGGTGAGGTTATGCAGGGCATCGCCGATCATCGTGGTATGCAGGGCCAGCCGTGTTACCCCGGCCCGGTCTGACAGGGGCAGGCAATAGGCGGTGCAATGTCCGTCCAGACCGTTCAGATGGATATTGCGGTTCAGCACCCAGTAGTTGGCTGATTCCGGCTCGAAGGAAAACACCTGGCCGCCGCCTTTCAGGCCGGCATAAATCGAATAGATACCGACATTGGCCCCGATATCCCAGAGTACGAAATCCTCCGGAAAACTGTCGATCCAGTCGATCATGTCCGGTTCTTTGGTGAACAGGGTTTCGGCCCGCATCAGACAGGCCTCGGAAGGGGTTGCCAGCCGGATGGTACCGTATGCTGTTGCCTGCTCATGCACGGGCGCGAGGCGCTCGGCGAGCCCGCTCTGCAGCATCTGACGTCTGCCGGTCAGTGCCTGAATGAGCCGGTCAAGACCCCGGGCCATCGCATGGAGCAGTCCGACCAGCAGATTAAGGATCTGACGTTTCATTCGTGGCGGGCTTTCAGTCTGCGGCGTTGTGAATTTATCCTGATAAAGCCCCGAAAAGCCGGAATATCAACCTTCGATCCGCCGGAAACCCCAGTTCAGTTGCCCGGCACCATTTTCGAGGGCGGTGCTGAGCACCAGCGTCGGTGCCCGTCTTCCGGATGCCGGGTCGATGGTTTCCTCAATCACAACCTCACCGCCACGATATCTGAAACGCCAGCCGGGTCGCCGTTCGCCCGGCCTTATGATGAAAGACGTACCGTCGCTGCTGGGTACAACATCGGCGCCGGAGGGCAGATGAAACTGAATGGCAACCGGCTGGCTGCTGGTTTTTGAGGTGGACCGGAAGCTGTCCTCGCCACGAATATCTGCGCCTTTGCGGGGCAGGAAGACAGTTCGTTCCTGAACCAGTTTTCCGATGGTCTGTTTTGCACTCAGCACATGTCCTTCATCAGAGATGCTGGTCTGGAGGTCTTCGGTTTTGATGTTGCTGCCAGAGGCACGGGCAATCTGCAACCCGGACAGGCCGGTATCGGGCCGGGACAGGATCAGCCGTCGTCCATCTGCCGAAATTTCCAGCGGCAATCCCGGTGTGGTGATGTTGCCGGACAGGAATGCCATGACGTCACCGGCTGACGCCCGTGCATAACCGCTGTCCGCCAGCAATGTGACCGCCTGTGCCGGTGTACGGCTTGCCGAGAGCAGCTTACCGATCCGCTGGGATGACAGGACCGGCCCCCGGCTGAATCCAAGCAGACCGCCATCAGGATGGCGCAAAGTTCTGACAGCACCCGCCGCCCGCTCGATCGCTTCGGTCAGGGGGGCGGGAATGGTGCCTCCGCCAGCCCGCAGCGCCGTTCGCAGGATGACGAGATGTTCCAGCAGAAGGTAGGTATAGCCTGCGCCGGGCTGGGTTGCGCCCCCATCCGGATGCTGCAGGCCCTTCAGGCCGGCGAGGGCAAGTTTGAGCCCCTTCCTGCCCAGTTCCTTCTGGCGTCCGACAGAAGCGGTAACGGACAGCAGCGCCAGACCGATCTGTAACTTGTCGAGTGGGGTCTGCGGCAGGACAGCGAGAATGCGGAGACGCCGGATATCCCGGCTGACCAGATCCGCATAGGCGGCGTCAGTGTCAGGATCTCCGGAACGCAGCATTGACCGGGCCCGCAGCAGATTTGTCAGCCGTATGGCAATGACAGCCGGCAGGAACGGGGTTCTTTTCTGATTCTCTCCGGCGGAAATCCAGTCGAGCATCAGTCGCCGGGCCGTTGCCGCAGCACTGTCAGAACCAAGCGTTCGGAGGTCGCGCAGCCAGAGCAGTCCATGCGCATCACGGGCCGCGGGACCATTGCCACCGGCGGTCCAGTCGATGCTGTGGCCTTTTGCCAGCGCATTGATGATTGCCTGTCCGGCCTCGGTTGACCCTTCGACCAGGTCAGGTGCATCCGCGACGATATCTTCCACCCGGATGGCAGGTGCCAGGATCGACCGGGAAAGCGGATTTTCGGTTATCAGCCGGTACAGGGCGGCATTCACGGGGCACAATCCTTATTCGAAAACAAACCTGCCGCGGAAGCGACTCAGTCGAGATCGAAAGCGTTTTTGTAATCAAGTGCAAGGTCGGGATTCTGATCTTCCTTGCGCAGCAGACAGTTACCGACGGCCAGCAGATCAATCTCTGATCCCATCATGCAGCGAAAGGCGTCTTCCGGGGTGCAGACAATCGGCTCGCCCCGGACATTGAAGCTGGTATTGACCAGAATGGGGCAACCTGTGCGATCACGGAAGGCCGTGATCAGGTCATGATAGCGCGGGTTTGTTTCGTGATGGACGGTCTGAATCCGTGCGGAATAATCGACATGCGTTACAGCCGGAATATCCGAGCGCGGCACATTCAGTTTTTCGATACCAAACAACGCCTGTTCTTCCTTGCTCATGGTCAGCCGTCGCTTCTCGACTACATCTGCGACCATCAGCATATAGGGGCTGTCTTCATCCAGTTCAAACCAGTCCGCGACATCTTCGCGCAGCACTGACGGGGCGAACGGACGGAAGGATTCCCGGTACTTAACCTTCAGGTTGAGGGTCTTCTGCATGGCGGGTGAACGGGGGTCTGCCAGAATGGAGCGACCGCCAAGGGCACGTGGTCCATACTCCATCCGTCCCTGGAACCAGCCGACAGCGGCTTCTGTGGCCAGGGCATCGGCTGTCCGGGAGATCAGTTCGTCATCACTGACTACGGTAAACCGGGCGCCTGCGGCGGTCAGCCGGGATTCGATATCAGACTGTGCAAAAACCGGTCCCAGATAGGAGCCCTTCATGGCGTCCCTGCCGTTCGCTGCCGGGCGTTCCTGACCGGCATGCAGATAACAGGCGGACAGGGCGGCACCCAGTGCCCCGCCTGCATCACCGGAGGCAGGCTGTACCCAGACCCGGTCAAAGGCGCGGTCACGCAGTACCTTGCCATTGGCGACGCAGTTGAGGGCAACCCCGCCAGCCAGACACAGATTACGAATGCCTGTCTCGGCTGCCAGTGACCGGGTCAGGCGCAGCACGGCTTCTTCAATGACCGCCTGAACCGAGGCGGCAAGATCCATATGCCGCTGCGTCAGCAGTTCTTCCGGCTGCCGGGCCGGACCACCAAACAGGGCATCCCACTTGTCATTGGTCATCCGCAGGCCGGTGCAGTAATCGAAATAGCTCTGATCCAGACGGAAAGACCCGTCCGGCTTCAGGTCGATAACGTGATCCAGCAGCAGGTCGCGGTATTTCGGCTCGCCGTAAGGGGCGAGTCCCATGACCTTGTATTCACCGGAATTGACCCGGAAACCGGTGTAATAGGTCATCGCGGAATAAAGCAGTCCCAGCGAATGTGGAAAATGGATTTCCCGGATGACTTCCAGTTCCCGCCCCCGGCCAATGGCAACCGAGGTTGTGGCCCATTCACCGACCCCGTCCATGGTCAGGACAACCGCTTCATCAAATGGCGAAGGGTAGTAGGCACTGGCGGCGTGACTGAAATGATGTTCACCGAACAGCAGACGATCCGCCGGATCAAATGCCGGATCGACGGATTTCAGGGCCTTGATCAGCAGGTCTTTCTGGAACAGTTTTTCCTTCAGCCAGACCGGAACCGCTTTCCGGAATGACTGGAATCCGCGGGGTGCGAAAGTGACATAGGTTTCCAGCAGCCGTTCGAATTTCAGGAACGGTTTGTCATAGAACGTGACCAGATCGACCTCGCTGAGGGACAGGTCTGCGGTCTCCAGACAATAGGCCAGCGCATTCAGGGGAAAGTCGGAATCATGTTTCCGGCGGCTGAAGCGCTCTTCCTGTGCGGCGGCAATGATTTCGCCATCCCGCACCAGAGCTGCGGCGCTGTCGTGATAGAAAGCGGAAAGACCGAGAGAGTACATTCCCGCAGGATCAGAAGATTGTATAGATGAAAGGGGCGATTGCGGACCCCTTCGCGAGGATAACCAGCCCGCCGAACACGACCATCAGAATAATGATGGGCAGCATCCAGAATTTCTTGCGGACTTTGAGGAACTGCCAGAATTCAGTGATAAAGCTCATGATCAAACCCGGAGTTTCGGCGATTTTGACTGCGGATTTTCTGGCCCGCAACAGCACTCATGTCCTACTGGTACAAGTCGGGTAAGGCAAGGCCGGGCGGCTGTCAGAACTGGTTCTTCATGGATTGGGCGTCAGGCCCCGGCGGGTCCCGGGTGATCCAGTAAGTTTTGGCATCCCGGTCAAAGCTGCGTCGCAGAGGATCCTTGCCCAAGGCCCGCATGATGAGGCCGGTTGGCATTACGGCAAGGAAAAAGATCAGGCCCATGATGACGGGATTGACGACCCGGTGCATCAACAGGCCAATCTGAAACCAGAGAAGGTTGAGCGGTCGCAGAACGACAGGAAACAGAAAGCCGGCAGCAAGGAAGACGGCAGCAATTCCGAAAGACCAGAGGCGGATCGCTCCGTCATACAGCAGCGGAAATGCACCGATAATGACGAAGACCACGGCAAATACGATGGCGAAACTGCGTTCCGACCCCATCTTCGCGGCTGTGTCTGTTCTTTCTGACATGTTCAGGCGTTCTGTTTCAGGCGACATATATAAAAGCCGTCGACGCCGCCTTTGTCAGCCAGAATACCGGGATGCGTACGGACTGTCCCTTCGGGCATTATGGCGGCAGCAAAATCGGGTGCTTCCTCTGCCGTCACCGGGTCAATCCGCCAGCCGGGATTCCCGGCCAGAAAATCAGCGATGATTTCAGGCCCTTCCTCAGGCTGCAATGAACAGACGCAATACAGCAGTACGCCGTCCGGAGTGACGATTCTGGCGGCAGATGTGAGCAGGCGTTTCTGCACATCCTGCAATGACTTCACGTCTTCCGGACGCTTGGTCCAGGCAACATCCGGATGGCGGCGCAATGTGCCGGTCGCAGAGCAGGGGGCATCAAGCAGGACGGCATCAGCCGGACCGTCGGGTTTCCATTCTGCCGCATCTTCGTTGATGAGGAGCGTTTCCAGACCCAGCCGCTCAAGATTTTTCTCAAGCCGCGCCAGCCGCCGGTCGGACCGGTCGAGGGCGGTTACACTGGCACCGGCAGCAACCATCTGGGCGGTTTTACCACCGGGCGCTGCACACAGGTCATAGACCGTCTTGCCGCTGATCTCGCCAAGCAGGGCAACGGGTAGGGCGGCGGCCGCATCCTGTACCCACCAGGCACCTTCCTTATAGCCTTCGATCAGGGTCACGGCATTGCCGACCGGGACCCGGACTGTCGAGGCACCAATGCGCTGGCCATCAAGCTTTTTAGCCCATTCGTCCGGGGCCTCGCGGATGGTCAGGTCAAGCGGCGGGTCGGTTGTCAGTTGTGCGGCAGTACGGTCTGCAAGGTCACGCCCAAGAGATGCCTCCCATCCGCTGTACAGCCAGGCCGGAATATTCACCGCCATACGGGTCGGGAAAGCCAGTTCCCTGCGACGACGCACAAAATTGCGGAGCACCGCATTGACCAGTCCGGTATGTTTGGGCGGGGCAAGGCGTACAGCCTCGTCGGTTGCCGCGTGATCTGCGGTTTCCATGAACATCAGCTCGCAAAGGCCGATGCGCAGCGCATTGCGGGTCAGGCCGTCACGATCCGGCAGTGGCCGGTCCATCAGTTGCGAGAGAATATGATCGAGTTCGCCGATATGACGAATGGTCATGCGGGCGAGTCTGCGGGCAAATGCATCATCACCGGGTGCCAGGCCGGGCTGTGCCCCTTCCGGGGTTGCGCGCCCGCGATCGATGCAGTTATGCACCATGTCCCGTGCATATTGTCGGGCGGTGGTTGCCGCACGGCCTGTGCGGATATTCTGTTCTGCTGCTGTCTTACGGGCCAAACCGGTTAACTCCAGGGATTACGGACAGGGGCATCCACGCCCGCCATCGCCCGTAATCTCCGGATACGCTCATCCATGTTCGGATGGGTAGAGAACAGGCTGTCGACAGACCGCGCATGCAGGGGATTGACGATGAAGAGATGGGCGGTTGCCGGGTTGCGCTCTGCGGCAGTGTTATCAATCCGCTGAGCACCGTTTTGCAATTTCTCCAGGGCCGAGGCAAGCCAGAGTGGTCTGCCGCAGATTTCAGCACCAATACGGTCAGCCTCATATTCGCGGGACCGGCTGATCGCCATCTGCACCAGCATTGCGGCGAAAGGCGCCAGCAGCATGACCAGCAGGGCACCAAGGCCGCCAAGCGGATTGTTGTTGTCACGGTTGCCGAACAGCGAAGAAAACATGAGCATATTCGCCATCGCACTGATGGCCCCGGCAATGGTTGCAGTGACCGTCATTATCAGGGTGTCCCGGTTTTGCACATGCGCAAGTTCATGGGCCATCACCCCGGCGATCTCCTGATCGTTCAGAATTTTCAGCAGTCCGGTGGTTGCGGCGACAGCTGCATTTTCCGGATTTCGTCCGGTGGCGAAGGCATTGGGCTGCGGATTGTCCATGATATAGACTTTCGGCATCGGCATACCGGCCTTTGCGGCGAGTGTCTCGACAATACCGTAAAATCCGGGGGCAGACCGTCGGTCAACCTCGCGTGCGCCGTACATGCGCAGCACGATCTTGTCTGCATTCCAGTAGGAAAACAGGTTCATACCACCTGCAAACAACAGAGCGATGATCATACCGCCCTGTCCGCCGGCCAGCCATCCGGCACCAACAAACACGGCGGTCAGCGCCGCCAGCAGCAAAGTCGTTTTAAGATAACCCTGTGACATCTGTTCTGTGTTCCATAACGACGCGGCTTGGCGCGTCCGGTAAGCGCGCTATATATGAAGTAAATCCGGAGAGCTTCAAGATGAGTGATACCCCCAGCAAGGAAGACGCGTCCGTTCCGGAAACGGGATCGGACAGCAGGGCAAAAACGACCCCGGCTGTTGAACGGAAAGAAGTTGGCGGGCCGAAAGGTCCGGAACCAACCCGGTTTGGTGACTGGGAACAGAAGGGCCGCTGCACGGACTTTTAGGTCCGGCCGAGAACGCTGTCAGCTTCTGATATTGGCGAAGCCTGTGTCTGTCGATTAAACTCGTCGGATCATAACCGGATCAACCTTGCCGATGTCTTTCTTTCAAAGCCTGTTAAGCCTGTTTCTGGGAAAACAGGATGATGCGCTGGCCGCGTCGCAAGCTGCAGGCGCTGTTAATAACGCGCCGGGGGCATCGGTCGTTGCCCTGTTGTCGCCATTTGGCGACCCGCAGGTTGATGGCCCTGAAGGGGTGATGATGCGCGGGCTGTCGATGCGCTCGGAAGTTGCCCTCAAAGTGTCGTCAAAGAAGATCGAGATGTCAGGTGAAGGGGCGCTGGCAGGGCGTCTCGCTGCGGCAGCGGAGGTTGCGCACGAACAGGCATTGTTGGTGAATGCAGATGTGGTGATCTGGGGAACTGTCGCCGTAGAGAGCGGTGATCTCAATATTCGCCTGTTCCCGGTACGCCAGGAGCCGCTGACCAAGCCTGGTGCCGTTGGTCTTGGTGACCTGCTGCGGGTGCCGGTCAATTTCAGCGTCGAGATCAGCGATCTGATCTATGCGGCCATTCTGGCTGCTGTACCGCCCAGAAATGAACTTCATCTGAGGGAAATCCTGATCGAACTGGGACCTGTTCTCGACCGGTTGTCAGAGACGTTTCAGGCCGGGCCGCCAGGATTGACCGATAATCAGATGTTCTCTGCACGGGCAACCTATGGCAATTGCCTGGCAGCGCTTGCCGGGCGTACCCGCAATGCGGAAATGATGAATATTGCGGCGGAGACGCTGTGGAAAGCACTTGAAATGCCGGCTGCGGCCTCCCTGCCGCTGGATGCCGGTATGGCGCAGTCACACCGCGCGGCCTGTTACATGTCGCTGGCTGATCTCAGTGGTGAGCCCTCCTGTCTGACAACGGCAGCCGAAGCCTTTGCCAGTGCTGCAGATGCTTTCGGGGCTGACAGCCAGCCGGATGACTGGGCACTGGCCCAGATGAACCGGGGGCATGCATTGTACCGGCATGGGGCAAACAGCAATGAACCGCGATCTTTGCAGGCTGCGATCAAGGCGTATGGCGAAGCGCTGAAAGTATTCACGCGGGGGCGTTCTCCCGCCCGCTGGTCAGAGCTGATGAACAGTCAGGGGATCACGCTGGCGCAACTGGCAGAGAGCTTCTCGGGTACCGCGCTCGCTGAACAGGCGGTTGAATGCTTCATGAAAGCGCTGGAAGTCCGGAGACGGGAGGCGGTTCCCGGGCTATGGGCTGCATCGCAGAACAACCTTGGTGCGGCCCTGTTTTCACTGGGGAAGGCCACCGGAGACAACTCCCTGCTACAGCGTGCGGCCTCTTCGTTCAGGGGGGCCATGGAAGTCTATCGGGAAGCCGGTTCAACAAATAACGTCCATGTCCTGCAGAAGAATATCGGTCGTGTGGAACGGTTGCTGGAAACCCGCGGTGTACCGGTGACACCGGAGAGTAAAGAGGAGGACCGCGAGACGGCTGACGGTGATGAATCCGGGGAAAAGGCCGATGCGCCTGATGCCGGCGGGGATACCACTGGCAAGAAACCGGACTGACCGGCTATTCCTCGCGGAAGGGTCTGTTCATCAGGCCGGAAATCGTTGCGTCTATATCCGCAAAACTGTTCAGAATACCATCGACCGCAGCACAGACCGGCGCGTCAATGCCGGCATTTCGTGCCATGCGGGAGACAGCTTCCGATGAATGGAAGCCTTCGACAGTGGTGCCTTCTGCCAGAAGGTCCGCCAGTGAGCGGCCTTCCCCAAGCGCGACGCCAAAGCTGAAATTCCGCGACTGGGTGGCGTTGCAGGTCAGGGTGACATCGCCAAGACCGGACAGCCCGGCCATGGTTTCGGCCCGCCCGCCAAGTGCGGTGCAAAGCCGGGTCATTTCAGCCAGACCACGGGTCACAAGGGCCGCACGGGCGTTGTCGCCAAGCTGCTTGCCTTCAATGATGCCGCAGGCAATGGCGAGTACGTTTTTCACTGTTCCGCCAATTTCCGCACCGATGACATCATCGGTCAGATAGGGCCGGAATGTGGGGGAGCCCAGCAGCTCCACCAGCCTGTCCCCGATGGCCCGGTCTTCGACTGCCAGGGTGACAGCGGCGGGAAGCCCGAGGGCTACTTCGCGGGCAAATGTCGGTCCTGACAATACGGCCAGCGGTGCCCGGCTGCCGAGTTGGTCACGGGCAACGGCTGACATTAGCCGGTCTGTATCGCGTTCGATTCCCTTGGCGCAGATCACGGCGGGCACGCCATCAATCCAGTGCCGGGCTGCATCATCCAGCGTCGTCGCCAGATGCTGTGCAGGAACCACCAGCAGGACGGCCTCTGCCTTGCAGACGGCGGCCAGATCACCTGTTGCGGCGATATTATCGGGCAGGGTGATGTCAGGCAGGTAGCGGCTGTTGATATGGGTGTCGTTGATGGCTTTCACCATTTCCCCGTCCCGTGCCCAGATCAGGGCGCGTGATCCGGCCCGGCTGGCCGCCACGGCAAGAGCAGTACCCCAGGCACCGCCGCCGATAACACCGACAACGGGCTGGTCTGCGGATTCCGTCATGCTTTCACTCCGGCAAAGGGTTTGGGGTCTGCATCAGGGTCGAGCGGCCAGCGCGGTCGGGCCGCAAATGTGAAATCATCGGTCATGCCGAGACGATAACGTTCCAGCCCGGCCCAGGCTACCATTGCGCCGTTATCGGTACAGAGCGCCAGTGGTGGTGCGACCAGCTCCAGACTGACCGCCGCCTCCAGCCGTGCCCTAAGATAGCGGTTGGCCGCAACCCCGCCGGCAACGACCAGATGCCGCCCTTCGGGGTGCAGATCGAGAAACCGTTGTGTGGCCCGGCGGCAGCGATCAACCAGCACGTCACCGGCGGCTGCCTGAAACGAGGCGCAGATATCCGCCCGGTCGCGTTCCGTCGGGCCGTCGGTGCCGAAACCATCGACCAGACGCCGCACCGCCGTCTTCAGGCCACTGAAGGAAAAATCGCAATCCGGTCGCCCGACCATAGGCCGGGGCAGCGGGTAGCGGTCAGGATCACCGTTCCGGGCGGCGGCTTCCACCGCGGGGCCACCGGGATAGCCCAGTCCCAGCAGCTTTGCCGTCTTGTCGAAGGCTTCACCCGCAGCGTCGTCAATGGTTGCCCCCAGTCGACGGTACTGGCCAACCGCTTCGGCAATCAGCAACTGGCAATGGCCGCCGGAGACCAGCAGCAGCAGATAGGGAAAGGGCACATCATTGGTCAGCCGTGCCGTCAGCGCATGTGCTTCAAGATGATTTACGGCAACGAAGGGCAGGTTGCGCACCATTGAAATGGCCTTGCCGGTCATGACGCCGACCAGTACGCCGCCGATCAGTCCGGGACCGCCAGTGGCGGCAATTACGTCAATATCGCTGAATCCGACGCCGGCCCGTTTCAGGGCCTCGGCGCAAACCGAATCGGCTGCTTCAAGATGAGCACGCGCAGCAATTTCCGGCACCACACCGCCATAGGGCTGATGCGCCTCAATCTGCGACAGAACAACGTTGGACCTTACCGTGCGGTCGAGGTCGACAACCGCCGCCGCCGTTTCATCACAACTGGTTTCAATTCCGAGTGCGAGCATGGCGGTTTTTTATGCTGCCAGGAGGGTGCTGTCCAACGTTGCAGAGTACGCGGAGCATCGCTACACAGGATGCATGGAAATCAAGATCGGAACACGGGGCAGCCCGCTGGCGCTGGCACAGGCCCACGAAACGGAACGACGCATTCTTGCGGTTCGTCCGGATATCACCGTCAGCATCGTCGTGATCAAGACGACGGGTGACATGATTCGCGACCGCGCATTGTCGGAGGCGGGCGGCAAGGGCCTGTTCACCAAGGAAATTGACGAAGCGCTGGCAGATGGCCGGATCGATATCGCGGTCCATTCGATGAAGGATGTTCCGACGAAGCTACCGGACTGGATGGCGCTGCCCTGCATTCTGCCACGGGAAGACCCCCGGGATGCGCTGATCTGTCTGACAGCAGACAGTCTTGGCGATCTGCCTGAAGGGGCGGTGGTCGGAACGGCTTCGCTTCGTCGGGGGGCGCTGGTTCTGCATCGTAATCCGGGACTGCGGACAACCTTGCTGCGGGGAAATGTCGAAACCCGCCTGTCAAAAGTCCGCAGCGGTGAAATCGATGCGACAATTCTGGCCATGGCCGGTCTGAACCGGCTGGGCCTCAGCGAACATACAACCCGCCCGATTGCGCCGGAAGACATGTTGCCGGCGGTTGCACAGGGCGCGGTTGGCATCACGGCGCGGGCAGATGATACGGCGACGCTGGATCTGCTGATGCAGCTTGATGATGAGGTGTCGCACCGGGCGATCCGGATTGAGCGGGCTTTTCTGGCGCGGCTTGACGGTTCCTGCCGGACGCCGATTGCGGCGCTGGCGGAATTATCTGGCGACCGGGTGTCGTTTCGCGGGCTGATTGCCCGTCCGGACGGGTCTGATGTGCGGGATTGCGCCTTTGAGGGAAGCCTCGACAGTGCCGAAAGGCAGGCAACAGAGGCTGCCGGAAAATTGCTGGCAGATGTCGGGCCTGACTATCTGACCTCATGACCCTGCTGATTACCCGCCCGCTTGAGGATGCCACACCGCTGGCTGACCATCTGCAGGCTATGGGTTACAGAACGTTTCTGGAACCGCTTTTGGAACCGGACCTGTCGCGGGCTCGTACATGTTCCCTGTCGGCTCATACAGCGGTGTTGCTGACCAGTCGCAATGGTGCCCGGGCATTTGCACTGGCGACGAAGGATCGGTCTGCACAGGTTTTCGCCGTTGGAGACGGCACGGCATTGCTTGCCCGAGAGCTTGGTTTTACCCGTGTCGCCAGTGCCGGTGGTGATGTGCATGACCTGTTTGCGCTGGTCCGGTCAGCGTGGCGCCCGGAAGACGGGAGGCTGTTGCATGTTGCCGGAAAAACACTGGCCGGTGATCTGGTCGGGATGCTTTCGACAGAGGGGTACGACGTGGTGCGTGACCATATGTACGATGTACGTACACCTGCCGAATTCACACCGGAACTGGTCGATGCTTTCGTACGTGACGACATCGCTGCTGTTCTGCTATTTTCACCGAGGACTGCGATGACGTTTGCAGATCTGGTGGCCAGGGCGGGGATTGGCACTCAGATACGGAATTGTTACGCGATTTGCCTCAGTAACGCAGTCCGCGATCGTGTCTCCGGATTGTCCTGGCGGGGGATGCCGGTTGCTGATTCGCCGACGCAGGATGCGTTGATTGAGGTGCTGCAGACAGTTTGTCCATCCGGACAGGCCGATTAACCGGATATTTCCGGCAATGGGATGAGGTATCATGCAAGACGACGGCAAGCAGGAAACAGCGACTCTTTCAGCACGGGACGTTATTGACCGGTTCGGTGGTATCCGGCCGGCAGCGAAAGCCATCGGCGTTGCTTTCACGACGGTACAGGGCTGGAAAGAACGTGACCACATCCCGGAACACCGCTGGACCGAGTTGCGGGCCGCCGCTGCCGAACAGGGTATTGATCTGTCAGATGTGGCAGCAGAGCCAGCATCGGAACAATCTGTCACTGAGGAAGCAGAGCCTGTCACCATTGAAGCGGCAGCCACGTCATCTGCTGATGACGCGGAGCAGATCAAGGACAGTTCAGATACGACCACTCCCGACAATGCGTCCGAGGCGTCTGACGTGACAGAGACGAAAGATGAAGCGTCTCCCTGGAACGAAAAGGCTGCAACAGTAGCGGATGATGAAGCAAAGGCAGAAGTTGTAGCGGAAGACGCTGCTGAGACAGAAGAAACGGCGAAAAAGCCCCGGCCGGTTTTCTGGATGCTGCTTGTTCTGGCACTGCTTCTTGGTACCGCAATTGCCACATGGCCGCGGTGGAACCATCTCGCCAAACCCTATGTCGAAAATTATGTGCCGCAGCTGACCGGCATACTGTATCCGACAGAAGCGCCGCCTCCTCTTGTTGCGAGACCGGCGCCGCAGGCCCCGAGCGAACCGGCAGCCGCAGCACCGGCACCGGCAGCCGCTTCCGCTCCGGAAACTCCTGCACCTGACATGCCGGATGCAGAGGCGATTGCAGAAAGTGTTCGTGAAGCGGTTGAGCCGCTGCAGGCGGCATTGCGCGAGGCTAACGAGCGGATCGGGAAACTGGAGCAGCGCCCCGCCGCCGTCGATAATGGTGAGGCGGTGGATATCGCACCGCTGGTTGAGCGGATTACCGCGCTGGAGACGGCCCCGGCCACTACCGGCACCGATCCGGCTCTCCTGAACCGGCTGGCTGATATTGAAGAAGCCATCGCCAATGTGCGGGGGGCTGATCCGGAAACCGTTTCGGCCATCAGTTCCAATCTTGCGACGGTAGCGGCGAAGGCCGAAGCCATGTCGCAGGAAATCGCACAATTGCAGCAGGCGTTGCAGGACCTCCGGGCAGCCCGTCAGTCGCAGGCTTCCGAAGGGACTTCGCTGGCGCTTGCCGTCAACCAGCTGGCTCAGGCGGTAAACCGCAGGGGAAGCTACCAGCCGGCGCTGCAAACAGTCACGGCATTGGCAGGTGACAGTCCTGCCGCTGCTGCTGCGCTGGCAGATTTGCAGGCTTTTGCTGATGGCGGGGCACCGGATCTGGCATCCCTGCGGTCAGCGTTTCCGGTGATGGCCAGCAATGTGATGAAAGCGATTGCACTGGCAGATAACGCCGACTGGATGTCGTCTGCCCTTGGCCGTATCAAGTCGCTGGTTTCGATACGCCGGGTTGGCGAAGAAGTCTCCGGTGATGATCCGGAAGCCCTGCTGGCGCAGGCTGAGGTTGCGCTGGATAACGGTGATCTGCCGGAAGCTGTGAAGTTGCTCGGCATGTTGCCACCCGCCGGACTTGAAGCTGCGGACAGCTGGCTCGACAAGGCGAAAGGGCGGATTGCCGTGATGACCGCAATTGACGCCCTGCAGGCACAGGCGATCGGAGCGCTGGCACAATGAGGATGCTCATCCGGGCCTTGGTATTCTTCGTCGCGCTGGCGATACTGATTGGCGTGGTTTCCTGGTTTGCCGACCGCCCGGGGCAGGTTGAACTGACCTGGCTGGGCTATCGGGTTGATGCCGGGGTGCATGTCATCCTGATCGGTATTCTGGTCATTGCTGCTGTGCTTGTAGTCCTCCACCGGCTCTGGTGGGGGCTGATGCGTGTGGCGCCTGGGATGGGGCGGTTCTGGCGTGAGTCAAAACGCCGGAAAGGCTATGCAGCACTGACGGACGGGCTGGTTGCGGTGGCGGCCGGTGATACCAGTGAAGCGGCAAAACTGGCCGCGAAGGCCGAGAATATTCTGGATAACCCGCCACTGACGCTGTTGCTGTCGGCGCAGGCTGCGCAGATGTCCGGCGATAACGAGAAGGCGCGGGGATATTTCCGGCAGATGCTGGACCGTCCGGAGACCGCGTTCCTCGGGTTACGGGGCCTGATTACCTACGCCCTTAATGAAGGCGATATTGAGCGGGCACGTCTGTTGTCGCGCAAAGCCTATGCGCTGAAACAGTCTTCGGACTGGCTGTCGGGCATCTATTACGACCTGCTGGTCCGCAACGGTGACTGGGTTGAAGCGGAAACCGTCACCAAGGCGTCGGAACGGCACAAGCTGATCACGGCTGAGCAGGCTGCCTGGCGGCAGACGATCCTCACCCACGAACGCAGTCTTGATGCGGAACACTCCGGCAACCGGGATGAGGCAATCAAGCTGGCACGCAAGGCCGCTGACGGGATGATGAAATTCAGCCCCGGCGTGGTCAATGCGGCCCGTCTGATGACGGCTGCCGGTAAGCAGCGCCGTTCCCTGACCCTTGTCGAGAAGGCCTGGGCAATCAATCCGCACCCATCTCTGGTCGATGTCTATGCAGATGCAGCGGGGGCTGCGGATGCAATGGAACGGGTTCGGGCCATGGACAAGCTGGCCAGTTGCAACAAGGGGCATCGCGAAAGCCAGATTGCCATGGGCGAGGCAGCACTTGAGGCCGGTCTGTGGGGCGAGGCCCGGAGCAAATTGCAGCCAGTGCTGGAAAGCGGCGGCGATATCCGTGCCTACCGGATGATGGCGCGCATTGAAGAAAGTGAAAATCAGGACCTGGCAGCGGCTCATAAATGGCTGTTGCTTGCCGCGGAAGCACCGGCACCGGAAACCTGGGTTTGTTCCGGTTGTGGTGCAGCGGCTGCGGACTGGCGTCATATTTGTGGAAATTGCGACGCCATTGAATCCTTCCGCTGGATGCGTCCGCCTCAGCTGGGGGCCATTCCCGCCATGATCGGGGCGTCAGAGCCGGAGGTTCTGCTGCCGGCACTCACCGACGGGGCGGCGTCATCCGTCGCGAAACAATCAGGCTGACATGACCACCAGCTTGCCTGAAGTGGTGGGACAACGGGTTCTGGTGACGGGCGGTGCAGGCTTTATCGGCTCGGCCCTTGTCCGTTATCTGGTCGGGGCCGGGGCTGTCGTTCTGAATATTGATGCGCTGACCTATGCCGGAGATTTGTCAACGGTTGCGTCGGTTGCGGATCACCCGGATTACAGTTTCCGGCAGGATGACATTCGCGATGCGGCCGCAATGGCTGACGCGCTGGCGGCTTTCAGGCCGACCCTCATATTTCATCTGGCGGCAGAGAGCCATGTTGACCGCTCGATTGATGGTCCGGCCGCATTCATCGATACCAATGTGGTGGGGACAACAACGCTGCTGGATGCGGCCCTCGGCTACTGGAAAACCCTGTCCGGGGCAGAACGGGATGGCTTTCGGTTTGTCCATGTCTCTACCGATGAAGTCTACGGCGCACTCGGGGCCGAGGGATATTTTACGGAAGCCTCACCGCATCTGCCGAATTCGCCCTATGCCGCCAGCAAGTCGGCGGCAGATGGTCTGGCACGGGCCTGGAACCGCACTTATGGCCTGCCGGTACTGATCAGCAACTGCAGCAATAACTACGGCCCCTGGCAGCATCCGGAAAAACTGATTCCGACAGTGATTGCAGCCGGCCTGTCGGGCCGTCCGATCCCGGTTTATGGCGACGGATCGAACGTGCGTGACTGGCTGCATGTGGACGATCATGTGAAGGCATTGATAGGTATAGCCTGTCAGGGCCAGCCCGGGGAAACCTACCTGATCGGTGGTGATGCGGAACGGAGCAATCTGGAAACAGTACACTCGATCTGCCGGGCGCTGGACCGGCTGGCACCGGATACCGGCGGTGACCATGCCCGCCTGATCTCCCATGTGACGGACCGTCCCGGCCATGATTTCCGTTATGCGGTGGACCATGCCCGGCTGACGGCGGCGACAGGATGGCAACCGCAGCATGATTTTGATGAGGGAATAGCGGCAACCGTGGGCTGGTATCTCGATAACCGCGACTGGTGGCAGTCGACGGAGTCCGGCAGGCTCGGTCTTGACCGGACAGCACAGACAGGAGGGGGCCGATGAACCGGCGCAAGGGGATCATTCTTGCCGGAGGTTCGGGCACGCGTCTCTGGCCGCTGACAGTGGCAATTTCCAAGCAGATGCTGCCGGTCTATGACAAGCCGATGATCTATTATCCGCTGTCGACACTGATGCTGGCCGGCATTCGCGAGATTCTGATTATCTCCTCACCTGATGCATTACCGATGTTCCGGCGCATGCTGGGCGATGGGGAAAGCTGGGGGCTGGAGCTTTCCTATGCAGAGCAGGCAGCACCGCGGGGAATTGCGGAAGCGCTGGTGATCGGCCGGGAGTTTATCGGCGACGATCCGTTTGCGCTTATCCTTGGTGATAACCTGTTCTACGCCAACGATCTGTCGATGGTACTGGGCAGGGCATCGCAGGCTACCGACCAGAATACGATTTTCGGCTACTGGGTCGATCAGCCGGAGCAGTTCGGTGTTGTCACCCTGTCGCCAGAAGGCGTGCCACTGGAAATAATCGAAAAGCCGGACCAGCCGGCCTCAAACTGGGCTGTTCCCGGGCTTTATTTCTATCGGTCGGATGTCGCTGACCGGGCTGTTGCCCTGAAGCCGTCAGAGCGGGGTGAACTGGAGATTACGGATATCAACCGGCAGCTGTTGAACGATGGTGCCCTGCAGGTCGAGCTGTTTGGTCGCGGGACAGCCTGGCTGGATAGCGGTTTGCCGGACTCGCTGCTTGAAGCCGGGGAATTCGTGAAGGTGATCGAGAAGCGGACAGGCCTGAAAATCAGCTGCCCGGAAGAGATCGCCTATCGTCAGGGATTTATTGACCGCGATCAGTTGCGGCAGCTGGGTCAGGCCATTGCCGGCTCTGATTACGGGCGCTATCTGCTGCGTCTTGCAGATCAGACGCGATGACGGGAGAGCAGGACAGATGAGCGAGACTATTGATCTCAGTATCGTTGTGCCCGTGTATAACGGTGCCGCGTCTGTGCCGAAGCTTGTTGAGGCGCTGACAGCATTGCCGTTTGACGGACAGATGGAAATTGTTCTCGTTGATGACGGCAGCCCGGACAATTCCGGGGATGTTTGTGAGAAACTGGCCGCAGCCAGTGACCGGGTGCCGGTACGGGCCGTCCTGCATAGCCGGAACTTCGGCGAGCATAATGCCGTGCTGACCGGTCTGCGGGAGGCGCGTGGCGATATCGTCATCACCATGGATGACGATCTGCAGAATCCGCCGGAGGAAGTTCTGAAACTCTGGCAGGCGATGCGGGATGGCGATGACGATGTGATTTATGGCGTGTTCGGCCAGAAGCAACATGCGGGATGGCGCAATCTCGGCAGCTGGCTGGCCAACGCTACGGCGGATCTGGTTCTCGACAAGCCGAAAGGTCTCTACCTCTCCAGCTTCCGCTGTCTTCGCGGAGAGATCGCAAAAGCGGTTTCCGCCTATCGTGGCCCCTACCCTTATGTTGATGGTCTGATTTTCCAGATCACCCGGCGCGCCCGTGGTGTCAGGGTCGAACATTTGCCACGGGCCAATGGTGCCAGCAATTATACGCTGCGACGGCTGATCCGCCTCTGGCTGATCGTTCTGATGAACTTCTCGACCCTGCCGCTTCGCCTCAGTGCCCTTCTCGGGCTGGCGATGAGCGGGGTTGGCTTTCTTGGCCTGATCGCAGTGCTTGGCGAGTATTTTCTGTTTGGTGTGCCGATTACAGGCTGGACCTCGATCATGAGCGTTGTGCTGCTGTTTTTCGGTATGCAGATGATGATCCTCGGACTGATAGGCGAATATCTCGGGCGGGTGTTTCTGACGGTCAATGAGCGGCCGCAGTCGAATGTCAGACGAATTACCGACCGGAGAGATGATTTATGAAAATTCTGACACTCGGATGTTCCTCGATTGCCCGGCGCCGGGCTTTCCCGGGAATGCTGGCTCTGCCAGCCATCGAGCAGATCGATATTGCTTCGAAGCGTCCGGTGCCTGCTGATCTGCTGCCCGCTGACAGGCTGGGTGCGACGTTCGATGATTATGCTGTGGCGCTCGAAAAAAGTGACGCAACGCTGGTTTATGTGTCGCTGGTCAATTCCCTGCATCTGCCGATGGTTGAGGCCGCGCTGCGCAGTGGTCGGCATGTGGTGGTCGACAAACCGGCTTTTCTGACACTTGGCGAGACAGAAAAGATGCTGGCGCTGGCTGAAGCCCGTGACCTGCTGCTGGCGGAAGCTGTGGTTTTTGCAGACCATCCCCAATTTGACGCACTGCGTCGCGTCGCATCAGAAAATGGTGGTGCAACCCGCATCCAGACGACTTTCAGTTTCCCGCCTCTCGGGGAGGGGAATTTCCGCTACAACCCGGACCTTGGGGGTGGCGTGGTCAATGATGTCGCACCTTATCCGGTGGCGGTAGGAAGATTGCTGTTTCAGGGCTCTCCGGTATCGGTCAGCTGCCGGCCGCTTGCCTGGCAGCACGGTGTGCCGGTCTCTGCCCTGATTACCCTGATCTGGCAGAACGGCCGCGCCCTCACAGCCTTCATCGGGTACGATACGGAATATCGCAACAACCTGTCGGTTTTCGGACCGGGCATGGCCGTTGATATGGACCGGGCCTATACACCGCCGCCGCTGGAGAGCACGCTGCTGAATGTCCGGATTGCCAACGAACCGCAGCAGATGGCAATTCCCGCAGGCGATAACTTCACCGGTTTCTTTGGCCGGGTTCTGGCCCGTATTGAAGACGGTCGTCATGGCGAATTTGCCGATGCGATGCGTGATGATGCGATGGTGATGGACATGCTGCGTCTTGATATGGGGTTTGCCGGATGAGTCGCATTCAGGTCTGGGACTATCTGCCGGAATATGAAGAGCTGAAAACAGAGATAGATGCGGCCGTTGCCCGGGTCTTTGCATCGGGACGCCTGATTCTGGGGCAGGAGGTCAGCCGCTTTGAAGAAGATTTCGCCCGCTATTGCGACCGCACGCACGGGGTTGGCGTCAACAGCGGTACGGACGCCCTGCTGCTGGCCCTGAAAGCCCTTGATGTCGGACCGGGGGACGAGGTGATTACGGTGCCGAATACGGCGGTCCCGACGGTTTCCGCGATTGAGAATGCGGGCGCGGTAACCCGCTTCGTTGATGTTGATCCGTCCACACTGCTGATGGATCCGAAGAAGCTGGAGGCGACAATCTCGCCCCGTACAAAGGTTATCCTGCCGGTGCATCTTTACGGGCAGAATGCAGATATGGCGGCGATCATGGATATTGCGCGCGGTCATGGTCTGAGAGTTCTTGAAGACTGTGCCCAGTCCACCGGTTCGACCACAAAGGGGGCAAAGTCCGGGTCGTTCGGTGATCTCGCGGCTTTTTCCTTCTACCCGACCAAACTGCTGGGTGCCTATGGTGATGGCGGTATGGTGATTTCTTCAGATGAAGCACTGGATGCGCGACTTCGCTCGCTCCGCATGTATGGCATGAAGGGCAGCTATTACGCGGCTGAACATGGCTACAACTCACGCCTTGATGAAGTGCAGGCAGCCATTCTGAACGTCAAGCTGCCCCTGCTTGATAGCTGGAATGACCGGCGCCGGGTGCTGGCAGACCGGTATGCAGCCGGTCTGGCAGATATCGATATCTCGTTGCCGGCTGAAGCTGAGGGTAACCGGCATGCCTGGTATGTTTATGTGGTTCGCCATGCCCGGCGGGATGCGCTGATAGAGGGCCTGAAAGAGGCTGATATCCACGTCAATATCAGTTACCCCTGGCCCGTTCATATCATGGATGGCTATCGTCATCTCGGCTATCAGGCTGGCGATTTTCCGATCTCGGAAGCCGCCGCCGGAGAGATTTTCTCCCTGCCGATGTATCCCGGTCTGACGGATGCGATGCAGGACCGGGTGATTGATGTGCTGAGCCGTCTTGCAGGGTCTGTCGGATGACGGATATCGAATGGTTTCGTGATCTGGTTCGCATCAGTGGTGAGCGGGAAACACGTGATCCGCAGCCGCTGGTACGCTGGATCGACAGACAGCGTGCAGAAACCGGGTTCTCGGCCGAGCTTATTCCCCTGAACAGTGTCCGTGACTGGAAACGTGATCCCGACACCGGCGATATCTCGCATGAAAGCGGGCAGTTTTTTGGTATTACCGGGGTACGAACCTCCGCACGCGGGCTGCGGGAGGTCATGTCCTGGGATCAGCCGATCTATACCCAGCCGGAAGGTGGCGTTCTGGCGATGGTCTGTGAACAGACCGAGGACGGGCAGGTCAGGTTTCTGCTTCAGGCGAAGGCAGAGCCGGGTAATCTCGGCATGTTGCAGTTCGCGCCATCAGCTCAGGCAACCTGGAGCAATCTCCGGCAGGCTCATCAGGGAAAACGACCGCCACTGACAGACTATCTGCTGGAAGAAACCCCGTGCCGGCTGGTTTATGCCGCAGAACATAACGAGGAAGGCGGACGGTTCTGGCGCAAGAGCAACAGTAACCGGATTATTCTGGCCGAACCGGGGTCACTGAATCCGGATGACCTTGGCGGTCTGTTTTGCTGGGCGTCGCTCAGTCAGATCAAAAACCTCGCCCTGCTCGACAATTATCTCAATCCCTTCGTCAAGACGATCATCGCACCGCTTTAAGCAGACTGGCGCCGGGATCTGCGGGCCAGAAGCCAGCGCAGGGTCAGACAGCTGGTGATGGTCAGCATGGTCAGGAAAGGCAGGATCTGTCGTCCGGTTTCCGACTGATAGGAATTGACGAAAAACCCGATGCAGATTGTCACCGCAAATCCCGCGGAAATGGACAGGGCGGTCACGGCCAGCCGGTCCGGATGCCGGGGGTCATCTGCCAGTGTCCGGTCAATCCGGGACAATAGCAGACCAGCCAGCCCGCCGATGACCAGCGGCAGGGTCATCAGGTTTATGAAATTGGCGATGATGATTGGCAGGCTGCGTATATTCTCGGCAACCAGATCACGATAGGACTCAAAATAGGCGGAGAGTGTGACTGCATGTCCGGCCGGGTCGGCGCCCTTGTTGGCCTGAATCAGGGCCAGCATAACCCCCAGCAACATCACTGATGCGGCAGCAGAAGCAGCCAGCCGGCAGAGTGCCGGCTTCCATCGGGCAGGCCCTGCGGACAACAGTCCGTATCGCAGGGCAACAGCTATTCCCGCGACAATGCCGAGATTTTCGAAGAGCAGCTGCCCGATCAGCACCAGCAGGATGGCATCGGCGTAACCGGGAGACTGCGGACGCGCAAGCCGGATCAGAAGGCAGAACAGGAAACCGACAGAGACGAAATCGTAGAATTGCAGGGCAAAACTGAAATCCCAGTAATTTCGGGGCCAGTTCGCAAACAGGTTGTAGAAGTCAATCAGCGGACGGTACAGCAGCGGGCTCCAGCCCAGCATTACTGCAAAGGCCAGACTCAGGATCAGGATGGCCGCCGGTTTTGTCCGGGTTATCAGTACCGCGGCGACAGGAACCGGTGCCAGTACAAGAAGCCTGTGCAGGACAGCAGCAACCCGTTCCGCATTGTCCCGGATATCTGAAGCAGTCAGTCCGGTGGCGCCGTCTGTCGTGCTTATTCCCAGTATGTGAATACCGCTATTCATCAGTTCGGCAATGAGTTTCCAGCTCCAGGATGAACCGATCCGGAGACAGGCGGGTATATCGTCACAGAAATAGGCAAACCGGTTGTACGGTGTGGTAACCCAGGTCGCATCAATATGGATCAGATAGGCATCCCGCGAGGTTATCAGCAGACCAGCCAGCAGAACGAAAACAAGAGCAAGCAATAGCCCGAACCGGATGCCGCCCGGGTGATCTCTGTTTTCCGCTCCTGTCATGATCAGAACAACGCCAGCAGGCGATCGATATGTCCCTGCCAGTCGTACATTTCCAATGTTCTCTGGCGGGCACGCTGGCGCAGGGTATCTCTCAGTTCCTGATCGCCATCGAGTGTCCGCAACTGGTCGCAAATGCCTGTCACTGAATAGGGGGCGGCATAGAGTGCCGTATCACCGCAGATTTCGCGGTTGACGCTGGTATCGGAGACAACCACAGGCAGGCCCGAACTCATGGCTTCAGCCATCGGATGGCCGAATGTTTCGGAGACCGACGGGAAGACGAAAGCGTCATGAGAGCGATAGAGGTCCGGCAGGTTTCCATAATCGTGATGGCCAAGCCTGACGGTCCCTTTGGCGACAGCCTGTGAGATGACGGCGTGGTCGAGACTTCCACCCGGCATGTCAGTCATTTCACGCAAGGTCATCGTGATGGTTGCCGTGGTCGGAATGCCCGCCGCATTCAGCCTGTCAACGGCTTCGCATAACAGCCAGGGAACCTTGTGAGGGTAATAGACGGAGACATATAACAGCCGCAAGACGCCGTCTGCCCGCCATTTGCGCGGGCTGGCGGTCGGGGCGAATGACTCATTCAGCGTGCCGTAATGATTGACGATGAGCTTTTCACGGGCGTTTGGCAGCCAGAGCCCGACCATGTCCCGCATTGCCTCGGTCGGTGTAATGATCGTGTCGGACCGGGTCGCCGAGGCCAGCATCAGCTGTCGCCGGATTGACCGGTTCAGCGAGGCGTAGACACCCTGGGTAGGGGCCATGTTCGCCAGATAGTCCGGGTCGAAAAGGCCACCCTCGCGCAGCAACAGTATTTGCCGGCAGGAGCTGTTCAGAAGGCCAAAATTGGCTGACGAAAACAGCACGTCGGGATTGTGACGCTTGACGATGGAGCGCCAGATGGTCTGCTCCCACAGGAACCGTCGCGCCGGTGAAAACCTGGATGTATCAATCGGCATAAGACAGTGTTTCAGCGGATGGCTGAATTCGGGAGGCACGGCAACGGTCACGTCGATTCCGGCCTCTGACAATGATGTCAGAAGGTTTTTTGTATAGGTAACAATGCCGCCTTTCTTGGCGGACAGGGCGTTCACAAGAACTTTCATTCAGTCGCCTTCGCCGGTAGCGGCTTCAAGGATTTCGCGTAATCTGTCTTCATGCTCATGTCCGGCCGTCAGCAGTTCAGTGCGTCCCGCTGCGGCGATCTTCTCCCGGTTCTCCGGATGCTCCAGCCAGAAGCGGCAAAGTCGGGGCAAATCCGTTTCGTTGTCAAAGTAGACAGCACCCTGATCAGGGGGGAGGATCTGTGACATTTCAACCGAAAATTCATGCATCATGAAACCGCCGATGGCCGGAATTTCGAAAGAGCGGCAGGTTTGCAGGTCACGGTTGCCCCTGCGCAAAAAGCACAGATTGATTTTCGATGCCGTGACGACGCGGCGGTAATCGTCGCCGTAAACCGGCTTGTAGGCAATATCGAGACTGGCTGGCGGATCAGCCATTCGCTCCCAGCCGTTACCCCAGATGCGCACGGACAGGCCAGCTTCGGCCAGCTGCCGGACAGTTTCTGCCCGCGGATGTTCCCATGTCCCGACGAACGAGATGTCCGCCGCAAAATTCTGCTGGTCCGTCCCGGAGAGTTCGATCGGTGAATGCGCCTCGATGTCATAGGCATTGTTGACGAAAAGCATCGATTTCGCGCCAAGTGACGGCAGTTCTTCTGGCCGGGTGTTGAATGATTTCGTGGTCACCCAGAGGTCATAGAAGGGAATGGCGGAGGCAACCTGGCGGCTGAGATGTGCCGGGTTCATCATGTCATCTTCTGCATACCAGATCAGCTTGCAGCCCGGATGCGCCTGTTTGAGGGCCCGCAGGGTTGCACCGGGAACCGTTGTCGCCCGTTCAAACCAGATGATGTCGGGCCGGGGCTCTGCTGGCAGGTTGCGCAATCTGTCATTGGCCCCGCTCCGGTCTTGCGGATAGCGTAACCTGTGACGTATCCGGTCAATCAGGCGGGGTTTTGTTTCATAGGTTGCATCCGCGGGAACCAGCGACAGGGTTTCGACCGAATGCCCCATCATCTGCAGCCGGCGGATACGCTGATAGCTTCGTGACCCGGGGGCCAGTTCTGCAACGAAGAGGATGTTCAGCGGTCTCATGCCACAGACCGGATAGCGTGGGTCAGACCCCGGATATCAGCGTCAAAGTTCCATTCTGCCATACGCAACCGGGCATTTTCACCGAGGGGCCGGCTGTTTTCGAGCGCTTCAGGCAATGTGGCGGCCAGCGCCGGGACATCTCCGGGCGGCACCAGCCGGCCACAGTTCTGGTCAATCAGATCATGGGCTGCACCACATTCGGTTGAGGCGATCACGGCGGTGCCGCAGACCATGGCTTCATTGATGGCAAGCCCCCAGGCTTCCCGCGACGCGGCGAGAACAAACAGATCAGCCAGACGATAAAGTCCCGGTAATTCGGTCTGGTTCCGAAAGCCTGCAAAAATGACATCTTCTGAGGCTTTGTGGCACATACTGGTCATCAGGGGGCCATCACCGACAAACAACAGAACCGGTTTTGGTCCGGTCCAGTTTGCCGTCTTCCAGGCTGTCAGCAGGATGTCCGGATGTTTTCGCGGTGACAGCTTTCCGGCATACAGGATAACCTTGCGGTCTTCCGGGATGCCGAGACTGTGCCGGAGAGCGCCGATATCGGCTGCGGCGGCTTTCTCACGAAACATGTCATTGTCGATGGCATAGGGCATGTCGAACAGTCTGGCGTCATCTATCCCATGATCACGATAGTAATCGCGGTTCATCTTCCCGATACAGAGAAAGCCGCTGCAATTTCTGAATATTGAGGACAGATAGCGTCGCTTCAGCCATCCCCGCAGGCCCGGACCGTCAGGCATTGCCACGGCCCAGTTTTCCCCCCGCATCAGGACAGGTTTGCCCTGCCGGCTTGCCCGTCGGATCGCTGATCTGAGAGTTGCCGTCTGCCAGCCATGAACCCACAGGATATCACAGGCTGCAATTTCATCTGCGATCGACACATCGTCTGCCGGCGCGCTGTCATAGCCTTCACGCAGTGGCACGTCCCACTGGATCTCGCGCCCGAAACCGGGGTCGTAATGCTGACCATCCGATGTGACGTTTTCGAAAAGAACACGCAACCGGATCTCCGGCTGCCGGGCGATCTGACGGAGCAGGGGCGCCTGATACTGGATTGGGTGGCTGACGATGTATAGCAGTCGGAGAGTCACCGTGCGCCTTCAGTGTTCTCATTCAGGTTTATCCCGATGGCCATGCGCCGTTCCTTTGGTGCGGCCTCCTTGAGAACTCTCGCGGTTTTCCGGGCTGTGAGTTCCCAGGAAAAATCTTGCGACCGTCGAATCGCCTTCTGCCTCATTGTCTGTCTCAGTTCGTCATCATTCAGAAGAGCAGAGACTTTCAGGGCGAGGTCATTCACATCCAGCGGATTAAAAAACAGGGCGGCATCATCAACGATTTCCGGCATCGCAGCCGTATTCGAACTGGCTATTGCAGCACCGCTTGCCATGGCTTCAACCAGCGGATTGCCGAAGGTTTCGACAGTGGAAGGAAAGACAAAAACCTTGCAGCGCTGATACAGGTCAACCAGTTGCTCTGTGGTCTGCGGACCGAGAAATTCAACAGAATCCTGCAGGTTGTTCTCGTTGATGACGGTCTGAATTTCGGCGAGATATCCTTTGTCGATGGCCCGGCCGGCAATTTTCAGACTGATATCAGGCGAGCGGCGTTTGATCTCCGGCAGAGCCGAAATCAGTGTATGCAGGTTTTTCTGAACATAGATATCGCTCACGGCGAGCAGGAAGTTTTCAGACCGTGAAGGGTTTGAGGGCTGGAACACATCGCGGACACCGTGATGCACGACAGCAACCTTGTTGATCAGACGACTGCCAAGGCCAAAAGTCAGCGCATTCCGGGCATATTGTGAGACGGCGATGGCTTTCCGGCAACGGCTGAGCGAGAGG